>NZ_JARVSW010000036.1:0-30565 GCF_030208985.1 Pseudomonas sp. MEJ108
CCTGTGTACAACGCCAAGCGCTTCAGCGTGGGGGCGCATGTCGTCATCAAATACGGCGGCGTGCCGTCCCCGCAGCGCATCGGTCCTGTGGGAGCGAGCTTGCTCGCGAATAGGCCAGTGCAGCCACAGAAAACAGGGCGTCTGGACAATCGCTTTCGCGAGCAAGCTCGCTCCCACAAGGCCTGTGCACAACGCCAAGCGCTTCAGCGTGGGGGCGCATGTCGTCATCAACTACGCCGGTGTGCCGCCCCCGCAGCGCATCGCTCCCACAAAGCCTGTGCACAACGCCAAGCGCTTCGGCGTGGGGCGCATGTCTTCATCAAATATGTCGGTGTGCCGCCCCCGCATGCCGTTGCGGTAAACGGTCGGTGCCTTGCGGAAACAGTTTTTTGCGCAAGCTGCCCTCCTGGTAAGCAGTCTTGTAAGACCCACGGCGTTGCAGCTCCGGGATCACCAGATCAATGAAGTCCTCGTAACTTTCCGGGGTGACGATGCGGGTCAGGTTGAAGCCGTCCAGGCCGGTTTCCTCGATCCACGATTCCAGCTCGTCGGCGACCTGTTGGGGCGAGCCGATCAAGGTGATGTAACGGCCGCCCAAGGCGTGCTGGTCGAGCAGTTTCTGGCGCGTCCAGTCGTTGTTTTTCAGGTTTTTGGTCGCGGACTGAATGGCGTTGCTTTTCACGTACTGAATGGGTTCGTCCAGTTCGTACTGAGAAAAATCGATGCCCGTAGATGCGGCGAAGTGCGCCACGCCAGCTTCGGCGCTGGCATGGCTGCGGTATTCGGCGTGCTTCTCCCGAGCCAGTGCTTCGGTGGCGGCGACGATTACGTTCAGGCCCATGAACACCTTGATGTCCTCCGGGTTGCGCCCGGCCTGCACGGCACTGGCGCGCACCTTGTCGACCTGCTCGCGGGTCGCGGCCTTGTTCTGCCCGCTGATGAACACGCACTCGGCGTTCTGTCCGGCAAACTGCAGGCCGCGCTCCGAGCTGCCAGCCTGAAACAGCACCGGCGTGCGTTGCGGCGACGGTTCGCAGAGGTGATAACCCTCGACCTGATAGAACTCGCCCTGATGCCGGACCTTGTGGACCTTGCCTGGCTGGGCGTAGACGCGTTGCTCGCGGTCGTTGATCACGGCATCGTCTTCCCAGCTGCCTTCCCAGAGCTTGTAAAGCACCTCCAGGTACTCGTCGGCCTGATCGTAACGGCGGTCATGTTCGTTCTGCTCGCTGAGGCCCATGGCCCGCGCTGCGCTGTCGAGGTAACCGGTGACGATGTTCCAGCCCACCCGGCCACGGCTCAGGTGATCCAGTGTCGACATGCGCCTGGCGAACAGATAGGGCGCGTCGTAGGTCAGGTTGGCGGTCAGGCCGAAGCCCAGGTGTCTGGTGACCCCGGCCATGGCCGAGACCAGCAGCAGCGGGTCGTTGACCGGTAACTGGATCGCCTCCTTGAGGGTGACGTCCACCGAGTTCTGATAGACGTCATACACGCCCACGATGTCGGCGATGAACAGGCCGTCGAACAGCCCGCGTTCCAGCAGTTTTGCCAGCTCAGTCCAGTATTCCAGGCTGTTGAATTGCGTCGAGGTGTCGCGTGGATGGGTCCACAGGCCATGGTTGATATGGCCGATGCAGTTCATGTTGAACGCATTGAGGAGGATCTTTTTACGCGCCATCAGATCGTTCCCCGCAGGGGCGGGTTAGTCTCATTGAGGTAGTAATTGCCGATGGCGTGAAACTTCCAGCGCACCGGGTCATGCAGCGTATGCACGCGCGCATTGCGCCAGTGGCGATCCAGGCCGTGTTCCGCCAGTGTGGATTGACTGCCCGCCAGCTCGAACAGCGTGCTGCCGGCTGCCAGGGAAATCTCCGTGCTGATGGCGCGCGCTTCGGCCACGGCTATCGAGGCGGCGGCGACGGTCTCGGCATTGCTGTCGGCCTGAGCGACATCCAGAAATTCCCCGGCGCGTTCGAGCAGTGCTTCGGCGGCATGCAGGCGAATACCCAGCTTGCCGAAGCTGTGCAGGGTCAGCGGGTCGTCCACGGCCTTTTCGATACCCGAATCGATCCATGGCCGGGTACGCGTCTGCACGAACGTCAGGGCGTCCTCGAAGGCCGCTCGGGCAATGCCGGTGTCGATCGCAGCGTGGAGAATCTGCGCCAGCGGCCCGACCGTGGTAGGGCGCTGGAAGGCGCTCTGGAACGGCACCACATCGTTGGCGCTGACATACACATTGTCGAACACCACCGAGCCACTGCCGGTGGTGCGCTGCCCGAAACCGCTCCAGTCGTCGATGACGCTCAGCCCCTCGCTGTCGTGCGGCACGAACACCAGTTGCTGCACACCTTCATCGTCAATCACCGAGGTGGGGATACGTTGCGCATACAGCGCGCCGGTGGCGTAGAACTTGCGGCCGTTGATGCGATAACCGTCCCCGTCGCGGCTCAGGCGAGTGGTGCGGTCATGTGCGGTTCTGGTCCCCAGTTCGGCCAGCGCATTGCCGAAGCGTAAGCCCGCCAGTGCCTCGGCGTACAAGCGCGCCTGTTGCTGCGGACTGCCGTTCACACGCAGCACTTCCAGAGCGTAAAAATGGTTTTGTGGAATCTGGCCCAGCGAGCCATCGGCTTCGGAAATCAGCTGGATCACCTTGGCCAGGGTGACATTGGAAACACCTGCGCCGCCGAACGCTTGCGGCACACTGATGCCCCACAGACCGGACTGGCTGAACAGGTCGAGTTCGGCATGCGGCAAACGGCGCTCGCGATCGCGTTGCGCGCTGTCGGTTTTCAATTGCAGGGCCAGTTCGCGGGCTATATGCAGGGCCTGAGCGTCACTGGTGATCAGCGCTGCATTATCGCGCGCTTTTGGGTTGGAACTCATGAAGGGGTTTCTCCAGTGGTCTGGTTCAGATCCAGGAATGGCGAGCAGGCAGGGTGCCGTTCAAATGCCAGGTGCCGACCGCGTGGTATTTCCAGCGCACCGGGTCATGCAGGGTGTGGACGCGCGCGTTGCGCCAGTGGCGGTCGAGATTGAACTCGGCCAGGGTCGCGCGGCTGCCGGCCAGTTCGAACAGCTTCTCGCTGGCCAGCAGCGAGATTTCGGTAGTCAGTACCTTGGCCCGCGCGACCGCGATGGAGGCGCGGGCTGCCGAGTGCTCATCGATGGGGGCAGCGCTGATCTCGTCGAGCTCCTGACCCGCCTTGCGCAGCAGCGCTTCTGCCGCGTGCAGTTCGAGTTTCAGCTTGCCGATGTCGGCAATCACGTAGAGGTCATCGCTAGCGCGCTCGACATTGGCGTCGACCCACGGGCGGGATTTCTCGCGTACAAAGGCAATCGCATCGTCGATGGCGCCGCGCGCAATACCCGCGTCGATTGCGGCCTGGATCAGTTGCGAAACGGCGCCCTGAATGTTCGGCGTCAGGGACAGGCGCCAGTTATCGACCACCAGCCCGGCGTCCACCGGCACGTTGTCGAGCAGCACCGTGCCGCTGGCGGTTGTGCGCTGGCCAAAGCCCGACCAGTCATCAACGATGCGCAGGCCCGGTGTGCCGCGCTCGATGAAGGCCATGATCTGCCGGCCTTGATCATCCAGCGCCTTGACTGCGACCCAATGCGCGAACAGCGCGCCGGTGGAATAGAACTTCTGTCCGGTAATGGCAAGGCGGTCGCCATTGGCGGTGATCCGCGCCTTGAGTTCCAGCGTGTTTTTGGTGCCACGCTCAGGGCCTGCATTGCCGATGCGCCAACCGTCCAGCACGCTCTGGAACAGCGCTTTCTTCTGCTGCTCGGTGGCGCTGCTCTGCAGCAGGTGCAGAATGCCGAACTGGTTTTGCGGAATTTGTCCCAGTGCCGAGTCGGCAGCAGAAATGATCCTGAAAACTTCGGCTACCGTGACGAACGATACTTGCGGGCCGCCGTACGCGCGCGGGATGGAAATACTGCCCAGTCCGCTACGGGTGAACTGTTCGATTTCAGCCCATGGCAAGGCGCGTTGTCTGTCGCGATTGGCGGCGTTGACCTGCGCGGCCGCGGCCAGTTCATGGGCTGCTGCAATGGCTTGCGCGTCGTTTTGCAACACGCTGGCCTTCAGCAGGCGGGGTGCAACGTCAGGCTCTTGTGGAGCCTCGACGCTGTGGGCCGCTACCGTCGCCGGATCAGACTCGCGTCGCTCACCGTCAATCGATACGACCCTGGGTTTATCCACAGGGGTAGTTGTGAAAGGGACCATCGGAACCTCGTAGCAGTAGGCCGCATCAGGTGCGGCTGGAAAACATCACGATGTCCGGTGGTCCGGTGTATATACCCTAAGCGTGTATAAAAGTTTTTAAAACGTGCTTTTTGGAATAAGCATAGACAGTTATTGTCAATTGCCACTGCCCGTTCGTGTACTCACCTTGCGTCACGCAAGATGTAAGACGCCTGCGCAGAACCAAGTACGGATGAAACACGGCGGATGCCTGAGCGACGTTGAACTTTCTTACACGCCTGGCCAATGTTTAATACAGGTAATGAGCGTGAATGAATAACGCTTCGTTTTTAGAGTGATCCGTGCGGTGCTGTCTATCAAACAGTATCGTTAGCGAAGCGGTGTGTTCGACGTGCCGTCCTCAGGCATTCAATGCCCCAGCGGTTGGATCCTTATTATACGAGGTGGTGCCCAGAGCGAGTTGTTGCCTACCCGGTCGATCACACAGTAACTCACTTCCAGACGTTGCTCGTCTCCGCCTTCGCGTATCAACTCAGGCGGTACAACCAAATCGACCGGCTCACCGATATCGTCGGCGGTGAGCGGCGGCAGGTCCATGCGCAGATCGCCCCAACGTATGGTGATCTCGTCGTGAACAGCCATGTTCAGATAAGGCTCGATGGTCATCGGCAAGCCGCCTTCCAGGTGTCTGCGCGACAGGCCGTGGCGTATGACCGATGGCGCCACATAGAGCGGCGCCAGCCCCTGGTTTTCTTCCGTGCTGGCGCTGACCAGCAGCCCTCCCGGGGCGTCCAGCTTGACCCATAGCTTGCGGCAGGGCGAGGTGACGGGCACTCCGCCGATCTTCATGACCCGGTAGTAGGTTCTCGCCTTGCCATTCTGCAGAAAGCTTTCCGGCACACGTAGGACGACAGGCTTGCCGACGTCAGATGCCTTCAAAATTGTTGACGCGACGTAACAGCCGTCCCAAAACAGTTCGATCAGATCGCCCTCTTCCATGCTGCCGTAGGGGTCCACATGAACGACGAGTTGAGAGGCGTTCCTCACGCCTATGCCATGTCGGCTGGCCAGCGGAACAGCAGGGATCGGCAAGCTCATAGGGCTGGCTTTGCAAGTGTTTTGACTCATGTCGGGGTGCTCCTGATAATCAATAGTTCAAGTAAAGATTCGTCATAAGTTGTCATGTTCAAGTAATAAAATGTGCGGTTCAGGCAGGGGGATAAGTACCTTAAATATCCAAGTTATGGCAAACATTACAAACGGTATGAAATGCGTGCTTGAAACTTTGCGGTCTCACTGGAATGAGTGAAGTCAGTGAGCTAATGGGCTTTGCGGGCACTTGTCAATGTGCGAAGTGCATTTGAGGGTTGTTTACTTGAAAACCGGAGACTTCCTACGCTGTATGTTTGGAACCGTTGACTCCTCACTAAACAACCGTCCTACCACAAAGTATCAATGGCAGCAGGCCGTAACCGACAGGACAACGCACGGAAGGGAAAGTCTGGCAAGACGGGCACACAGCGGCGCAGCCGGCTACGAATCAAGGTGCAGAACGGGCGTACGCTAATTTTATTATTTCGATGATTTTTCGGAAAATTACGCGGGAATTCAGCAAGGATATTGAACGATTAATCCTTCCAGAAATGTAAGAAAAAAGCAGCGCCGCTGAATGGACGCTGCTTTTTGCGCAGGCTGATCGTCCTGATCAGGAGCGGGTACGCTCGAGAAACTGCCTTGTGCGTTCTTCTTTCGGGTTGGCGAACAGCGCTTTGGCTTCGCCTTGCTCCACGATCACTCCCTTGTCGATGAAGATCACCCGGTTGGCAACCTCCCGCGCAAAGCTCATCTCGTGAGTGACGATGACCATGGTGCGCTTCTCTTCAGCCAGAGCGCGGATGGTCGTCAGCACCTCACCGACCAGCTCCGGGTCCAGGGCCGAGGTCGGCTCGTCGAACAGGATCACTTGCGGCTCCATCGCCAGCGCCCGTGCAATCGCCACACGCTGTTGCTGCCCGCCGGACAGGCGTCGCGGGTAAGCGTCTTCCTTGCCGCTCAGGCCGACCTTGGCGAGCAGCTTTCTGCCCAGCGCCTCGGCGGCTTCACGGGCCACCTTCTTGACCACCACCGGGCCTTCGATGACATTTTCCAGAGCGGTGCGATGCGGAAACAGATTGAAGTTCTGAAAGACGAACCCGACCTGCTGACGCAACTGGCGGATCAAACCCTGTTGCTGGTTCATGGAACGGGTGCCATCGATCTCGATGTCACCGACCTTGATCCTCCCGCTGTCAGGCGTTTCAAGCAGATTCAGGCAGCGCAGCAGGGTGGTCTTGCCCGAGCCGCTGGGCCCGATGATGGCCACGACTTCCCCGGCTTCGATACGCAGATCGATGCCCTTGAGCACCTGATTGCCCTTGAAGGCCTTGGTGAGTTTTTCAACCACTATCATGTGTCAGGTCTCCAGATCGTGCCGGTTGACCCTGGCTTCCAGCTTGTTTTGCAGGTGCGAGAGCGCCGTGGCAAGGATCCAGTAGATCAGAGCAGCGGCCAGGTACATGGTGAAAATTTCGAAGGTGCGTGCGGTGATCAACTGCGCCTGACGGAACAGCTCTGGCACCTGGATGGTGGCTGCCAGCGCCGTGTCCTTGACCAGCGAGATGAAGCTGTTGCCCAGCGGCGGCAATGCGGTGCGTGCGGCCTGCGGGAGGATCGCCCGACGCATGGTCTGCCAGCGGGTCATGCCGATACTGGCCGCTGCCTCCCACTGGCCGCGCTCCACGGAACTGATGGCCGCGCGCAGGATTTCACAGGCGTAGGCGGCCATATTCAGGGAAAAACCGATCAGTGCAGCGCTCAGCGGCTCAAGCTGGATACCCAGCTCCGGCAGGCCGTAATAAATCACGAACAGCTGCACCAGCAAGGGCGTGCCGCGAAAGAACGACACGTAGATGCGGGCTATCCAGTTCACCGGTTTGATGCGCGAAAGGCGCATCAGTGCCAGGCCGAAGCCCAGCAGCAAACCGAAAAACATCCCGCCAAGACTGAGGAATACCGTGTAGTACGCGCCCTTGAGCAGGAAGGGCGCGGAGTCCAGCGCGAGCTGAAGGCTCTCTTCAATCATCGGGTGACGTCATCGTTGAAGTACTTTTCCGACAGCTTCTTCAGCGTGCCGTCGGCACGCAGCTTGTCGATGGCCTTGTCGATGGCCGCCAGCAATTCAGGCTCGCCTTTACGCAGGGCAATGCCTGATGCCTGGCGGGAGAATTTCTCGCCTGCGGGCGCAAGTTCTTTTCTGGTGCCTTTGGTCTTGGCAGCCATTTCCAGGGCGGCCAGACGGTCAACGAGGATCGCATCGATACGACCTACGCTCAGGTCCTGGATCTTGCTCGGGTCATCGTCATAGGTTTTGACGATTGCGCCCGGAACGTTCGCCTTGAGCCATTCCTCGTAGTTGGTGCCCAGACCCACGCCCACCTTCTTGCCGCTCAGGTCTTTGGCAGACTTGATGGTGTCTGCGTTCTTCTTCAGAACCAGCGCCTGGATGCCGGAAATGGTGTAGGGCTCGGAGAAGTCGTACTTCTTCTTGCGCTCGTCGGAGATGGTCACCTGGTTGATCACCACGTCCAGACGCTTGGAATCCAGGGCGGCCAGGATGCCATCCCACTTCGACGGCTGGATCTTGGCCTTGACACCCAGTTCCTTGGCCAGCGCTTCGGAAAACTCGACTTCGAAGCCGGTGAGCTTGCCGCTCTCATCCACAAAGCTGAACGGTGGGTAAGTGCCTTCCAGGCCGACATTGAGCGTACCGCTGTCCTTGATTTTCTGCAGTTGCTCGCCAGCCATGGCTTGCCCGGCGATACCGGCACTGAGCATCAAGCCCATTGCCGAAAAAAGAAACGTACGACGAATAGCGGAAATGTTCATGCGAGCCCCTGGTTGGTATGGAAGTGTCTGGCCATTTTCTGACCCGACTCAAGCAACTTCGTGCTGATTATTCAGCTTTTTTTCAGGCAGTTAGGTCAGGTGTAAGGTTAAGCGTTGTGCTCTGCCGGGCGCGACTATATAGCCATCTGCTTATGAGGAAAAATAACAAAAAAAGTTATTTTCCCTCCACAAAAGCATAAAGGACCCGTTGGCTAAAACGTCACTGATCGAACGCATCCGGGTAGGCGAACAGCGCTGGCGCACCGCCGGTGTGCAGGAAGATCAGCGGGCCGTCGTTGAAGCGTTGACGGCCGATGCCATCGAGCAGACCGGACATGGCCTTGCCGGTGTAGACCGGGTCAAGCAACAGTCCTTCGTGGCTGGCCACCAGCTTGATGGCTGACAGCGTACCGGCGTTCGGTTCACCATATCGCGGGGCGAAATACTCATCCCACAGTTCGACCTTGAAGTGTTCAGGCAGCGCAACGCCGAGCAACTCTGCGGTGCGCTCGGCCAGGCCCTGGACCTTGGGCAGCTGTGCTTCTTCACTGCGCGACACGGTCACACCGATGACCGGCAATTGCGGCAGCTCGTGAGCCAGTGCCAACGCCAGGCCGCTGTGCGTGCCGGCGCTGCCGGAGGCCAGAACGACAGCCGCAAACTCGATACCGGTCTGCTTGATCTGCTCGGCCAGTTCCAGCCCGGCGCGCACATAACCCAGCGCACCCACCGGGCTTGAGCCTCCGATGGGGACCAGATAAGGCTTTTTGCCGCTGGAGCGCAGGCGTGCAGCCAGGGCATGCAGTTGTTCGTCAGCGTTGTCGAGGTTTTCCACCAGCTCTACCTTGGCATCGAACAGCTCCAGCAGCAGGCGATTGCCGTTTTTCAGGTAACTGGGGTCTTCGGTGCCGATGGGGTTTTCCAGCAGCGCCACACAGCCAAGGCCCAGACGCGCGGCCAGTGCCGCGGTCTGGCGGACATGGTTGGACTGGATGGCCCCGGCGGTGATCAGCGTGTCGGCACCCTGGGCCAACGCATCGGCGGCCAGGTACTCGAGTTTGCGCACCTTGTTGCCGCCCAGCGCCAGCGTGGTGGTGTCATCCCGCTTGATGTAGATATCACGATCTGCCCAGATCGACAGGCGCTCGAGCTTTTCCAGAGCCGTTGGCGCGCTGATCAGGTCCAGGCGATTGAAGCGGGCAAGCTGATTTTTGATCATGGTGGTCGATAAGCCGTGTAAAGAGTCACCGGACTATAGGCAGACGTTTCTCGCACGGCAACTTATCTGTGCGCACGGCGCTCTTCGCGTAATCCGACAGAAATTGTTGTTTTTTTCGTCTGAATGTTTGCCGTAGAGTGGTAATAGCAGCGGCCCGTACTGTCGGTCGCCACCCTTCACATCAAGGAGAGTCAAGCGTGAGCGATATTCCAGAAGCGTCCGCCGACGGCCGCTCCAGCCACTGGCAGTTGCAGCGCATCGTCAGCCAGTTGCGTGGCGCGCGTGAAGACTGGCGGGCTCGCAACAGGCGGGTGAGCGGTGAACACGGTGGACGTGAGCTGCCTTCGCGTGCGGCCATGGGCGAGATTCTTGAAGCCTTGAGCGGTGCTCTGTTCCCGATGCGCCTGGGTCCTGTGGACCTGCGTGAGGAAAGCGAGGACTTCTATGTCGGCCATACGCTGGATGTGGCGCTCAACGCGCTGCTGGCTCAGGCCCGGCTTGAATTGCGCTACGTGGCCCATCAGCAGGGCGGTGACCTGAAGAGCATCGATGCGCGGGCGCTCGAGCTGATTCAGGGTTTCGCCATGGCCCTGCCGGGTATTCGTCTGTTGCTGGACACCGACGTGCTGGCTGCCTATCACGGTGACCCAGCGGCGCGCAGTGTCGATGAAGTGCTGCTGTGCTATCCCGGCATTCTGGCGGTGATCCACCATCGTCTGGCGCATTATCTGTATCGCGCCGGTTTGCCGTTGCTGGCGCGTATCAGCTCGGAAATCGCCCATTCCGCGACCGGTATCGATATTCATCCGGGCGCGCAGATCGGCCCGAGCTTCTTTATCGATCACGGGACAGGCGTGGTGATTGGCGAAACCGCGATCATCGGCGAGCGGGTGCGGATCTATCAGGCCGTGACCCTGGGCGCCAAGCGCTTCCCCTCAGACGAGGACGGCCAGTTGCAGAAAGGCCATGCACGGCATCCAATCGTTGAAGACGACGTGGTGATCTACGCTGGCGCGACGATTCTGGGGCGCATCACCATCGGCAAAGGTTCGACCATCGGCGGCAATGTCTGGCTGACGCGCAGCGTACCGGCAGACTGCAACCTGACCCAGGCCAACCTGCTGCAACAGGACGACTGCAGCCGCAAGTAGGCTGCTTTCGCGTCAGATCACCTTCACCGCCCGGCCGATGAACTGAATCGGCCCGGTGGGTTTGCCGATGGGCGAGCCGGTGGATTTTTCCAGTGTCAGCTCGAACAACTGGTTGGGTTGCAGCGGCGGCAGTTTATCCAGCGGCACATGCAGGCTTTGCCCCGGTTTGACCAGCCCAAGCGAAACCGGGCCTTGCCAGTCGTCACCCTTGGTCCAGAACTCCAGTGCCTTGTCGGTCGGAATCTCGAACACGCCCAGCGGGATAAGCTGTATTTCCTGCGAATTACTGGCCTGCACGACCCAGCCAGGCGCCTTGTCCTGCGGCCCTACGAGAACCACCAGATACGACGGTTGCGCCGGTGCGCGGGTCAGCAGCGTCATGCCCAATACCAGCGAAGCAGCCAGGCCGGCCCCGGCGAGGCCGCGCCAGATCGACAGGTTGTCCCACCAGCGCACGCGCGGTCGTTGCGGCGTGCTGGCAGGCGCGGCCATGTCCAGCAGGTTACGTTCGATGCGATCCCACAGGCCAGGCGAGGGCGTTACCGGTTCGGCCAGTCCGGTCAGGGGCTGCAGACGCTGTTCCCAGGCATCGACGGCGGCCCGCAGGTCGGGCTCGCGCGACAGGCGACGCTGTACGTCGAGCCGCTTCTGCCCCGAGAGGGTGCCGAGTACATACTCGCCAGCCAGCTCGTGAATGTTGTCGTCTAAAGGCCGGGTCATCCCATGCACTCCCGCAAAGCCGTCAGGCTGCGCTTGATCCAGGCTTTGACCGTACCCAATGGCGCGCCAATTTTCTGCGCGATTTCCTGATGCGAATAACCGTCTACGTAAGCGTGAAAAATACAGTTGCGTCTTACCGGCTCCAGTTGCTCCAGGCATGACGTGATCCGTCCTGGATTGACCTGCCAATCGAAGGCATCGCCGATTTCCTGCCAGCCTTCCAGTGTCGCCTGTTCATGATGATCTTCACTGCCGTCGTCTTCGACACGCACCTCGCGAGTCGTGTTGCGCAACGTGTTGAGCGCCAGGTGGCGAGTCACGCTGAAGATCCAGCCACGTGCCGAACCACGCGAGGCATCGAAGCTGGCCGCGTGGGACCAGATTTTCAGGAACGCGTCATGCACGATGTCCTCGGCCAGTGCGCGGTCACGCACCAAGCGCTGAGCGACACCGAGCAGTCGGGCGCTTTCCTGTTGATAGAGACGCTGCAAGGCCTGTTTTTCACCGCGAGCGCAGGCCTGCAACGTCGCTTCGTAATCAAAGAGAGATTCGTGCGAAGACAAGATGATCCGCCATCAATGGAAGACTACTGCCTCGTTGACATCACGAGGCTCCCGCGCAGCAGCATAGCCTACTGTTGCACGGTCACCTGATTAAGCGCATTGATCAGCCGGCAGTCCAGAACAGGTAATCAGCCTGATACTTGACCACTTCCTTCGCGCCCTTGTTGCTCTCTGCGCAGGCTTTGGCCGGGGCAACGCCGCCTTTCAGGGCCACACGCTGAATGTACGTGACGCCGGTCATTGCGCCCTTGCCTTCAGCCGGGTTGGCCTTGACCAGCTGATACGGCAGGTTGCCAGTGCTCGACGGGGCCACGGCGACTTGAGTGCCGGTTATTTTGGAACCGTCTTTGGCTTCCCAGGTGGCAGGCGGGCCGTAGTAGGTGCCGACCTGTTTGCCGCTCTTGTCGTTGAGCACTGCTTTGGGGCCGACGAACGCCCACTCCATTTCGTTGGGCATGTTGGCCTTGGCGCGGCACTCGTAGGTGATCTCGCCAACCCCGGTGGTTTGCATGCCGACCTTGTTGCCAGCCGGCACACGGACGCTTTCGGGGAGGTCGGTCTGAGCCATGGCAACGGACGACAGGCAAGTGAAGGCCAGAGTAGTACCAGCAAGGCAGAGCAAGCGTTTTGCGTTCATGCAGAAATCTCCAGAAGGTTTAACCGCGCTCAGCAACTCGAAGTGGCTGCTGAATGTACTACCCGCGAGAAACCCGTCTGGATGCAGTGATTTGAAAATATTTTTTCAGGGCCGGCTGAAACGGCTGCGCAGCAGCACAACTCCGGCAATCGCGGCCAGCCCCGAGCCGATCAGTACGCCGACCTTCACCTCGTCGATCAGGTGTTGCGAGCCGGGGAACGCCAGGTTGCCGATGAACAGGCTCATGGTGAAACCGATGCCGCACAGCATCGCCACGCCGTACAGTTGCACCCAGTTGCTGCCTTCCGGCAATACCGCCAGCCCGGCGCGGATGGCCAGCACTGTGGCGAGAAACACGCCGATCTGCTTGCCCACGAACAGCCCCAGCGCAACGCCCAGCGGCACAGGATCGACCAGATTGCCCAGAGTAATGCCAGCCAGCGAAACGCCAGCGTTGGCAAAACCAAAGATCGGCACCACGGCGAAGGCCACCCAGTAGTGCATCTTTTCTTCGAGGAACAGCAGTGGCGAGCGGGCTTCTTCCTCGGGCTTGCCCATCGGGATGCACAGCGCCAGGGCGACACCGGCCAGCGTGGCGTGTACGCCCGATTGCAGGACGAAGAACCACAGCAGCGCACCAAGCAGCAGATAGGGCAGCAAACGACGCACGTTCAAACGGTTCATGACGATCAGCACCGCCAGTGTCACGAAGGCGGCGGCCAGCATCGGCAGGTTCAGACCGGAGCTGTAAAAGAAGGCGATGATGGTCACGGCGCCCAGATCGTCGAGGATCGCAAGTGCGGCCAGAAAGACCTTCAGCGAGGTCGGCACCCGATTGCCGAGCAGCGACAGCACGCCGAGTGCGAAGGCGATGTCGGTGGCTGCCGGGATCGCCCAGCCGCTCAGGGTCTGCGGATTACCCCAATTGATCACGATGTAGATCAGCGCCGGCACCAGCATGCCGCCGGCCGCCGCAAAGCCGGGCAGGGCACGTTGCCCCCAGCTCGCCAGACCACCGGCGAGGACTTCACGCTTGATCTCCAGGCCGACCATCAGGAAGAAGATCGCCATCAGCCCGTCGTTGATCCACAGCTCGACCGAGAGACCCAGCCAGACGCTGTGCAGGATCGAGAAATAGCCGGCAGAAAGCGGCGAGTTGGCAACGATCAAGGCCGCCAGCGCAGCCGCCATCAACACGATGCCGCCGGCCGATTCGGAGGCGAGGAAGCGGGCGAGGATGGCAATGCCTCTGGGCGTTTCCCGGTTCGGAACTTGAGTCATGGTCGTCCTTGAACGCAAAGCTGTTTTTATAAAGTGTGCAGACAGGCGCTTACTGGCCTGTGGCGGTAAGCTCGATCAGGCAGCAACGGCTGGCGCGCGGTGATTGCAGTTCGACTTCAAGCAGACCGCCAGCGTTGTCCACTTGAGCGCAATCGTGTTTGCCGAGGATTTCCCACGGCTGACTGTCGACGCTGATCGCCACTTGCTCGGCCATGCTGAACAGCACCAGAGTACTGGCTGAACTGAACAGGCGTTGCGGGTGACGCACGTCTATCCAGTGCAAGCGTGCAGTGTAGCGGTGTGGGGCGTAGATCAGGTTGAAATCGCGAATCGGCCCGTCCAGCAAGGTGCAATTGACCTGACTGTCACCGCTGAATGCAAACGGGTCCGATGGCAGCAGCGGGCGACTGCTGAGGCCATCCACGTCCAGCGTCATGCCCGCGCCCTGCAGGACGGTGATGATGCGCTGATAACCGGCGAACACCGAAAAACCGCCCGAGGTTTCGATGTCGGCAATCGACAGCCGCCAGCCGAAACCGTCCAGGTCCTGGCCTGCGTCGCGAGCGATCTCTTCAGTGCTGCCTCCGCCGTTCTTCCACGGCATGCGCGGGTAGTCTGCGGCGCGCAAAATGCGGGTCTGGCTCATTTGGTAAAGCGTCCTTCCAGGCGATGGCGGGAGCCGGGGTGGATCAGGCGCGCAGCGGTGACCGGCTGACGACCTGACCAGGTACGGCGGCGAATCAGCAGGCAGGGTTCTCCCGCCTCAATCTGCAACAGCCTGCATTCATCGGCTTCGGCGAGAATCGCCTCGACCACGTGCTCGCCTTCGGTGAGTGGCGCAACCTGCGACAGGTAGGCGTAAGGCGTCTGCAGGGTGAAGTCCTGCCGGAGGTAGTCCGGAGCGACCTGGGCGTTCACGAAGCGGTCCTCGATCTGCACTGGAATGTCGTTCTCGTAATGCACGATCAGCGAGTGGAAGACCCGCTGGCCTTCGCGCATGTCCAGCGCCAGGGCGCGTTCGGAGCCAGCGGCTTCCTCCTTGAGGACCATGACCTTACAGGTGTGGCGATGACCGCGTGCGGCGATCTCGTCGGCAATGTTGTGCACTTCGAACAGCGCCGACTGGCTCTTGGGCTCGGCGACAAAGGTGCCGACGCCCTGCATGCGCACCAGCAGGCCCTCGGCGGTCAGCTCGCGCAGTGCCCGGTTTATGGTCATGCGGCTAAAACCCAGTTGCGTCACCAGCTCGCTTTCCGACGGCACACGATGGTGCGGCGGCCAGGTGCCGTTCTGGATCTGCAAGGCGATCATCTGTTTCACGCGGGCGTACAAGGGTGCGGGACTTTCGCCCATCTGGGCTGCCAGGGAAGAAGCGGCGGGCGGAGTCGACACGTTGGAGTCCTTGTTGTTCGAGACGGTGTTTTCGAGAGCATTCAGACGCTGCAAAGCGCTCACGCTAACCATTAACCTGCTGCTCGGCAAGCATGCAGAAGGTTTACCGGTCGCTTAAACGTCTGTATATGTATATACAAATTACAGTGATGAGGTGTGAAGTCAATGTCAGCCTTCTTTGCCGAGCGCGCGTTACTCCCCGACGGCTGGGCCCGCAATGTGCGTCTGGAGGTCGGTCAGGACGGTATTTTGACCCGCGTCGAAGCCAATGCTGATCAGCAGGGCGCCGAGAAGGTCAGCGGGCCTTTGCTGCCTGGCATGCCGAACCTGCATTCCCACGCGTTCCAGCGTGCGATGGCCGGGCTGGCGGAAGTGGCGGGCAACCCCAATGACAGTTTCTGGACCTGGCGCGACCTCATGTATCGCCTGGTGGGGCGCATCAGCCCGCAGCAACTGGGCGTTATCGCTCGCCAGCTGTACATCGAGATGCTCAAGGGCGGCTACACCTCGGTTGCCGAATTTCATTACGTGCATCAGGACAGCGATGGCAAGCCCTATGCCGACCCTGCCGAGCTCGCGCTGCAGATCAGCCAGGCGGCCGCTTCGGTCGGTATCGGCCTGACCTTGCTGCCGGTGCTGTACAGCCATTCCGGCTTTGGCGGGCAGGCTCCCAACGAGGGCCAGCGGCGTTTTATCCACAGCACCGACAGCTATCTGGATCTGCAGGCTCGTCTGCGTCCGGTTCTGGCAGCTCAGCCTGCCCAGCAGCCGGGGCTATGCTTCCACTCGCTGCGTGCGGTGACGCCGCAGCAGATAAGCGAGGTGCTGGCGGCCAGCGACCGGCAGTGTCCGGTGCACATTCATATCGCGGAACAGCAGAAGGAAGTCGATGACTGCCTGAGCTGGAGTGGTCGACGTCCGTTGCAATGGCTGTATGAAAACGCCCCTGTGGATAACCGCTGGTGCCTGGTCCATGCGACTCATGCCGAGGCGGATGAAGTGGCTTTGATGGCGCAAAGCGGCGCGGTGGCCGGGCTATGCCTGACCACCGAGGCCAACCTGGGTGACGGGATCTTTCCGGCGGTGGACTACATTGCTCAGGGCGGTCGCTGGGGGATCGGTTCGGACAGTCACGTCTCGCTCAGCGTGGTCGAAGAACTGCGCTGGCTGGAATACGGCCAGCGCCTGCGCGATCAGCGCCGCAACCGGCTGTATCGCAGCGATCAACCCATGGTTGGCCGCACGTTATACGACGCTGCGCTTGCCGGTGGCGCGCAGGCGTTGGGGCAGCAGATTGGAACGCTGCAAGTGGGTCACCGTGCCGACTGGCTGGTGCTCGATGGCAACGACCCGTACATTGCCATGGCCTCGGACGACGCCATCCTCAACCGCTGGCTGTTCGCCGGCAGCGACCGGCAGATCCGCGACGTGGCGGTCAATGGGCGATGGGTCATACGCGAAGGGCGACACGCCGCAGAAGAACAAAGCAACCGCGAGTTCGCGCAGGTGTTGAGGGCGTTGCTGGGCTGATGCAAGGGAGGACGCAGAGCACTCGGCGTTATTCACGAGTCCGCTTCTGATTCTGGCCGAAGGCCGTGGGAGCGAACTTGTTTGCGAAGGGGGCGGAAAGCGTTCTGAAATTTATCGTTCGAACGACCGTCTTCGCGAACAAGTTCGCTCCTACCGGGCTTAGCCAGAATCCCGATTCGGTTACTTCTCGCCCTTGCCAATCTTCGAGTCATCCTCGCGCCAGATCAGGCGTGAGGTGTCGTAGCCTTGCTGGCGGGCCTTGCTGAGCATGTCTTCCCTGACCGAGGCAGACACGGTCGGTGTACGCGACAACAGCCACAGGTATTTGCGATCCGGGTTGCCGACCACGGCGGTGCGGTAGCCTTCGCTGACGTCCAGAATCCAGTAATCACCCTTGGCAACGCTCGGCAGCAGGCGCGAGAACCAGTTGTCGAACACAACCCACAGCTTGTCGGTCTTGCCCGGAACCTGCGGCGAGGCGGTGCCCGTTGCTTCTTCCCACTTGCCTTCAATCGTGCGGCAGCGGTTGGTCACCGCGATGTTGCCGTCATCCTTGAGCGTATAACGCGCCTCGGACTGAGCGCACTTGCGCTGGAAGAACATCGGCAGACGCGCGATCTCGTACCAGGTGCCCTGGTACTGCTTGAGGTCGACGCTGTCGACAGTCTTTGGCTCGAGGTTGTCAGCCGAGTGGGCAAAACCGATGGCCAGGAAGCTGGCCATGACACAAATTCCAAAACGTACCAGTACCTTGATCATGTGTTATTTCAGACCCTGGCCCGAGAACAGCACAACCTTGTCCGCTGCGTACTGCACGCTGATAAAGGTGTTCTGGTCGCCCCAGGTGCAGCTCGACATGCCCAGCGCACCGGAGCATTCCGTCGGGCTGCCGAGCAAGGACTCGACTTGAGCCTTGGGCATGCCAGCGGACAGTTTGGAATAGTTTTCCTGAGTGATCTTGCTGCAGGCAGCCAGCAGGACGCAGAACGAGAGTAACGCGACAGAACGCAAGGACATGGATGTAGCTCCTGAACGGAAGGGGGTCGCGTCGCAGTGCAAGCCGGTGCAGTCTGGCGCTGGCGCAGTACCGCAAGCTTAGAAGAGAAAAACGGAATCTGGTTCCCGGACGGCGCAAGGATTTATGCCGTGGATCAGATAGTCGGCCCGCAGAAGGGGCTGACAGAAGGGCGGACTGCTCGTTTTTTCAAGAATCGGCTCACGCGCTGGTGATCGGGCATGGCCCGATCACCAGCGGTGCAGAAGACGTCTTACGCCTTGTGATACGCGGTGGCGCGTTCGACTTCTTCCTTGGAACCCAGGTACACCGCTACGCGCTGGTGCAGGCCTTCGGGCTGAATGTCGAGAATGCGCTGATGGCCATCAGTGGACGCGCCGCCAGCCTGTTCGACCAGGAAGGACATCGGGTTGGCTTCGTACATCAGGCGCAGTTTACCCGGCTTGGAAGGCTCGCGGCTGTCGCGCGGGTACATGAACAGGCCGCCACGGGTCAGGATACGGTGCACGTCGGCCACCATCGCCGCGACCCAGCGCATGTTGTAGTTCTTTTTCAGCGGACCGTCTTCACCGGCCAGCAGCTCGCTCACGTAGCGCTGTACCGGGGCTTCCCAGTGGCGCTGGTTGGACATGTTGACCGCGAACTCCTGAGTGGACTCCGGGATGGTGATGTCTTCGTGGGTCAGCACGAAGCTGCCCATTTCACGGTCCAGGGTGAAGCCTTTCACGCCATCGCCCAGGGTCAGGACCAGCATGGTTTGCGGGCCGTAGATGGCGTAACCGGCGGCGACCTGTTCGGTGCCTGGCTGCAGGAAGGCCTTTTCATTCAGCGCTTCGTTCTGGCTCAGGTATTCGTTCGGGCAGCGCAGTACCGAGAAGATGGTGCCGACCGGTGCGTTGATGTCGATGTTCGACGAGCCGTCCAGCGGGTCGAAAACCAGCAGGTAGGCACCCTTCGGGTATTTGCCCGGGATCTGGTAGGCGTTGTCCATTTCTTCGGACGCCATGCCGGCCAGGTGACCGCCCCATTCGTTGGCTTCGAGCAGAATCTCGTTGGAGATCACATCGAGCTTTTTCTGCACTTCGCCCTGCACGTTTTCGGTGCCCATGCTGCCCAGTACGCCGCCCAGCGCGCCTTTGGAGACGGCGTGGCTGATTTCCTTGCATGCGCGCGCCACAACTTCGATCAGGAAGCGCAGATCGGCAGGGGTGTTGTTGCTGCGAGTCTGCTCAATCAAGTAACGACTTAGTGTGACGCGGGACATGGATAGCTCCGAAAATAGGGGGTATGAAAACCTGCGCAGTTTAACGCGAGTGGCGACGTAATACTGCTATGAGACTGGCTTAAGACTGTTTCAGTTCAGATGTCAGGCGAAGCACGCCTGACAGGCCGCCTGTTTCAGCGTTTTGCAGCGCGCAGCGTGCTGAACGTCATCCAGCCCAGAAACACCACGCCAAGCAGCAGTACGGCCCAAAGCCCCAGGCGTTTGAAGTCAGTACCTTGTGGCACGGCGATCGGCGCTGCGGCCATGTTGGCCACGGTTGCCGTGGCCGGGCTCGCTGTGCCGAGAGTCGCGAGCTTTTCCGCACTCAGGTCAGGAATCAGCGTGGCCAGCGACAGGTTGGCAGCCTTGACGCTCGGATTACCGATTGCCAGGGTGAATGGTCCGTCACCGCGCGCCAGGAACACCACCTCTGTGGCAGGCACAGCCACACTCAACTGCGGCGCTTCGCTGCCCAGCCCGCCGCCGCGATCATCCACCACCAGCTTGAGCTGTTGAACGATGCGTCCGGACAATTGCAGCTGGTCCTGCAAGACGTCGCTGTTGTTCTGCGACAAGCGATACAGCAGGCCGCTGCTGATCGGCTGCCAGGGCTGTCCGGCATCGAGCCGGCCGTAGAGCGTCGCCGGTGCCAGGCTGTTGGGCTGGGCAATGTCGATCTTGACGCGGCCTATCGGCAAGCCGGTCGGCAGTTGCCAGACATACTCGTTGGGGCTTTCGACGCTGCCCTGGACCGGTGGCGACCAGGTCAGTGGCGAGGCCGGCGTGCCGCTGCTGGCACTCAGCAGGTGCGCAGAGATCAGCAGCGGCGCACTGTGCGGGGACCGCCACAGCAGGCGCAGATAGCGGGCGCTCTGGCCGGGCAGGCCGACTTCGCGCTGTTCGACCACTTCGTCGGCAAACGACAGCCGTGCAACCTGGCCCTCGCCCCAGTTGCGCCAGTGCTGCAGGTCATCACTGGCTTCGATGCTGAAATTCTGGAAGCCCTCACGCTCGGTGCTCCAGTCGATAACCAGCTGTTCCAGTGGCGCCTTGATTGCGCTGGTGTCCAGCAGCCAGCCGCGCAGCACTTCTTCGCCCGCTTCGATATCGCTTTGTGGCTGCACCTCGATCACGCTGCCGTTGCTGGAGCGCTCGATACGGATGACCGGTGCGGTGTCGCCTGCCTCCTGTGTGCTGTACAGGGCAAACCAGTTGACCTCGATCGGCGTCGGCTCCTGTTCGGGGGCGGGCTGGCGCGGCCTGATCGAATAAGCCTGCGGCTGGCCCTCGGCATTGAACACGCGTACATCGCTCAGATCGGTCTGCCGGGCATTCAGCTGGACGGCAAGCGGCAACTCGATGCGATACCACGGCCCTTGGCCGCTCAGGCTCAGCGGCGTCTGGCTGGCAAAGTCCGCCGGTTTGTCCTGGGCGAGGGCGGTTATCGCCGTGCACAAGGCCAGGCCAAGCACGGCGATCTTCATGGCAGGATGACTCAAGAACGGTTTCCTCATAGCGTTTCCGGTGCGGCAGTCGAGCCTGGGCCGGGTTCTTCACCGACCTCTGTGACAGAGTGTTTCGGCGGTAACGGTGCGAAATATCCCACCACCAATAGCAAAATACCAACACCGATGAACGATACGATGCGCTCCATGCCGCCGCGATTGCTCAGCTCGACGAAGAACAGCTTGATCACCACCACTCCGATCAACGCTGCGCCGCCCAGCGACAGCTGGCGGTTTGAGCGCATGTGACCGCCGATCGTCAAGGCCAGTGCCATCAGCTGATCGCGCTGTCCAGCGGATTGGCTTTTGCTGTCGTGGCTGGCTGGAGGCTCTGTGGGGCGGGCTCGACTGGCGTTGCTGCCTGTGGCTGCTCGTCCGGGAGATCCCAGATCAGCTCGGGACCGTCGGTGGGTGCTTCGATAATGATCGCATCGAG
The DNA here is from genome assembly GCF_030208985.1 of Pseudomonas sp. MEJ108. NCBI lineage: Bacteria > Pseudomonadati > Pseudomonadota > Gammaproteobacteria > Pseudomonadales > Pseudomonadaceae > Pseudomonas > Pseudomonas sp. MEJ108. The sequence continues at coordinate 20,848 of NZ_JARVSW010000036.1, forward strand.
TGGAAGCGGTGCAGGGTCCTGCGCAGGCGGCACGCCGGGCGCGGACTGACGTTCAAGTGCGCTCAGGCGCTGCTGAAGGACATCGAGGGATTCACGGGTTGCGAGCAGTTGCTGCAGCTGATCGGCGGATTGCCTGTCAAGCAGGCGCACGCGAATGCCGGCCCATACGGCCCAGCCCATGACTGCGCCAATCAGCGCACCTGCCCACTCGTCATAACTCAGCGAGTAGCCTAGTGCCGTGCCGCCCACCACCAGACAAATCCAAAGCACGCGACGATATCCTTTTCGGTGTGTGAAGGTTCATCAGGCGCAGTATATAGGGGCCGTCGGACATCGCTTGTAATGTTTTGAGCGGTACACAGGGTTGGTTATGTAACGCGCAAGTGCCGACACCTGCGCGAAGTCTGGTGGAATTCTGAGTAACAGGCAGAACACAGGTCAGTGTGGGTGTGACCGGGGTTGTGGTCCGCATTGCTTGAGAAGGCGCTGTTTCCAGCGCCTTCTTTCTGAGGCAGTGCCGGCCTCTTCGCGAGCAAGCTCGCTCCCACAGAGTCTGTGAGTCTGTTCAGGCTATGACGTCACTCCAGCGCCTTCCAGATGTCTCCGGCGTACTCGCGGATGGTCCGGTCCGAGGAGAACCAGCCCATGCGTGCGGTGTTGAGGACCGCCGAGCGCCACCATTCCTTGGAGTCGTGCCAGCGCTCTTCGACCTTGGCCTGGGCCGCCCAGTACGAGTCGAAGTCAGCGCAGACCAGGAAGCGGTCATACGCCAGCAACTGGTCGATCAGACCCACGTAACGGTTCGGATCATCCGGCGAGAACACACCGCCACGGATCGCCTGCAGCACATCGTTCAAGCGTCCGGAAGCGGCCACGTCGTCATGCGCGCTGAACTCACCTGCCTGCTTGCGGGCTTCGACCTGTTGCGAAGACATGCCGAAGATGAACATGTGCTCCAGCCCGACCTGCTCGCTCATTTCCACGTTGGCACCGTCCAGCGTACCGATGGTCAGTGCGCCGTTGAGGCCGAACTTCATGTTGCTGGTCCCGGACGCTTCCAGGCCTGCGGTGGATATCTGCTCGGACAGGTCGGCCGCCGGAATGATGCTCTCCGCCAGGCTGACGTTGTAGTTGGGCATGAACACCACTTTCAGCAGACCGCGTACGGTCGGATCGTTGTTCACGGTCCGCGCGATATCGTTGGTCAGCTTGATGATCAGTTTGGCCGAGTGATAGCTGGCCGCCGCCTTGCCGGCGAAGATCTTCACCCGTGGCACCCAATCGGTCCCCGGCTCAGCCCGAATGGCCTGATACAGGGCGACGGTGTGGAACAGGTTCAGCAACTGGCGCTTGTACTCGTGGATGCGCTTGACCTGAACGTCGAACATCGCGGCAGGATTGACGGCAATGCCCAGGCGCTCGTGAATGATCGCGGCCAGCGCACGCTTGCTGTGCAGGCGTTGATCGGCCATCTGCTTGCGGAACGACGACTTCTCGGCGAACGGCTCGAGCTCTTTGAGGCGCGTCTCGGCGTTGTCCAGAACATCCTCGCCGAGCGACTCGACAAGCATCTCGGTCAGTTTCGGGTTGGCCTGGAACAGCCAGCGGCGGAAGGTGATGCCGTTGGTCTTGTTGTTGATCCGCTCCGGATAGATCTTGTGCAGCTCGGCGAATACGGTCTTGCGCATCAGTTGGGTGTGCAGCGCCGAAACGCCGTTGACGCTGTGCGAGCCGAGGAAGGCCAGGTTGCCCATGCGTACCCGACGACCGTTGTCTTCTTCGATCAGCGATACCGCGCGCAGCACGTTGACGTCGTCGACACCCTTGGCGCGCAGTGTGTCGATGTGCTGCGCGTTGATCAGGTAGATGATCTGCATGTGGCGCGGCAGCATCCGCTCCATCAGACCGACCGACCAGGTCTCCAGTGCTTCAGGCAACAGAGTGTGGTTGGTGTAGCCGAGGGTGCCGACGGTGATTTTCCACGCGGTGTCCCACGGGATGTTGTGGTTGTCGATCAACTGACGCATCAGCTCGGCCACGGCGATCGAGGGGTGCGTATCGTTCATCTGAATCGCCGCGTGCTCGGACAGATCCGTCAGTGTGGCGTGCTGGTTCAGATGGCGGCGCAGCAAGTCCTGCAGCGACGCGGAAACGAAAAAGTATTCCTGACGCAGACGCAGTTCCTGACCGGCTTCGGTCGCATCGTTCGGGTAAAGCACGCGGGAAATACTTTCGGCGCGCACCACTTCGGCCACGGCGCCGAAGTGATCACCGGCGTTGAAGCGTTCCAGGTGCAGGTCTTCTACCGCACGGGCGCGCCACAGGCGCAGGGTGTTGACGCTCTTGCCGCGCCAGCCCACCACCGGGGTGTCATAGGCGATGGCCCGAACGGTCTCGCCCGGACGCCATACCTGACGCGAATCGCCCGCTTCGGTCGGGACGGTGTCGACACTGCCGCCGAAGCCGATGGAGTACACCACCTCAGGGCGTTCGAATTCCCATGGGTTACCGAAGTCCAGCCAGTTCTCGGTCTGTTCCTGCTGCCAGCCATCGACGATGCCCTGACGAAACAGGCCGTGCTCGTAACGAATGCCGTAACCATGACCCGCGATGCCCAGGGTCGACATGCTTTCCATGAAGCACGCGGCCAGACGACCCAGGCCGCCGTTGCCCAGTGCCGCATCCGGTTCAAGCAGGCGGATACGTTCGATGTCCACACCCAGCTCGGTCAAGGCCTCGCGAGCGACTTCGAGCAGGCCCAGGTTACTCAGGCTGTCGTACAGCAGCCTGCCTATCAGGAATTCGAGAGACAGGTAGTAAACGCGTTTCTGAACCTTGCGATAGATCTGCCGCGTATGGTCCATCCAGTGTTCGACCATATGGTCGCGGGCGGCAAGGGCAACAGCTTCAAACCAGTCATGCTCAAACGCATGGTCGGGGTCCTTGCCCACCGAATAGGTGAGTTTGGCGAGCACAGCGGCGCGAAAAGCGGCCACATCAGCGTCACGAACAAGTGGTTCCTGAGACATCGGTAAAACCTCAAGTAGTCTGACGAATGAAAAACGGGATTCTTAGACTGTAGGCGTGTCGTCAATTATTTCCTGAAAAAAAGCGAAATAATTCATGGCATAGCTCTCGCTTCGACCCAGCGCGACAGCTCTGGTTCGCGCACCGTTGAAATTGGCAAAACGCTTGCATCGTTCGTTCCATCCTGATCAATGACGTGCAGCATGCTGATTCTTCGTTTCGGGTTTATGATGCCCCACGGCAGAATAATAGAAGCCTCTGAACTGGACTTATGGAGCACTTATGCAGACTTTGTACCCGCAGATCAAACCCTACGCCCGGCACGATCTGGCCGTGGAACAACCGCATGTGCTTTACGTCGATGAAAGTGGCTCGCCAGAAGGCTTGCCGGTGGTGTTTATCCACGGCGGCCCGGGTTCGGGATGCGATGCGCACAGCCGCTGCTACTTTGATCCCAACCTGTACCGCATTGTCACGTTCGACCAGCGCGGCTGCGGTCGTTCCACACCGCATGCCAGCCTTGAAAACAACACCACCTGGAAACTGGTGGAAGACCTTGAAGCGATTCGCGAGCACCTCGGGATCGACAAATGGGTGTTGTTCGGCGGTTCGTGGGGGTCGACCCTCGCTCTGGCCTATGCACAGACCCATCCCGACCGCGTGCACGCGATGATCCTGCGTGGCGTATTCCTTGCCCGTCAGCAGGAAATCGACTGGTTCTATCAGGCCGGCGCCAGCCGTCTGTTTCCGGACTATTGGCAGGATTATGTCGCGCCGATCCCGCTGGACGAGCGTGACAACATTCTGGCTGCCTTCCACAAGCGACTCACCGGTCCGGACCAGATCGCCCAGATGCACGCTGCCAAGGCCTGGTCGACCTGGGAAGGGCGCTGCGCAACCCTGCGGCCCAATCCGCAAGTGGTCGATCGCTTTGCCGAGCCGCACCGTGCGTTGTCCATCGCGCGCATCGAATGTCACTACTTCATGAACAACGCCTTTCTGGAAGACAACCAGCTGATTCGCGACATGCCGAAGATCGCGCACCTGCCGGCAATCATTGTCCACGGTCGTTACGATGTCATCTGTCCGCTGGACAATGCGTGGGAGCTGCACCAGAACTGGCCTGGCAGTGAACTGCAGGTGATTCGCGAGGCCGGGCATTCGGCAGCCGAGCCGGGTATCGCCGACGCGCTGGTGCGTGCTGCCGCAGAAGTGGCGCGCAATCTGCTCGACCTGCCGCCCGAAGAGGCGTGACAGCAGTCCGGTATTGGTTCTGAGTCTGGAAAGGCATCTATGAAAGGTTTGTTGCAGCGCGTGCGAAGTGCGCGCGTCGAGGTGGGCACCGAGGTCGTGGGCGCCATTGAACAGGGCATATTGGTGTTGGTGGGAATAGAGCCTCAAGACACCCGCGCCAGTGCCGATAAGTTGCTGCACAAGTTGCTCAATTATCGAGTGTTCAGCGATGTTGAGGGCAAGATGAATCTGTCCTTGCGTGAGGTGGGGGGCGGCCTGTTGCTGGTTTCCCAGTTCACGCTGGCTGCGGACACCAAAAGCGGGTTGCGTGCGGGCTTCTCGAAAGCCGCGCCTCCAGCACTGGGCGCCGAGCTGTTCGACTATCTGTTGAGCCAGGCCAGAATCGCGCATCCCACGGTAGCTGCGGGCCAGTTTGGTGCAGACATGCAGGTGCACCTGATAAATGATGGCCCCGTGACATTTTTGTTTGATACATAAGCTACGATTTCACTTTATCTCCCTGAATTCATCTGTCTTGCGGGAATAAATTTCTTTGTCATACCTGATGCGTTGTGGCGCGCGCTACTGGATAATCGCGCGTTGCGGGGATCGACACTGTTGGTCCATTTGGTATGACAAAAGCGGTTCTGACACCTGGTTGGGGAATCATTAAGCCCATTCGGAGTCGGAACAATGCTCGCCAACCCGGCATTGATAGCTGGCCGTTGGTTTTTTCATCTGTTTTTCGGCGAGGGTTGCTCGTGATTGTTAGTCCCTGTGATGCTCCAAAGACACCTGTCAAGCGGTTGCGTAGTGCACTTCTGGCAAGCTCGGCCCTTGTATGCCTGTTCAGTGCAGGTCAACTGTGGGCGTTCAACCTTGATGATGTAGCGGCGAAGGCCAAAGAAATGGCCGGGCAGAAGTTCGAGGCTCCGCGGAGCAATCTGCCGAACGAGCTGCGCGACATGAAGTTCGCCGATTATCAGAAGATCCGCTTCCGTGATGACAAGGCCGAATGGGCGGGTGAGAAGACTCCGTTCAAAGTGTCTTTCTACCACCAGGGCATGCACTTCGATACGCCGGTCAAGATCAACGAAGTGACCGCGACCAGCGTCGACGAGATCAAGTACGACCCGAATCGTTTTGACTTCGGCGATCTGAAGATCGACCCGAAATCCACCGAGAAACTGGGTTATGCCGGTTTCCGTGTCCTGTATCCGATCAACAAGGATGACAAGCAGGACGAAATCATGACCATGCTGGGCGCGAGCTACTTCCGCGTCATCGGCAAGGGTCAGGTTTATGGCCTTTCCGCGCGCGGCATGGCGATCGACACTGCCTCGCCATCCGGTGAAGAATTTCCGCGCTTCAAGGAATTCTGGATCGAGAAGCCAGGCCCGGATGACAACCATCTGGTGATCTTTGCTCTGCTCGACTCGCCGCGTGCCACCGGTGCCTATCAGTTGACCCTGCGCCCGGGTACCAACACCCTGGTTGACGTGAAGTCGCGCATGTTCCTGCGTGACAAGGTCAACAAGCTGGGCGTTGCTCCTCTGACCAGTATGTTCCTGTTCGGCGCCAACCAGCCTTCGCGTGTGCCTAACTACCGTCGTGAACTGCACGATTCCAGCGGTCTGTCGATTCAGGCGGCAAACGGTGAGTGGCTGTGGCGTCCGCTGAACAACCCTAAACATCTGTCCATCAGCAGCTTCTCGGTCGAGAACCCGCGTGGTTTCGGTCTGCTGCAACGTGGCCGCGACTTCAGCCAGTACGAAGACCTGGATGACCGCTACGACAAGCGTCCAAGTGCCTGGATCGAGCCGAAGGGCGATTGGGGTAAAGGGACTGTCGAGCTGGTCGAAATTCCGACTGCCGACGAGACCAACGACAACATCGTAGCTTACTGGAAGCCTGAAACGCTGGCCGAGCCTGGTCAGGAAATGGCGTTCGACTACCGTCTGCACTGGACCATGCAGGAAAACTCGATTCACTCGCCGGATCTGGGCTGGGTCAAGCAGACTCAACGCTCCATCGGTGACGTGCGTCAGTCCAACCTGATCCGTCAGCCGGACGGCAGCCTTGCCTTCCTGGTCGACTTCGTGGGCCCGGTGCTGGCCGCACTGCCGGAAGACAAGACCATTCGCAGCCAGGTGACCACTGACGACAACGTCGAGCTGGTGGAAAACAACCTGCGCTACAACCCGGTCACCAAAGGTTACCGCCTGACCCTGCGTGTCAAGGTCAAGGATTCCAGCAAGCCGACCGAAATGCGCGCCTACCTGTTGCGTGAAATCCCTGCCGAACCGGGCAAGGAACCTGCGCTGCTCGTGGCTGACAAAGCCGAAGAGAAGAAGGCCGCCGCCAAGGAAGCTGCCAAGGAAGCTGCCAAGCCGGCAGTCGCCAAGGAGTCCGCCAACGACCAGGTAGAAATCGCCAAGGCCGACGCACCCAAGCCGGAAGCTGCCAAGCCTGAGACTGCCAAGTCTGAAGCAGGCAAGGCTGACGCAGCAAAAGCTGACGCAGCCAAAGGCAAAGGCGAAGTCGCCAAGGCCGATGCAGGCAAAGCCGACGCATCCAAGGCTGACGTAGCCAAGGACAAGGACGGTAAGGAAATTCAGCAGCCTGAAACCGAGGCAGCACCCACCCATCCGGAACCGGCCAAGACGTTGCAAGTCATGACCGAGACCTGGAGCTATCAGTTGCCGAGCGATGAGTAATTCTCTACCGGTGCCAATGTCTCTGAACGAGTACCTGGCGCATTTACCGATGAGCGACGAGCAGCGGGCAGAACTTGCCGGCTGCACGACCTTCGCCGAGTTGCATGAGCGACTTTCCGCGCAGCCGGTCACTGACCCTGCCGAGGCCGCTCAGGCTTCGGTAGGTCGCCGTCTGACGCTGACCACCGCAGATCAGCTGGAGGACGCCGAGATGCTCGGCGTCGACGCCAGCGGTCGCCTGTGCCTGAAGGCTACACCGCCGATTCGCCGGACCAAGGTCGTGCCAGAGCCATGGCGCACCAACATCCTGGTGCGCGGCTGGCGTCGCCTGACCGGCAAGGGCAACCCGCCCAAGCCCGAGCACGATGATCTGCCCCGGGATCTGCCGAAGGCGCGCTGGCGTACCGTCGGTTCGATCCGTCGCTACATCCTGCTGATCCTCATGCTGGGTCAGACGATCGTGGCTGGCTGGTACATGAAAGGCATTCTGCCGTATCAGGGCTGGTCGCTGGTTTCGCTCGACGAAATCACCCGTCAGACCTTCGTGCAGACCGCCTTGCAGGTCATGCCTTATGCCTTGCAGACCAGTATCCTGTTGTTGTTCGGGATTCTGTTCTGCTGGGTATCGGCCGGTTTCTGGACCGCGCTGATGGGCTTCCTGGAACTGCTCACCGGTCGCGACAAATACCGCATCTCGGGTGCCAGTGCCGGCAACGAGCCGATCGAAAAGGGCGCACGTACTGCGCTGGTCATGCCGATCTGCAACGAAGACGTGCCTCGGGTTTTCGCCGGTCTGCGCGCTACGTTCGAATCGGTAGCGGCCACGGGTGACCTGGATCGTTTCGATTTCTTCGTGCTCAGTGACACCAACGAAACCGACATCGCCGTTGCCGAGCAACAGGCGTGGCTGGACGTGTGCCGCGAGACCAAAGGCTTTGGCAAGATCTTCTATCGTCGCCGTCGCCGTCGCGTAAAACGCAAAAGCGGCAACCTCGACGACTTCTGCCGGCGCTGGGGCGGTGACTACCGCTACATGGTCGTGCTGGACGCCGACAGCGTCATGAGCGGTGAGTGTCTGACCAGTCTGGTTCGCCTGATGGAAGCCACGCCGGACGCCGGTATCATCCAGACCGCGCCACGTGCGTCGGGTATGGACACGCTGTATGCACGCATGCAGCAGTTCGCTACCCGGGTCTATGGTCCGCTGTTCACTGCCGGTCTGCACTTCTGGCAGCTGGGTGAATCCCACTATTGGGGTCACAACGCGATCATCCGCATGAAGCCCTTCATCGAGCACTGCGCCCTGGCGCCGCTGCCCGGCAAAGGCGCATTCGCCGGTGCGATCCTCTCCCACGACTTCGTCGAAGCTGCGCTGATGCGCCGTGCCGGCTGGGGCGTGTGGATTGCCTACGACCTGCCAGGCAGTTACGAAGAGTTGCCGCCCAACCTGCTGGACGAACTCAAGCGTGACCGTCGCTGGTGCCACGGCAACCTGATGAACTTCAGGCTGTTTCTGGTCAAGGGCATGCACCCGGTTCACCGTGCGGTGTTCCTGACCGGTGTGATGTCTTACCTGTCGGCGCCGTTGTGGTTCTTCTTCCTCGTGCTGTCCACGGCCTTGCTGGCGGTGAACACGCTGATGGAGCCGACCTACTTCCTTGAACCGCGTCAGCTGTACCCGCTGTGGCCACAATGGCACCCGGAAAAAGCCGTTGCGTTGTTCTCGACCACCATCGTCCTGCTGTTCCTGCCTAAACTGCTCAGCGTCATTCTGATCTGGGCCAAGGGCGCGAAAGGCTTCGGTGGGAAGTTCAAGGTCACCGTTTCGATGCTGCTGGAAATGCTCTTCTCGGTGCTGCTGGCTCCGGTGCGCATGCTGTTCCACACACGCTTCGTACTGGCCGCTTTCCTGGGCTGGGCCGCGACCTGGAACTCGCCGCAACGCGACGATGACTCCACGCCGTGGATCGAAGCGGTGAAGCGTCATGGTCCGCAAACCCTGCTGGGCGCGTGCTGGGCCTTGCTGGTGTTCTGGTTGAACCCGAGCTTCCTGTGGTGGCTTGCGCCGATCGTGGTGTCGTTGATGCTGTCGATTCCGGTGTCGGTGATTTCCAGCCGTACCAATCTGGGCGTCAAGGCGCGTGACGAGAAGTTCTTCCTGATTCCTGAAGAGTTCGAGCCGCCGCAAGAGCTGATCTCGACGGATCAGTACACCTACGAGAACCGCTGGCATGCGCTGAAACAGGGCTTCATCCGCGCTGTGGTCGACCCGCGACAGAACGCCTTGGCTTGCGCCCTGGCAACGTCGCGTCACCGTCAGGCTCAGCCGATTGAAGTGGTGCGTATGGAGCGTGTCGATCAGGCACTCAAGGTTGGTCCGGCAAAACTCGGCAATCAGGAACGCCTGATGCTGCTGAGCGACCCGGTAGCCCTTGGCCGCTTGCACGAGCGCGTCTGGAGCGAAGGTCACGAAGAGTGGCTGGCCGCGTGGAGAGCTTCCATCGAAGCCGATCCACATGCGCCTCTGCTGCCTTTGCAACCTGTCGGTAAAGCATCGGAGCCGGTCCCGGTCTAAAACCGCCCGGCTACGAAAAGAGCCCCTGACGCTTAGCGCGTCGGGGGCTTTTTTATTGGGCTTTGTGGCAAAGACCCACGCAAGCGAGGGGGAGAGGCGAACTTGTTCGCGGCATGTTCGGAAAGCTTGGCGGCCCCTTCGCGGACAAGTCCGCTCCTACGCCCGT
>NZ_JARVSW010000076.1:0-30551 GCF_030208985.1 Pseudomonas sp. MEJ108
GCGAGCTTGCTCGCGAAGACGATGTATCAGGCGCACTGTTTTCGAAGGCTGTACCGGCCCTTTCGCTAGCAAGCTCGCTCCCACGGAGCGCGTGCAGGCGCTCTATCGAGTGGATGCGGTGAGACCCTTGTGGAAGTGGCTAGCAACACCTGCCCGATGCCAGGTCCTTGAGGATCGGGCAGTCGGGGCGGTCGTCGCCGTGGCAGTGTTCCACCAGTTCCTGAAGCGTGTCGCGCAGGCTCGCCAGTTCGTCGATTTTGCGGTTCAGCTCGGCGATGTGCTGGCGGGCCAGTGCCTTGACGTCGGCGCTGGCCCGTTGGCGGTCCTGCCAGAGGGTCAGCAGTCTGCCGACTTCTTCCAGCGAAAACCCCAGGTCCCTTGAGCGCTTGATGAACGCCAGCGTGTGCAGATCGTCCGCGCTGTACAGGCGATAGCCGCTGTCGCTGCGATGCGCTGCCTGCAGCAAACCGATGGACTCGTAATAGCGGATCATCTTCGCGCTCAAGCCACTGTTTTTCGCCGCCTGACCGATATTCATGGTGCGTCCTCCAGGTCGCGGGGTTTCCAGGTTTTCAGCAGCAGCGCATTGCTCACCACGCTGACGCTCGACAGCGCCATCGCCGCGCCCGCCAATACCGGATTGAGATAGCCCAGTGCCGCGAGGGGAATGCCGATCAGGTTGTAGACGAACGCCCAGAACAGGTTCTGGCGGATTTTCGCGTAGGTCCTCCGGCTGATGTCCAGAGCCGCCGGAACCAGTCGCGGGTCGCCGCGCATCAGGGTGATGCCCGCTGCATGCATGGCGACATCGGTCCCGCCGCCCATCGCGATACCGACATCCGCTGCCGCCAGCGCCGGAGCATCGTTGATGCCGTCACCGACCATCGCCACCACATGCAGGCTTTTCAGTTGGGTGACGGTGGCTGCCTTGTCGGCAGGCAGCACTTCGGCATGCACATCGTGTATGCCCAATGCCCTGGCAACCACCTGAGCACTGCCCCGGTTATCGCCGGTCAGCAGATGGCTGCTGATGCCCCGCGCATTCAGCGCTTTGATTGCCTGATCGGTTCCAGGCTTGAGCGTGTCACCGAAGGCGAACATACCGATCACTTTCGGCTCCGGAGCCTGCTCGATCAGCCAGGACAGCGTGCGCCCCTCGGCTTCCCAGATGCGTGCGGACTCGGCCAGATCGCCCATCGGCAGGCCGCTGTCCTCCAGCAAGCGTCGATTGCCCAGCGCCAGTTCACGGCCCTCAACGGTGCCGGCGATGCCCCGACCGCTCAGGACGCGGCTGTTTTGCGCGGCATCAGGCTTGAGTTGCCATTCCTGACAGACATCCAGCACCGCTCTGGCCAAGGGGTGTTCACTGCCGCGTTGCAGCGCGCCCGCCAGTTGCAGAAGGAGTTCTTCATTGCCCAGCACCGCGCTCATGTTGGTGATACGCGGCGTGCCCGAAGTCAGCGTGCCGGTCTTGTCGAACACCACTGCATCGACCTCGTGAGCCCGTTCCAGCGCTTCGGCGTCCTTGATCAGAATGCCGTAACGCGCTGCCACGCCGGTCCCGGCCATGATCGCTGTCGGTGTCGCCAGGCCCAGGGAGCAAGGGCAGGCGATCACCAGTACGGCAACGGCATTGATCAGCGCGACTTCCAGCGAGGCACCGACCAGCAGCCAGCCGGCCAGTGTGAACAAGGCAATCACCAGCACGGTGGGCACGAACACCTGGCTGACTTTATCCACCAGCTTCTGGATCGGGGCCTTGCCTGACTGAGCGTCTTCGACCAGACGAATGATGCGCGCCAGCACCGTTTCCGCGCCCAGCGCGGTGGTCCTGATCAACAATTGACCTTCGCCATTGATTGCCCCGCCGGTGACCTTGTCGCCCGGTTGCTTGACCACCGGCAGGCTTTCACCGGTGATCAGCGCTTCGTCGGCATGGCTGCGGCCTTCGACCACTTCGCCGTCCACCGGAAAGCGTTCGCCGGGTTTGACCAGCACCCGATCATCGAGCTGCAGCGCGCTGATCGCGACGTCCTGTTCGAGGCCATCGACTACCCGCAGGGCGCGCTCCGGGCGCAGCGCTTCGAGGGCGCGGATGGCACTGGCGGTCTGGCGCTTGGCGCGGCTTTCCAGGTATTTGCCCAACAGCACCAGCGCGATCACCACCGCCGATGCTTCGAAATACAGGTGCGGCGTCGTTCCGGGCGCAGCGTGCAGCCATTGATAGACGCTCAGGCCGTAGCCGGCGCTGGTACCGATCGCGACCAGCAGGTCCATATTGCCGGCACCTGCGCGCACGGCTTTCCAGGCGGCTACGTAAAAACGTGCGCCAAGGATGAACTGCACCGGCGTCGCCAGCGCAAATTGCACCCACGCAGGCAGCATCCAGTGCACGCCCAGCGGTGACAACAACATCGGCAGGATCAACGGCAGCGCCAGCGCGATGGCCAGCAGCAAGGCCCAGCGTTCGTGGTGCAGGTGACGGGCTTTCTGGTCGGCGTCGGCGTGACGATCCTGGTTCAGCGTGGCGCTATAACCGGCACGGCTGACGGCGTCGATCAGGGTTTGCGGATCGGTGTGCGCTGCGGTGTCTACGTGGGCGCGTTCATTGGCCAGGTTGACCGTCACGCTGTTGACCCCCGGCACTTTGGCCAGGGCACGCTCGACCCGACCTGCGCAACTGGCGCAGGTCATGCCGCTGATCGGCAGGTCGAAGGTGGTGGTGTCTTGCATGTGAATCACTCCCTGAGGCTGGCTACCTGCAAGGATCAACCTTGCCATACGGGCAAGGTCAAGCGCGAATCAATAGTTGAGGTCGGCTTTCTTGAGGTACATCCCGTTCAGGTCGGCGGCGATGCGGTACTTGAGAATATCCCCCGCACGCAGCTGGATCTTGGTGCTGCGCGGCGCTTCCATGCCGGGCTCACAGCCCACGACATTGCCGCGCAGGGTGCTCAGCCGCACCGAGACTTCACCGGCAGGCAGGTTGAAGGACACCGAGTCTTCCTGATACAGCCTGCCGGCCAGACGGTCCTGTACGTAGATGCCGATCTCGCAGGAAGTCGCGACTTCCAGGCGCTCTCGGGAAATGATCAGAATGCCGTAGTCCTGAGCCGCCTGAGTGGCAGGTGTGATAGCCAGGAAACCGAGAATGCTGAAGAGGCTGACTGCTGACCAGCGCATCGCTGATACTCCTGATGTAAATGTGGCTGACGATAGAGGTGTCGATAACCCAGCTTGGCTCACGATTACGCCGAATGCCAGCCCGGCAGCAATGGCAAAAACTTGACCTTGCCATGATGACAAGGTTGAAGATGCTCGCTGTTCATCACTGAAGGAGTGACATCATGCAGTTATTCAACGTTCAAGGCATGACCTGCGGGCATTGTGTTCGCGCGGTGACCGAGGCCATCAAACATGACGACCCGAGTGCCGATGTTCAGGTCGAACTGGCCAGCAAGCAGGTCAAGGTGCAAAGCAGCCTGTCGCCCGAGCGGATTGTCAGTTTGATCAGCGAAGAGGGTTATCAGGCGCAGCCGGCATGACCCTGCCCCGGGAGATCGATGCGGTCTCCCGGTCTGTAAACATTGAAAAGTTTTGAATTAATTCCCCCGTTCGTCGTTCTCTGCAAGGTAAGCCGGGTAAACTAGCCCGTTGCTCTGCATCTGTGAATGGACACCCGATGAATCTACGAACGATCCTTATCCTTGGCTCATTGAGCGCCTTCGGCCCTCTGGCCATCGACTTCTATCTTCCTGGCTTTCCGGCCATGGCCTCGTATTTCGGGACCGATGAAAAACACGTACAACTGACCCTGGCGGCCTACTTTCTGGGACTTTCCCTGGGGCAACTGGCCTATGGCCCGGTGGCTGACCGGTTCGGTCGGCGCATTCCGCTGCTGGTCGGCGTAACCCTGTTCATGCTTGCCTCGGTCGCCTGCGCCTTTGCGCCGAGTCTTGAATGGCTGATTGCCGCGCGCTTCGTGCAGGCGTTGGGCGGCTGTGCCGGGATGGTCTTGTCACGCGCCATCGTCAGCGACAAGTGCAATGCCGTCGAGTCGGCCAAGGTTTTCTCGCAACTGATGCTGGTCATGGGCCTGGCACCGATTCTGGCCCCGATGCTGGGTGGTGTGCTGGTCAGTACCTTTGGCTGGCAATCGATCTTCGTCAGCCTCGCCCTGTTCAGCGGTGCCTGCCTGGCGGCGGTTGCGCTGGGGTTGCCGGAAAGCATGCCGGCCACCACACCGCGTCAGCCATTGAGCGGCGCGCTGGGCCAGTACCTCAATCTGTTCAAGGACGGTGTGTTCATCGGTCACGCGCTGACCGGCGGCATCGCCATGGCCGGGATGTTCGCCTACGTCGCAGGCTCGCCGTTTGTGTTCATCAAACTGTATGGCGTGCCTGCCGAGCACTACGGCTGGCTGTTCGGGATGAATGCGGCGGGCTTCATTCTGGTGGCGCAGATCAATGCGCGTATCTTGCGCAAGACCGGCCCGGCGTTTTTGCTGTCGCGCACGGTCTGGATTTATCTGGCTGCCGGGCTGGTATTGCTGGCAATCAGCGGGCTGCGCACCGAGGCGCTGTGGCCGCTGCTGGTGCCGCTGTTCATCTGTGTGGCAAGCCTGGGCTGCATCATCCCCAATGCGTCGGCCTGCGCCATGAATGGCCAATGGGCACGCGCGGGCAGTGCCTCGGCGTTGCTGGGTTGTCTGCAATTCAGCGTTGCCGCCGTCGCTGCCAGTCTGGTGGGTTTGCTGCATGACGGCACGGCCACACCGATGGCGCTGGTCATCAGCCTGTGTGGCGTGCTGACCGTGGGCCTCTCGGTGCTGACGCGACGTGCGCAGGCCCGGCGCGACGCATCGCTCCAGACCGCCTGATCGCCAAAGCGAGGGTGTCAGTCGCGCCGGGCGTGACTGACACCCTCGACTTCAGACCGCTCAGAAACCTTCCAGTACGACCTTGCCCTTGGCCTTGCCGCTTTCCAGCAGGGCATGAGCGCGGCGCAGGTTTTCGGCATTGATGGTGCCGAAGTGCTCGCCAAAGGTGGTCTTCAGCGTCCCGGCGTCGATCAGCTCGGCAACCCGGTTGAGCAGGTTGTGCTGCTCGATCATGTCCTCGGTTTCGAACATCGACCGCGTGTACATGAATTCCCAGTGCAGCGACAGGCTCTTGCGCTTGAGCTTCGACACGTCCAGCGACTTGGGATCGTCGATCAGCGCCAGTTTGCCTTGTGGCTTGAGCGCTTCGACGAGCTGATCCAGATGCTGTTCGGTCTGGGTCAGGCTGGCGACATGAGTCACGTGGTTCAGGCCGACGCGTTTGAGTTCTTCGCTCAGCGGCTTGCTGTGATCCAGCACATGGTGCGCGCCCAGTTCGCTGACCCAGCTTTCGGTCTCGGGCCGCGAGGCGGTGCCGATGACCTTCAGCGATGTCAGTTTGCGCGCCAGCTGGGTCAGGATCGAACCCACGCCACCGGCGGCGCCGACGATCAGCAGGCTGTGTGCGCCTTCACCTTTTTGCTGCGGGATCTGCAATCTCTCGAACAGCAGTTCCCAGGCGGTGATGGCTGTCAACGGCAGCGCTGCGGCATGGGCGAAGCTCAGGGTCTTCGGCATGTGGCCGACGATGCGTTCGTCCACCACGTGCAGCTCGCTGTTGGCACCTGGCCGGGTCAGGGAACCGGCATAGAACACTTTGTCGCCCGGTTTGAACAGTGTGACCTGGCTGCCGACGGCTTTCACCACACCCGCCACGTCCCAGCCGAGCACCTTGCCTGCACCGTCTTCAGGCTGGACGTTCTGGCGGATCTTGGTGTCCACCGGGTTTACAGAGATGGCCTTGACCTCGACCAGCAAATCGCGATCGCCAGCCACCGGCTCGGGCAGCTCGATATCCTGCAATGATTTCACGTCGCTGATGGGCAGGGACTGGTAGTACGCAATGGCTTTCATGTCAGGGCCTCTCCAAAGAAAAAGTGATGAAGAGATCATTGGCTATTTCCAGTAAAGATAAAACCCGCTAAAACGGCAGGCTCTTTCAATTTTATTTTGATAATACGAGGGCATGATGCTGCGTTTTGATGACTTGCAGTTATTCGTACGTGCGGCGGATCTGGGCAGCCTTTCTGCCGCAGCGCGGGTCATGGACATGTCTGCGGCGGTTGCCAGCGCGGCGCTCAAGCGTATTGAACGGCAGTTGGGGACGCGCTTGCTGGCCCGTTCGACGCGCAGCCTGCGCCTGACCGCCGAAGGTGAGGGGTTTCTGGAATACGCCCGCGCTGCACTGGGCAGCCTCGAGGAGGGGCGGCGCTTGCTGGCCAGCAGCCAGGACCGTTGCGAGGGCGTGCTGCAACTCTCGGCGCCGTCGGACCTGGGGCGCAACGTGCTGTTGCCGTGGCTCGACGAATTTCAACAGCAGCATCCGCAACTGACCGTGCGTCTGCTGCTGGGTGATCGTATTGCCGATCTGTTCCGCCAGCCTGTCGACGTGGCGCTGCGCTACGGCGAGCCGGAAGATTCCAGCCTGGTCGCACTGCCAGTGTTGCCTGACAACCGCCGGGTATTGTGTGCGGCGCCGAGTTACCTGCAGCGTCATGGCGAGCCGCATCAGGTCGAGCAACTGGCGCAGCATAACTGCTTGCTGTTCATGCTCGGCGATCGCGTTCATGACCGTTGGACGCTGAACGACGGCAAGCGCGAAATCAGTCTGACGGTCAGCGGCAACCGGTTCAGCGACGATGCCGACGTCGTGCGCCGCTGGGCGGTTGCAGGTGAAGGTGTGGCGTACAAATCCTGGCTGGACGTGGCCGCAGATGTGCGGGCCGGGCACCTGAAAGTGTTGATGCCTGACCTGGTCGGGGAGCGGGCGCCGTTGAACCTGTTGTGCGCGCATCGGGCGCAACTCAGTAAGCCTGTCATTCTGTTACTGGAAATGCTCAGGTCACGGTGTAAGCAACATGCTGTAGGTCTGTCGTCCGCAAACTTGTTTTAATCGCCGCGTCCCGGTAGGAAATAGCCTTCGGAAGTGTCGGAAAATATAATTTTCAAAGGCATTTCAATAACGTGAAGTTTCACTGTCGGGACAAAGTTGAAACTGACTGTTGTTGAGTGGATTTGGCATTTTTGTCATAGCCATTACGCTTGTCTTTTTAATCCCCTTTTGAAGTGTCGCTGCAAACCCCTTGTATAGAGGGGTTGCGGCGTAGTCGCGGGTACAACTTGGTGTTGAAGGAGTGCGCCACAGTTGGGCGATTTTTTACGTCGTGGTGTGCCCGCAGTGTGTAGGAGGCGCTTTTCACCCAGCGGGCGCGCGGGGCATAGAGTTTATACTTGTCATTACATATAAGAGCCACGTTGAACTCTACCGAGGCGTGATTGCTTTCACCCAGTCATCACCATAGATGAATGTTTCAACAGGGAGTGAACACATGGAATACGGACCTTGCATCAGCCAGATCGCAACTTTGCTGGCCGACCCCAAGCGCAGCGCAATGATCTGGGCACTGATGGATGGTACTGCTCGCCCTGCCGACGAATTGGCAATCCTGGCGGGACTCTCGACTTCTTCTGCTGGCGCTCATCTGGCGCGGCTGACCAGCGGTGGTCTGTTGAAACAGGAGGTTCGCGGCCGCAAGCGTTTCTTTCGCCTCGCTGCGCCGGAAGTGGGGGCCGCGGTCGAGGCGCTGGCCTGTGCCTCGCTGGCCAGTACTGAACAGATCAATCGTCGCTTTGCCCAGCCTCGGCCGCCCTTGCCGCTGCGCCGTGCAAGAATCTGCTCCGATCATCTGGGTGGCGAAATGGCTGCCGAGCTTTATCAGCGCCTGCTGGAAGCCGGCTGGATAGAACAGCAGGAGAAGCGCGTCGAGGTCACCAGCAAGGGGGTGGCCAGATTTGCCGAACGCGGCATCTACATACCCGCACTGGCGCAACGCAAGCGTGAAACGGTGTGTGTCTGTCCGAAGTGGAACGATCGCAATCCGCATCTGGGCGGCGCGCTGGGGGCGGGGTTGTTGCAGCTGTTCATTCAGATGGGCTGGCTGCGCACCACTGAAGAGTCCAGCACCTTGCAGGTCTCATCCAGTGGGCAGCGGGAAATCAGCAAGATCGCAGCGGCGGCCTGACTGGAGCGGTGGGTGTTGCTCGCTCCACCAACATCGTGCCACCGCTCCGCGTAGGCATGCAGTTCCGGACGCTCCGCGTCCTCTTGCGACGCAGAGCGTCGCGAAAGGCATTGCCACGCGGAGCGTGAGGAACGATGGGGGTAGCCGCTCAATCACTCTCTAGGGCTTGACCAGTCGTGCATCCAGGCTGTTTTGCGCCAGGCGTTTGGCCTGATCTTCGGTCATGCCCAGGTGGGTGTACAGCGCGTGGAAGTTCTCGGTCACGTAGCCACCGAAGTAGGCCGGGTCGTCCGAATTGACGGTGACCTTCACGCCGCGCTCGAGCATGTCGAGGATGTTGTGCTGGGCCATGTCGTCGAACACGCAAAGCTTGGTGTTGGACAGCGGGCAGACGGTCAGCGGGATCTGTTCGTCGATGATGCGCTGCATCAGCCGCTCGTCTTCGATGGCGCGCACACCGTGGTCGATGCGCTGGATCTTCAGCAGGTCCAGTGCTTCCCAGATGTATTCCGGCGGACCTTCTTCTCCGGCGTGGGCCACGGTCAGGAAGCCCTCGTTGCGCGCGCGATCGAACACACGCTGGAACTTGCTTGGCGGGTGACCCATTTCCGAGCTGTCGAGGCCTACGGCGACGAACGCATCACGGAACGGCAGCGCCTGATCGAGGGTTTTTTCGGCCTCTTCCTGGGACAGGTGGCGCAGGAAGCTCAGGATCAGGCCGCTGTCGACGCCCAGCTTCGACTTGCCGTCTTTCAGCGCACCGGTAATCCCGGCCAGTACCACTTCGAACGGGATGCCACGGTCTGTGTGGGTTTGCGGATCGAAGAACGGTTCGGTGTGAATAACGTTCTGTGCCTTGCAGCGCAGCAGGTAGGCCCAGGTCAGGTCGTAGAAGTCCTGCTCGGTGCGCAATACGTCTGCGCCCCGGTAATACAGGTCGAGGAATTCCTGCAGGTTGTTGAAGGCATATGCCTTGCGCAGGGTTTCGACGTCATCCCACGGCAGGGCAATCCTGTTGCGCTCGGCCAGGGCGAACAGCAACTCGGGTTCCAGCGAGCCTTCGAGGTGCAAGTGCAGTTCTGCCTTGGGCAGGGCGTTCAACCAGTCGTACATATTCTTTTCTCATCAGGTGCAGATCCCGGGCATTCTACAGATGCACGTCGCTGCGCAGGGTAAAACCTGACCGAACGTTCAACTTGCCTCCTGTTCGCGGCGATAAGCGTAGGTATCCGCGAAGCGCGACAGCAGAAATTCGGCGCAGGTGGTCACCGGATAGCGGGCCGGATGATCGTCGCTCTGGCAACCGGGCAGGCATTCGATGCGCGTGTCGGGGTGCGGTTCGGCAAAGAACGGCATGGAGTAGCGATCAACCCCGAGCGGGCTGATGACCCGGTGCGGCGTGGACAGATAACGATCGTTGCTCCAACGCGCCATCATGTCGCCCAGATTGACCACGAAGGTACCGTCAAGCGGTGGCGCGTCGATCCATTCGCCACGCACATCACGCACCTGCAAGCCGCCCGCCGTGTCCTGATACAGCAGGGTGATGCAGCCGTAATCGGTATGCGCGCCTGCGCCTTGTTGCTCGGCTGAGGTCGCCGTACCACGCGGGGGGTAATGAATCATGCGCAGCACGCTGACCGGGTCCTTGAAGCGCTGATCGAAGAAATCGCGCTCGATGCCCAGTGCCAGGGTCATGGCGCGCAGCAGGGTTTGCGCCAGCGCCTGCATGTCCAGATAGTGTTGCTCCATCAGGGTTTCCCAGCCGGGAATGTCCGGATGCCGGTTTGGCCCACGCAGCGGTTTACCCGCCAGCACGTCGGGATGACGGGCATCCAGGTGCAGGCCCATGTCGAAGGTTTCCTTGAGGTCGCTCGGCAGGCTGGGGTCCAGTTGTTCGGTGGCGATGGCGCCGTAGCCGCGATGGTGCGTGCTTTGGGTGATGTCGATCAGGAGCTTTTCAGCTGCAGGCCGGCCGAAGAAGTCCTTTGCCGCCGCTTGCACCTGTTCGATGCGTTGCGCGCTGATCGGGTGGCCCTTGATGTAAAAGAAGCCCCACGCCCGACAGGCACTGTCGATTTGCCGGGCGACATCCTGCCAGGCCTGAGTGTCCGTACCGTAGAGCGGGGCGATGTCGATGACGGGAAGCTGGTCCATTAACCGGTCCTGAAAGGGAAGTGTCGATGATCGTGCCTGGCGCGGCAGGCACGATGGTCAGGCAGCTGGCGGGCTGATTACTTCGGCAGCTCGGCCTTGATGCCTTCGACGTAGTAGTTCATCGACGCCAGCTCGGCGTTGGTCGCGACCACGCCGTCAGCAATTTTCACCGTGCCGTTCTGGTCCTTGATTGGGCCGGTGAACGGGTGGAATTCGCCGCTTTCGATGCTGGCGATGATCTTCTGCGCCTCGGCCTTCACGTCAGCAGGCACCACGTCGCTGATCGGCAATTCGACCGTTCCTTCCTTCAGGCCGCCCCAGTAATCCTGTGGTTTCCAGGTGCCCGCGATGGCGCCTTCGGCCGCCTGGATATAGTGCGGGCCCCAGTTGTTGACGATGGAGGTCAGCACTGCTTTTGGTCCGAAGTGAGCCATGTCCGAGGCATAACCGACGGCATACACGCCACGACGCTCGGCGGTCTGGATCGGCGCAGGACTATCAGTGTGCTGGAATACCACGTCCACGCCCTGATCGATCAACGCGTTGGCCGCATCGGCTTCTTTGCCCGGATCGAACCAGGAGTTGACCCACACCACCTTGATCTCGGTGCCCGGGTTGTATTTGTTCAGCGCCAGCTGGATGGCGTCGATGTCGCGCAGTACTTCAGGAATCGGGAACGAGGCGACATAACCGATCTTCTTGGTCTTGGTCATCTTCGCGGCGATGTAACCGCTCACGTAGCGACCTTCATAGGTGCGGGCCAGGTAAGTGCCCATGTTCTTGTCCTGCTTGTAGCCGGTCGCGTGCTCGAACTTCACCTTGGGGAACTGCTTGGCGACTTTCAGGGTGGGGTTCATGTAACCGAACGAGGTACTGAAGATCAGGTCGTAACCGCCCTTGGCCATGTTGCGGATGACCCGCTCGG
Organism: Pseudomonas sp. MEJ108; assembly: GCF_030208985.1. Lineage (NCBI taxonomy): Bacteria > Pseudomonadati > Pseudomonadota > Gammaproteobacteria > Pseudomonadales > Pseudomonadaceae > Pseudomonas > Pseudomonas sp. MEJ108. The sequence continues at coordinate 11,204 of NZ_JARVSW010000076.1, forward strand.
CGTCTGCACCTTCCGGCACGTTTTCCACGTAGCTGCTGGTGACCTTGTCACCCAGCGCCTTGACCATCGCCTGGCGCCCCTGCTCGTGCTGATAGGTCCAGCCGTGGTCGCCGATAGGGCCGATGTAGACGAAGCCGACTTTCAGCGGATCGGCTGCCGAGGCGAGCAGGCTGGAGCCGATGCCGACAACGGCGGCGACGGCGCACAGCAGTTTTTTCAGGGGACGACGTGGGTTGGTCAGGTGCATCGGGTCTAGCTCCTTGCGGTCTTGTTGGAATGCCTACCCGAGCAATGCAATTAACTGACCAACAGGACAACTTACGATGCTGGCTTGCTTCCCTGCGCAGCGCGCCTATTGTTGTACATAGGTTTCGATGAGCCTGGAATATGTGACTTTCAGGTTTCTGCCCGCAGGGCGTGGGAGCGACCGGGGCCTTCCGCCAGAATCTAAAACAGACTTGTGTGTAACGCGTAGTGCAGCGCGAAGGTGCAGGCGCTGTGGGCTGCGCCGCTAACTGGTGCAGCGCGTGCTGCGCTCGACGATGCACATCGGTGTGCCTGCCACGGGTTCGCGCATGATCTGCACTTGCACATCGAACACCTGGCAGACCAGCTCGGCCGTCAGCACATCGCCCGGTGCGCCGCAGGTCACCAGACGCCCGGCCTGCATGACCGCCAGATGGTCTGCGTAGCGGCAGGCCTGATTGATGTCATGCAGCACGGTAATCACCGTCTTGCCTTCGGCGCTGAGTTCACGCATTAGGTCCAGCAGTTCGACCTGATGGCTGATGTCCAGATAGGTGGTCGGCTCGTCGAGCAGGACGATGGCCGCGTCCTGCGCAAGGATCATCGCCAGCCAGGCGCGTTGTCGTTGCCCGCCGGACAGATCGGACAGCGGGCGCTCGGCCAGTGTGTCCAGCTCCATGCGCTGCAAGGCTTGATCGACACTGTGCTGATCGGCGCCACTCAGACGTCCCCACAGGCTGTTGTGCGGACTGCGGCCGTACGCCACCAGCTGGCGTACGCTGACGCCTTCCGGAATCGGCAGTACTTGCGGCAGAAAAGCCACCTTGCGCGCCAGCTCGTTGGCCGACAGCTTGCCGTAGGCGGTGCCATCCAGGCTGAGACTGCCCGCTTGCGGGGTGAGAATTCGGGCGAAGGCCTTGAGCAGAGTGGATTTGCCGCAACCATTGGGGCCGATCAGCGCAGTGACCTGCGCAGGCGGCGGGCTGAACGACAGGTCTTGCACGATGCGCGTCGCGCCGTAGCCGATGTCGAGTTGCTGCGCCTTCAGAATAGTCATGGGATCAACCTTTGAATCGGGCCAGCAGCCAGAGGAAATACGGAGCGCCGATCACCGCCGTGAGAATCCCGGCCGGAACTTCGCTGGGGGCGATCAGCGTGCGGCCTAGCGTATCGGCCAGCACCAGCAATAACGCACCCAGCACCATCGAGGCGGGCAGCAGGTACTGATGATGACCGCCGACCAGACGGCGGGCCATGTGTGGTGCGACCAGGCCGACGAAGCTCACCGGGCCGATAATGCCCACCCCCAGGCTGGTCAACAGCACGGCACTGCCCATCGCCAGCCAGCGCGTACGCGTGAGGCCGGTGCCCAGGCTCTGCGCGGCCTCATCGCCAAGGCCGATCAGGTTCAGCGGTTTGGCCATCAGCAGGCTGAGCGGGATCAGCAGCAGAAGCGGCAAAGCCAGCAAAACGTGGTGCCAGTTGCGGCTCCACAGGCTGCCGGTCAGCGCCAGCAGGGCGGTGTTGATATCCAGCGGGTTGGACAGGATCAGGAACTCGGTGATGCTCGACAACGTCACTGCAATCGCGACCCCGGACAACGCGAAACGCACGCCGGAAAACTGCACGCCGGTGTTGTACAACGCCAGCAGCAGCGCTCCCGCCGCACCGCCCAGACACGCCACAAACGGCAGCGCCGACACCGGTAACTGCGGCAGGCCGATAATCGCGATGGTCAGCGCCAGCCCGGCTCCCTGAGTGACGCCGAGGATTTCCGGCGAGGCCAGCGGGTTGCGAATCACGCCTTGCACGATGGCGCCAGCCAGGCCGAACGCGCAGCCGGTCATGATCGCGATCAGGCCGCGTGGCAGGCGGTGATTCCAGACCTCGAAGTCCTTGCTGTCGTGGGCGATCAGGTGATCGAGTACGGCGCCTGGTGTCAGCCACACGGTGCCAGCGCTGAGGCTCAGCAGCAGAGCGAGTGCCAGCAGGGTCATCAGCAGCAACAGCCGTGCGCGCGGGTGGTTCATAGCGCACGCCTCGCCAGAAACAGAAAGAACGGCGCGCCGATCAATGCCGTCACCACCCCGGCCGGTGTTTCCACCGGGAAGGCCACGGCGCGGCTGATCAGGTCCGAGGCCAGCACGATGGCCGCGCCCAGGCCGGCGCTGATCGGGATCAGCCAGCGGTAGTCATTGCCCAGCCATTGGCGAGCGATGTTCGGCGCGATCAGGCCGACAAAGCCGATCGGCCCGACTGCGCAGACACTGGCACCGACCAGCAGCAGGCTGACCACGAATACCAGCAGGCGCAACGCGCCGATACGCACGCCCAGCGAACGCGCGGCGTCTTCGCCGAGGTTGATCAGGTTAAGGCGTGGCGCACAGGCCACCGCCAGCACCACGCCGATCAGCGTGCACGGCCAGAGCAATTGCAATTGTGCGGCACCGACATTGGCCAGCGACCCAGCCAGCCAGTTGAGGACACTTTGCGCCTGCGCCTCGACGAGAATTACCGTGAGGCGGGTCAATGCGGCGCACAGGGCGGCTACCGCGACACCTGCCAGCACCAGTCGGCCTTGAGCCGTGGCAGGTGACCAGGCACCGCCAAGACTGAACACGGTGATCCACGCCAGCGCACCGCCAAGGCAGGTCATCAGCAGTGCGCCACCGGGGAAGGGCAGGGCGACCAGACCGGTGGAAAACAGCGCCAGCCCCAATGCGGCGCCTGCGGTAACGCCAAACAATGAAGGAGACGCCAGACGGTTGCGGGTGATGCCCTGCATCAACGCGCCGGCCACGCCCAGGCAGGCACCGACCAGTGCCGCGCACAAGGCACGTGGCACGCGCAGTTGCGCGACGATGTAAGCGATATTGCCGCCCTCGCGGCCCTGTGTGATCAGTCCGTTCCAGGCATCCACCTGGCGAATGCTGAACGACGACAGGGCGAACAGCGACACCCAGAACAATCCCAGGCAGGCCGCGATGATCACGCCCGCCATCAGCCAGCGGCGCATTTACGGGTTCAGCACGGCCTTGCCGCCCTTGAGCACGGCAAGCGCATCGTCGGCGATCTGCTCGGAGGCCATGATCCCGCGATTGCGCGCCCAGCTGTCGCCATCCACTTCGGCCACCTGCTTGTTACGCACCGCGCCCAGCACCTGCCACAGCGGCTGCTTGCTCCAGCTGTCGACGATGCTCGGGCGGCGGTAATGACCGACCAGCAACCAGCCCGGGTCCAGGGCCAGCAGTTGCTCCAGGCTGACGAATTCGGTTGGCGCGGCGTTTTTGCGTACTTCCGGGACCTTCAGACCAATCGCCTGCAACACGCTGCCGGCATAAGAGTGCGGGCCATGCACAGAGAAGCTGTCTTCGCGGGCGACGCCGAACAGCACGTTGCTGTTGGCAGGAATCTGCTCGGCGACGGTCTTCAGGTGCTGGCGGTTTTCCGCGATGCGCGCCTGCATCTGCGGCCCCTTGCCCAGCGCGACGCCGATCAGCTCGGCAGACTTCAGGCTGCCCTGATAATCCTCACCGCGTGACGGCAGCATCAGCGTCGGCGCCAGGCTGGCCAGGTCGTTGTACAGCGCCTGATGGCGACCGAGGTCAGCGATGATCAGGTCCGGCTTGAGCCGCGCGATCACTTCTATATTGGGTTGCGAACGCAGACCTACAGACTGCCATTCGCCGACGGCCTTGCGCACCTTGGGCAGCACGCGGTTGGCATCGCCATCGTCCGCCGCGCCGACGGGTGTCACGCCGACCGAGGCCAGCCCGTCGAGAAACGAAAACTCCAGTACGACCACGCGCTTGGGGGGATCAGGCAGGTGGACTTTGTGTTGGCCGTCATCGATGTCGATAGGCGCGGCCTGGGCGACGTTCGCGATCAGGGTCAGCAGGCCGCAAGCCAGCAGATGCGGAAGTCGAAAAGCACGCATGGCAAAGGTCCTTTCTAACAAAGCGGAATCATGAAAAACAGGCGCGCCCTGAAGGCCGCGAAGAAAACGGCGGGCACTATGGTTGAAAACGGCGGGCACTATTTCACATCGCGGCGACGGGATCAAAAGTCATTTACGCGTGAGTGCCGTTCTCATTCGGGCTATTTTATGAAACCTTTTGTCACACACGCTACTCTGACAGCCTTCACTGTTGGCCACCTTCACGTACATCCGCGGCGATGTCGCAAGGTTTGGGGAATAAAAATGGGCGCATTGCTCAAGCAAGAAAAGTTTCTGTTGCTGGCAATCATTGCCATGTTCGTCGCTTATCCACTGGAGCATGTGCTGGTAGGCAATGGTCAGGTGGTTGCGCTGGTGTCGGGGCTGGCGCTGGTCGCTTTCATCATCTGCGCCTCGATGCGCGTTGCGCATCACGCCGAGATGCTCGCGGAAAAGGTCGGCGATCCTTACGGCACGATGATCCTCACGCTCTCGGCGGTAACGGTCGAAGTGGTGATCCTGGCGATCATGATGAGCAACGAGCCGTCGCCGACGCTGGTGCGCGACACGATTTATTCGGCGGTGATGCTCGACATCAACGGCATCCTCGGCCTTGCGGCGCTGATGGGCGGTATCAAGCACGGCGAGCAGTCGTACAACGACGATTCGGCGCGCACCTACAGCGTGATGATCCTCACCGCGATGGGCGTGTCGATGGTCGTACCCGAGTTCATTCCCGAGGGTGACTGGAAGATCTATTCGGCGTTTACCATCGGCGCGATGATCCTCCTCTACACCCTGTTCCTGCGCATGCAGGTCGGGCCGCACAGTTACTTTTTCAGCTACAGCTACCCGGAAAAGAAAAAGCGCCAGGGGCAGGCCGAAGAGCATGAACCCGTCAATCTGACCCGCTCAATTGCCACACTGGTTGTCGGCGTGGTGGTGATCGGTGCGCTGGCCGAAGTGATGTCGAAGACGGTTGACCTGGGCCTGGAAGGCACCGGTGCACCGCCGGTGATGACCGCTATCCTGGTCGCCGCCATCTCCGCCGCGCCGGAGATCCTCACAGCCCTGCGTGCTGCGCTGGCCAACCGCATGCAGTCGGTGGTCAACATCGCCTTGGGTGCATCGCTGTCGACCGTGATCCTGACCGTTCCGGTGATGGAAGCCATGGCGCTATACAGCGGCCAGCCTTTCCAGATGGCCATGACCCCGGTGCAGACCGTGATGATCTTCATCACCCTGCTGGTGTCCGCCATCAACCTCAACGACGGCGAAACCAACGCCATCGAAGGCATGACCCACTTCGTGCTGTTCGCGACGTTCATCATGCTGTCGTGTCTGGGGCTTTAGGGCCTATTGCCTATCGCTCCCACGCTCTGCGTCGCAAGAGGACGCAGAGCGTCCTGAACGGCATGCCGACGCGGAGCGTCGCACGATAGTCGAGAGTATCGCTCCGCATGCTCAGCCCTGAATCAATTCCCGCGCGGCCTGGCGGTGATCGGCAATCAGTTGCTTGATGTCCAGGCCTTCGACCTGGCCGTCGATCACTCGCCATTGCCCTGCAATCATCACCCGGTCGGCACGGTCCGCGCCGCACAGCAGCAGCGCTGACAGCGGATCATGGCTGCCGGAAAAGCGCAGTTCGTCCAGCTTGAACAACGCCAGATCAGCCTGTTTGCCCACCGCCAGTTCGCCGAGATCAGTGCGTCCCAGCAACTGCGCCGAGCCCCTGGTGGCCCAGCCCAGCACCCGCTGCGGGGTGATTTTTTCGGCGCCGTAGCGCAGGCGTTGCAGGTAAAGCGCCTGGCGGGTTTCGAGGATCATGTTCGATGCGTCGTTGGACGCCGAGCCATCGACCCCGAGCCCCACCGGCGCGCCAGCGGCGAGCAGGTCCAGCGTCGGGCAGATGCCGGAGGCCAGGCGCATGTTCGAGCTTGGGCAGTGGCAGACACCTGTACCTGCTGCGCCGAGACGGGCGATTTCGCCGGGGTTGAAGTGGATGCCATGGGCCAGCCAGGTACGCGGGCCCAGCCAGCCGACGCTGTCCAGATAATCCACGGTACGCAGGCCGAAGCGTTGCAGGCAGAAGTCTTCTTCGTCGAGGGTTTCAGCCAGGTGGGTGTGCAGGCGCACGTCGAGTTTTTCGGCCATGGCCGCGCTCTCGGCCATGATCTGCGGCGTGACCGAAAACGGTGAGCAGGGCGCCAGGGCGATTTGAATCTGTGCGCCGTCGCCACGCTGATGGTAGGTCTCGATCAAGCGCTGGCTGTCGGCCAGAATCACCTCGCCCTGCTGCACGGTTTGCTGCGGCGGCAAGCCTCCATCCGCTTCGCCCAGGCTCATCGAACCGCGCGTCAGCATCGCGCGCATGCCCAGCTCCCGGACGCTCTGCACCTGAACATCGATAGCCTGTTCAAGCCCGTCGGGAAACAGATAGTGATGGTCGGCAGCGGTCGTGCACCCGGACAGCAACAACTCGGCCAGCGCCACCTTGCTGGCGACCGCGAGCTTCTCCGGCGTCAGGCGCGCCCATACCGGGTACAGGGTTTTCAGCCACGGGAACAACGGCTGATTGACCACCGGTGCCCAAGCCCGCGTGAGGGTTTGATAGAAGTGATGGTGCGTGTTGATCAGCCCCGGCAGCAACACATGCTCACGGGCATCGAATGTTTGATTGCAGGGCTTTGACGGGAGCTGCCCGGCGGCCAGCACTTCAGTGATGACGCCGCCTTCGATCACCAGACCGCCACGGGCGTCCAGGTCATTGGCAGTGAACACGGCAAGGGGATTTTTCAACCAGATACGGATCGCAGGCATGGGCCGGCTCCTCTGAAAGACAGGTTCAGGTTAGCCAGCTCAGTGATGCCCTGTCTGCTGATCCAGGGTCGCCGGGGGCAGGTGCGCCCCGGCGAAGGACGGCGATTCTAGTCGAGCGGCCGGTTACCAGGCAATCGTCTTGCCCTGGTAATCGATGAAGTGATGGCCGCCTTTGCCAGCGTAGGCATTGAGCTGTTCGACAAGCCCGGTGGTGCTGGTCATGACGTCGATGGCAGCATTTTCGCCGCCCATGTCGGTCTTGACCCAGCCCGGATGCATCGACAGCACAGTGGGACGGTTTTCGCCCAGCTCGGTGACAAAGGTATTGGTCATCGAATTGAGCGCGGCCTTGCTGGCCTTGTACAGCGCAAGGTTTGCGCCATCTGGGCAAGTGACGCTGCCCAGCCACGAACTCATGAACGCCAGGACGCCCGTGCCGGGACGAAGTTGATCGACGAAGCGCTCGGCCAGACGAATCGGTGCCACCGCGTTGGTCAGGAACAACTGCCCCAGCTCGGCAGCGGTCGACTTCGCAGCGCTCTGGTGTTCCGCACCGGTGATGCCGGCATTGACAAACAGCACGTCGAACACCTCACCGCGCAGCTTCTGGACCAACACTTCAAGCGAAGCCGTTTCGTCCAGATCCACCGCCTCGATGCGCACGCCCTCGACTGCTTTCAGGTTTTCGGCATTTTGCGGATCACGTACGGTGGCGGTGACGTGCCAGCCCTGTTCGGTCAAGCGCTGCACCAGCCCTAGCCCCAGGCCACGCGAAGCACCGATGATCAGAGCGGTTTTCTTGGTAGTGGTCATGAATGATTCCTTGGCAGATTGAGAGACAGACTCCATGGCAGTGCCAGCAAGGCCTCTCGAAAGTTTCGACCTTGCAGCGTACTCCTGCCCATGACCTGTTGGAATCTTCGCGAGCCGAAAACGTTCAAGGTAGATGCCTGACGCGGAGCATTGGCACGATAGTCGGGATTATCGTTCCTCACGCTCCAGTGGAATGCCGTTCGTGACGCTCTGCGTCACAGATCTGCGCCGCGCCGCGCATTCAGGATCGGACGCAGAGCGTCCCGAACGGCATGCGACGCGGAGCGTCGCACGATAATCCATCAGGCATGTGTAAGCCCATCAATGCCCCGCCCGCCATGGCTGGCCCAGCGATACCGGCGCATACAGCCGGGTGCGCAGGGCGTCGCGGGAGAGCAGGACGAGGACGATGATGGTGGCCACATATGGCAGCATCGCCAGCAGGTTGGACGGGATGGCCAGGCCGATGCCCTGCGCGACCAGGTGCAGAATGCTGGCCAGACCGAACAGGTAGGCACCCAGCAGCAGACGCCACACGCGCCAGCTGGCGAACACCACCAGTGCCAGGGCAATCCAGCCACGTCCGGCGCTCATGTTTTCTGCCCACATCGGTGTGTAGGCCAGTGACAGATAAGCCCCGGCCAGCCCAGCCATTGCGCCGCCGAACAGCACCGCCAAGGTGCGCACGCGCAACACCGGCAAGCCCATGGCGCTGGCGGCATCTGGGTTTTCACCGACGGCCTGGATGATCAGCCCGACGCGGCTTTTCAGCAGCGCCCAGGCGACCAGCGCGAACAAGGCAAAGGACAGGTAGACCAGCAAGTCCTGGGCAAACAGCATGCGGCCGATCAGCGGAATGTCGCTGAGCAGCGGGATGGCGACCGGTTCGAAACCGCTCAACGGTTTGCCGACCCAGGCGGCCCCGACGAAGCTGGAAAGGCCGACGCCGAAGATGGTCAGCGCCAGCCCGGTCGCGACCTGATTGGCGTTGAACACCAGCGCCACCAGGGCGAACAATGCCGACAGCAGCATGCCTGCAAGCATCGCCAGCAGCACGCCCAGCCACAGGTTGCCGGTGTTCAGGGCGACGATGAAACCGATCACTGCGCCAAACAGCATCATGCCTTCCTGACCGAGGTTGATGACGCCGCTTTTTTCACAAATCAGCTCGCCCAGCGCTACCAGCAGCAAGGGTGTTCCGCAACGGACCATGGCGTAGAAAATGTTGCTCAGCAGGTCGATATCCATCATGCGGCTCCTGTGACAGGTGTCATCTGGCGCTTGGCCCAGTGCAGTTTCAGACGTGGGCGGTAGAGAATCAGCACATCACAGGCCAGCAGGAAAAACAGCATCATCCCCTGAAACAACTGCGTGATTGCCAACGGCAGGTTCAAGGTCATTTGCGCGCTTTCCCCGCCCAGATACAGGAGGGCGATCAACAGGCTGGAGAACAGAATGCCGATGGGGTTGAGGCGGCCGAGAAAGGCCACGGTGATCGCGGCATAGCCATAACCGGGCGAGACCTGTGGCACCAGCTGGCCGATCGGCCCGGTCACTTCCGATACGCCCGCCAGCCCGGCCAGCGCGCCACTGATCAACAGCGCCAGCCAGACCAGGCGTTTTTCGCGGAAGCCGACAAACCCGGCAGCACGCTTGTCCAGGCCCAGCACCTTGATCTGAAAGCCGACGAAACTGCGTTGCAGCAACACCCAGACCGCGACCAGCGCCAACAGGGCGAAATACACGCCGATGTGCGCGCGGCCATCCTCCATCAGCAGCGGCAGACGGCTGGCGTCGCCGAAGGTCGCCGACTCCGGGAAGTTCATGCCGGCAGGGTCCTTGAGCGGCCCGTGGACGAAGTACAGCAGCAAGTTGAGGGCGATGTAGTTGAGCATGATGCTGGTGAGGATTTCATTGGCGTTGAAGTGCGTGCGCAGCCAGGCGGTCACGCCCGCCCAGGCCGCGCCGGCGAGGGTGCCGGCCAGCAGCACCATGACCAGCGCCCAACGACTCTCCATCTCGATGATGTTCACCGCCACGGCACTGCCGGCCAATGCGCCGAGCAGCAACTGGCCTTCCGCACCGATGTTCCAGATACGCGCCTGATAGGCGACCGCCAGACCCAGCGCGCAGAGCAGAATCGGCAGAGTCTTGACCATCAATTCCGACAGGCCGTACCAGTCACTGACCGGTGCGATCAGCAAGGTGTGCAGCGTCACCCAGGGGTTCAGCCCCAGGCCGATGAACAGCAGCGAGCCGCAGACCAGGGTCAGCACCGCAGCCAGCAAAGGGGAGCACCACAGCATCGCGCGCGATTGCTGGCCGCGCGGTTCCAGAGAAAGCAGCATGTTTTGCTCCGTTAACCAGGCACGTGGGCCTGGGTTTGAGAATGATCGAACTGTCCCGCCATCCAGCCGCCGATTTGCACGGTGCTGGTCTGTTCAGTGGGGATCAGCTCGGAAAGCTGACCGCCGCTCAGGGCGGCGAGTCGGTCGCTGATCTGGAACAATTCGTCCAGGTCTTCGGAGATCACCAGAATCGCGGCCCCCGCGTCGCGTAAGGCAATCAGCGCCCGATGGATCGCCGCCGCCGCGCCGACATCCACGCCCCAGGTGGGGTGCGCGGCAATCAACAGTTTCGGCTTTTGCAGGATTTCCCGACCAAGAATGAATTTCTGCAGATTGCCGCCCGACAGACTGCGCGCCGGGGCCTGTGCATCCGGCGTCTTGACTGCAAAGCGCCGAATGATTTCGTCGGCCAGTGCGCGCACCTTGCTGCGCTGGATCAGGCCATTGCTCACCAGCCCTTGCTGGAAGGCGGTAAGCAGCGCGTTGTCGGCGAGACTGAGTTCCGGCACTGCGCCATGCCCCAGGCGCTCGGCCGGGACGAATGCCAGGCCGCGCTTGCGCCGCGCATCGGGGCGCAGGTTGCCGACCGGGGTATCCTCAAAACGCAGGGTCGCCGCCTGGGCGTGCGGCAAGGTCTGTTCGCCGCTGAGCAGCGCCAGCAATTCATCCTGACCATTACCGGCCACGCCTGCGATACCGACGATTTCGCCGCTGCGTACTTCCAGGCTGAGGTCTTTGAGTGAGCAGCCGAACGGGTCCGGGTTGTGCCAGGACAGCTTGTCGATGCGCAAAAAGGCTGTGCTGCCGCTGACTTTTTCATAGTGCGCGGTCAGCCCTTCGGCATCGCCGACCATCAAGCGCGCCAGTTCCAGATCGGAGCAGTCAGCGGGAATGCAGTGCCCGGAGACCTTGCCGTTGCGCAGCACGGTTGCGCTGTGACACAGCGCGCGCACCTCACCCAGCTTGTGACTGATAAACAGAATGCTGCAGCCTTCCCGGGCCAGATGCCGAAGGGTCACGAACAGCTCCTCGGCTTCCTGGGGCGTCAACACCGACGTCGGTTCGTCGAGGATCAACAGGCGAATGTCCTGCATCAGGCAGCGAATGATCTCGACTTTCTGCCGCTCGCCAATCGACAGGCTGTGCACCAGTCGTTGGGGTTCCAGCGCCATGCCGTAGCGTTGTGAGACCTCGCGGATGCGCGGCTCCAGTTGTTTGGGCGTGCCTGCTGCTGCGCCCATCGCCAGCGCGATGTTTTGCGCGACGCTGAGGGTTTCGAACAGCGAAAAATGCTGGAACACCATGCCGATGCCCAGGCTTCTGGCCTGTGCCGGATTGCGCATGGTCTGCGCCTGGCCTTGCCAGATGATCGTCCCGGCGTCGGGCTGCGTCACGCCGTAGATGATCTTCATCAGCGTGCTTTTGCCCGCACCGTTTTCACCCAGCAGGGCGTGAATCTCTCCGGGCTGAATCGTCAGGTCGACAGCGTCGTTGGCCAGGCAGCCGGGATACCGTTTGGTGATATGGCGCAGTTGCAGGCGCGCAGGTATCGCGTGGTTTGACATGAAAGGCTCTGAGGCAGAAGTGGGTCGCGTGTGGATAAAGCAAAATCCTGGCCAAGGAGTCAGGATTCGCGTCCGGTGCGCTGAATCAAGGCTGGGCACGGAGTTTTCGGCTTTGTCGCCGGCCTTCTTCCATCGCACGCACGCGTTTCAGCACCAGTTCGGGGCGTGCTGACCGGGCGCGGGCCAATGTGGCCCTTTGATTTGAACAAAAAATGTACAGCGGACGTGGAGGGCGGCGCACTGAACCAATGCGCGACCCTTGCACCTGTTATCCACAGGTTCTTCCACAGATACTGTGCGCAAGCGGGTTGAGTGAGAATAATGCGGCGGCGGTTAACATCCAAAGGCACTAAGAAGCGCTAACAGGCTGTTTTTGCGCTCTTTATGGATCCACGAACGGCAATTGCTCAAAAAACGATCATTCGCCTGAAACGCAAGCCCGGCAAGGCTCGTGGTGGAGTGTGCTCAGCTTATCCACAGCCGGATGCACAGTAGATGTGGGCAATTGTTACATGTGCCGCAGAGGCTCCGGCTATTGCTCCGGCGCTGCGTGCAGAAGGATTCTGCCGCGACTCAGATCGGCCAGTTGGCGCTGCAGGGTATCGGTGTGTTCGGGGCCGATGGCGATGGACATCTGCACACCGTTGGCCATGAAGTTTTCGTTTTCCACCAGCCCGTTCAATTCGCCGAGACGCAGCTTGACCAGCGCCAGCTCACTGAAGCTGCATTCAAGGTGGAACGAGGCACGCTGGATCAGCGGCAGACGCTCGGCCTGCTGCAGACATTTGTTGGCACCGCCACCATAGGCGCGGGCCAGGCCGCCGGTTCCCAGTTGAATGCCGCCGTACCAGCGGATCACCAGCACCACGACCTGATCGAACGCCTGCGCTTCGATGGCGGCCAGAATCGGCCTGCCTGCGGTGCCGCCCGGTTCGCCGTCATCGTTGCTGCGGTACTGGCCGCCGAGCTTCCAGGCCCAGCAATTGTGGGTGGCGTTGAGGTCACTGTGCTGCTCGATGAACGCCTGTGCGTCGGCCGGGCTGGCGATGGGGGCGGCGAGGGTGATGAAGCGGCTCTTGCGGATTTCTTCACGAAACTCGCAAGGGCCGACCAGGGTAAAAGGCATGCGTGTGTCCAGCTGACGTCAAGGCGACGATTCTACAAGGCTGGCGGCGTGAGCCCACAACCTTTGAGGATGATCCGAATGAGATTGTTGCTGGCCTGATCCATGTCCTGGCGCGTCAGTCGGGAGCGACCGGTGACGCGACAGATCTGCGAGGCGAAGTCAGCATAGTGCTGGGTGCTGCCCCATAGCAGGAAGATCAGGTGCACCGGGTCGACGGGGTCCATCTTGCCGGCGTCGATCCAGGCTTGAAAGACCGCGGCCCGGCCCTGAAACCACAGGCGGTAATCCTGACTGAAATACTCACTCATGCATTCGCCGCCGCTGATGATCTCCATGGCGAAGATCCGCGAGGCCTGTGGCTGGCGGCGCGAGAACTCCATCTTGGCGCGAATGTAGCGGGCCAGCGCCTCTGCGGGATCGTCTTCGACGCTGAGGTGGTTGAAGGTGCTGTCCCACAAATCGATGATGTTGCTCAGCACCGCGACATACAGGCCGAGTTTATTGGTGAAGTAGTAATGCAGATTGGCCTTTGGCAGCCCGGCCTTGATCGCGATGGTGTTCATGCTGGTGCCCTTGAAACCGTGGCGGGCGAATTCATCTTCGGCTGCCTGGATGATCGCTTCTTCGTTCTTCTGACGAATACGGCTTGCAGGCTTGGTGACGTGAGCGCTGTGTGCGGGGACTTCAAGGGTCATGGGCAATTCCGGACAGGTCGTAGGGCGCGACGGATGAACAGATAGCGCACCGGCGAGCATCTCGCAAGCGTCGGTGCGGGCGCGGCATGCAAAGTTATCGTGGTTGCTCCACAGGTTCGGGTTCCGTTACGGCGTCGGTCGTAGCGGCGGTGACTTTGCCTTCCGGAATCAGCAGGCACATGACAATGGCCGTGATGCCGCCGCTGGTGATCGCCGAATCGAACAGGTTCTGCACCAGTTTCGGCAATTGGTGCAGCAGCGCAGGCTGCGCCGCAATGCCCAGACCGACACCCAAGGACGTCGCAATGATCAGCATGCTGCGTCGGTCCAGCGGCGACTGGGCCAGAATGCGCACCCCGGCGGCGGCGACGCTGCCGAACATGACCAGCGTTGCGCCGCCGAGCACCGGCTTGGGGATCTGCTGGACGATGGCGCCGATGTGCGGAAACAGCCCGAGTACGAACAGCACCGCGCCGATGTACAGCCCGACGTAGCGACTGGCAACGCCGGTCAACTGGATCACGCCGTTGTTTTGCGCAAAGGTGGTATTGGGAAATGCGCTGAAGGTCGCGGCGATCATGCAGCTCACGCCATCGCCGAGCACGCCGCCCTTGAGGCGTGCCAGGTAGCTCGGGCCGCTGATGGGCTGGCGCGCGAGCATGCAATTGGCGGTCAGGTCGCCGACTGTTTCGATGCTGCTGATCAGATAAATCAGCGCGACTGGCAGGAAAGCGCTCCAGTCGAAATTGAAGCCGAAGCGGAAGGGCACCGGTACGCTGATCAACGGCAGGTCGTGAAGGGCTTGCGGCACCAGCTTGCCGCTGAACCAGGCGGCCAGACTGCCGACCGCCAGGCCGATGATGATGGCTGACAAACGTACCCAGGGCGTATTCGAGCGATTGAGCACAATGATCACGGCCAGAACGAACGCGCCCAGCGCCAGGTTCACCGGGGCGCCGAAGTCCGGCGCATTGAAACCGCCGCCCAGGTCTGTCACGCCCACCTTGATCAGGCTCACACCAATCAACGTGATGACAATACCGGTCACCAGCGGCGTGATGACCCTTCGCAGCTGGCTAATGCAGCGACTCAGCGCGATCTGCACCAGCGCACCGAAAAAGCACACGCCGAAGATCATCGCCATGATGTCCTCCGGGCTGCCGCCGCGCTGTTTGACCAGAAAGCCTGCGGACAACACGGCGCCCAGGAACGCGAAGCTGGTGCCTTGCAGACAGATCATGCCCGCGCCGATGCCGAACGGGCGGCGCGCCTGGATGAACGTACCGGTGCCCGAGACCATCAAGGCCATGCTGATCAGGTACGGCATGTATGGGGTCAGGCCGAGGGTCGAGCCGATGATCAGGGGCGGGGTGATGATCCCGACGAAGCTGGCGAGAACGTGCTGGAACGCTGCCAAAATGGCCGTCCAGGGTTTGGGGCGATCGTTCAGGCCGTAGATCAGGTCATCGTTGTCGAGTGTTTCAGGCTGCATGGCAAGTTCTCGGACGGGGAAATGCCATGTGCTGGCGTGTCGTTGTCCGGGACTACTGCAAAAAACTGTCCAGTTGCTCAGGTTATTTTTATTTGAGTCCAGTTATTTCAATAAATATCAGCCTGATAGCGCTTTCAACGCGCTCTGCAGCGTCGGCGAACCGGCCAGGTGCCGGGCATAAATGTGTCATCGGGTAGCGGCAAGTGTTTCCAGAAAGCTCTCCAGCACCAAATGAGGGCGTCGGCCTTTGCGGGTAACGGTCACCAGATTGAGGTCGTAAAACTTCGAATCCGGTTTCAATGCGCGCAGCCTGCCTTCCTGCACCCAGGTGTTGGCGTAATGATCGGGCAAGTAGCCTATGTAGCGGCCGGTCAGAATCAGGAAGGCGATGCCCTCCCGGTCCGACGCGCTGGCCGTGCAGGTCAGCGCCTGATAGTGGTCCTGAACATCGTTGGGCAGGCGAAAGGTCGGAGCGATGGCTTCCTGTTGTGCGAGGCGTGCGTCATCCAGCGTCGCATTGTCGACGTAAAACAGGGGATGCCCGACCGCGCAATAGAGCAGCGAACGCTCGCTGTACAACGAATGATACTCAAGCCCCGGCAAGGCGCTGGCCTGTGGCACGACACCGACATGCAGACCGCCGTCGAGTACACCGCGCTCGACTTCGGCGGGGGCGATCATGCGGATGTTGATGTGCACGCCCGGCCCGCGCTCTTTCAGCCGGGCCAGGGCATGGGTGATGCGCATATGGGGGAGGGTGACCAGATTGTCGGTCAGGCCGATGTTCAGCTCGCCGCGCAGGTTCTGGTGCAGGCCGTTGACCTCTGTCCTGAAACTTTCCAGCGCGCTGAGCAGTTGCAACGACGACTGATAAACCTCGCGCCCTTCGTCGGTCAGTGAAAAACCGGCGCGGCCTCGCTGGCACAGGCGCAGGCCGAGGCGTTGTTCCAGATCACTCATCTGCTGGCTTATCGCTGATCGGCCAATGCCGAGCACGCTTTCAGCCGCAGAAAAGCCACCCGCCTCGACAACGCTTTTGAATAGGCGCAGCAAGCGGATATCAAAATCACTGACCTGCGACACGGGATCGGAGCGACGGATATTCATTGTTTAGTGATTACCAAACCAAAGATCGTAAAAGTCGGGTTTTATGAACTTTAGCCGCGTGGCACCTTGGCTGCAATGACCGATCGTTTAGCGCCTGCGAGGCCTGCTCCCATGAATATGTTCGAAGTGTCCGATGTGCCTGTCACCCGTCAGTTGAAGCTCGATGCTCACTGGATGCCCTACACCGCGAACCGAAATTTCCAGCGCGACCCGCGCATGGTCGTGGCCGCGCATGGCAGCTATCTGACAGACGACAAGGGACGCAAGATCTACGATGCACTCTCAGGTCTATGGACATGCGGTGCCGGGCACACGCGCAAGGAAATTCAGGAAGCCGTGTCCCGGCAACTGGGTGTGCTGGATTACTCGCCGGGCTTTCAGTTCGGGCACCCCCTGTCGTTCCAGCTGGCAGAACAGATTACCGACCTGACGCCGGGCAATCTCAACCATGTCTTCTATACCAACTCGGGTTCCGAGTGCGCGGATACGGCGGTGAAGATGGTGCGCGCCTACTGGCGGCTGAAAGGCCAGGCGACCAAGACCAAGATGATCGGCCGGGCACGCGGCTATCACGGCGTGAATGTGGCGGGCACCAGCCTGGGCGGAGTGAATGGCAACCGCAAGATGTTCGGCCAGTTGATGGACGTCGACCACTTGCCGCACACCCTGCTGGCCAGCAATGCGTATTCGAAGGGCATGCCCGAGGCGGGCGGTATCGCGCTGGCTGACGAGATGCTCAAGCTGATCGAGTTGCATGATGCGTCGAACATCGCTGCAGTGATCGTCGAACCCATGTCGGGCTCGGCCGGTGTGATCGTTCCGCCGCAAGGCTATCTCAAGCGCCTGCGGGAGATTTGTGATCAGCACAATATCCTGCTGATCTTCGATGAAGTCATCACCGGTTTCGGCCGTACGGGCTCGATGTTTGGCGCGGACAGTTTCGGTGTCACGCCTGACCTGATGTGCATTGCCAAGCAGATCACCAATGGTGCTATCCCCATGGGCGCGGTAATCGCCAGCAGCGAGATCTATCACACGTTCATGAACCAGCCGACGCCGGAGTACGCTGTCGAATTCCCTCACGGCTACACCTATTCCGCTCACCCTGTAGCGTGTGCGGCCGGGCTGGCGGCGCTTGAACTGCTGCAACGGGAGAATCTGGTGCAGCAGGCCGCAGCCGTCGCGCCGCATTTTGAACGTGCGCTGCACGGTATCAAGGGCGCGAAAAACGTGGTCGATATCCGCAATTACGGTCTGGCAGGTGCCATCCAGCTCGCCCCGCGTGACGGCGATGCCATCGTGCGGCCCTTCGAGGCGGGCATGAAACTGTGGAAAGCCGGTTTCTATGTGCGCTTTGGCGGTGACACCCTGCAATTCGGGCCGACCTTCAATAGCCAGGCGCAGGATCTGGATCGATTGTTCGATGCCGTCGGCGAAACCCTGAACCTGATCGACTGACCGCGCTGGCAGGCTTTCTTCTTATATACGTGCCTTTATCGCATCGGGTGTGAGCTGACTCACGCCCGTTGCCTTTATCCGGAGTTTTCCATGAGCAGCATTCAACACCTGATCCACGGCGAGTTCGTTTCTGCTGAAGGTCGTAGCGCCAATGTGTTCAACCCGTCGACCGGGCAGGTTATCCACACCGTAGCGCTGGCCGACCGCGAAACAGTCCAGAAGGCAATCGACTCGGCCAAGGCCGCGTTTCCGGCGTGGCGCAATACGCCGCCGGCCAAGCGTGCTCAGGTGATGTTCCGTTTCAAGCAGTTGCTTGAGCAGAACGAGGCACGCATTGCCCAATTGATCAGTGAAGAACACGGCAAGACCCTGGAGGATGCGGCGGGCGAGTTGAAGCGCGGTATTGAAAACGTGGAGTACGCCTGCGCTGCGCCTGAAGTGCTCAAGGGTGAATACAGCCGCAACGTCGGGCCGAACATCGATGCGTGGTCTGACTTTCAGCCGCTGGGTATCGTTGCCGGTATCACCCCGTTCAACTTCCCGGCCATGGTGCCGCTGTGGATGTACCCGCTGGCGATTGCGTGCGGTAACTGCTTCATCCTCAAACCCTCGGAACGCGATCCCAGCTCTACATTGTTGATTGCCGAGTTGCTGCATGAAGCCGGGCTGCCGAACGGTGTGCTCAACGTGGTTCATGGTGACAAGGTCGCGGTCGATGCGCTGATCGAAGCGCCGGAGGTCAAGGCGCTGAGCTTCGTTGGTTCTACACCGATTGCCGAGTACATCTATAAGGAGGGCGCAGCGCGTGGCAAGCGCGTTCAGGCCCTCGGTGGCGCCAAGAATCATGCGGTGTTGATGCCGGATGCCGATCTGGACAATGCCGTGAGTGCCTTGATGGGCGCTGCCTACGGATCCTGCGGCGAGCGTTGCATGGCAATTTCGGTGGCGGTGTGTGTCGGCGATCAGATCGCCGATGCATTGGTGGCCAAACTGGTTCCGCAAATCCAGAGCCTGAAGATCGGTGCGGGCACAACCTGTGGCCTGGACATGGGGCCATTGGTCACCGGGCAGCATCGCGACAAGGTTGGCGGCTATATAGAGGACGGTGTGCAGGCGGGCGCGACCCTGGTGGTCGACGGGCGCAATCTTCAGGTTGCCGGGCACGAACAGGGCTTCTTCATGGGTGGCTGCCTGTTTGATCACGTGACGCCAGGGATGCGTATCTATAAAGAAGAGATTTTCGGGCCGGTGCTGTGCATCGTGCGCGTGGACAGCCTTGAGCAGGCCATGCAACTGATCAACGATCACGAATACGGCAACGGCACCTGCATCTTTACCCGCGATGGCGAAGCGGCGCGTCTGTTCTGCGACGAGATTGAAGTGGGGATGGTCGGGGTCAACGTTCCTTTGCCAGTGCCGGTCGCCTATCACAGCTTTGGTGGCTGGAAGCGTTCCCTGTTCGGCGACCTGCATGCGTACGGTCCCGATGGCGTGCGCTTCTATACCCGTCGTAAGGCCATTACCCAGCGCTGGCCGCAACGGGCGAGCCACGAAGCGTCGCAATTTGCATTTCCCAGCCTATAAATTCTACGGAAGGGAGATCGTCTTTAAAGAGGATCTCCCGTATTTACGGGGCAGTCGCAAAGCAGGGCGAAGATTTTTGAAATTAACGATTGACGCCCTCGCTGAGGTGTCTATAATTCGCCCCACTTCCGGCGCAGACGGAAACGAAAAAGCCTTG
>NZ_JARVSW010000080.1:0-29311 GCF_030208985.1 Pseudomonas sp. MEJ108
TTGAACACCCCCATTAGGTCGGATTGGTGTCCAACTTCTTGGGGGCAGTCCACAGCGTGGGAATGCCTTTCGTGACGCTCCGCGTCACACATCTGCGCCGCGGCGTTTGCGTGTCAGAGGCTTTTCGTCGGCCATGCTCGATCACTTCGCATAAAATCAAAAGCAATATAAAACTAATTTTTCAGTATTGGACGATCTATAAGTCGTTTTCCGATACTGGTGATGTTAGCGCTAACAAAGATGGTTTTTCTGCTACTCGCCACCGCGAATGCCCGGACCCGGTTTAGTCAGCACGCACAGGCGACAGTGCGCATCGCACTGTCGGATCAGGGCATATTTCAGGTAGGCACGCAGATGCACACAACAGGTAGGGATGGCGTCAGACACACGCTTCTGGCGCAGGCGATCGATCAGGCTCATACCGCGCGGGGGCGTCGTTGTGGGTGGTTGCTGATGGGGCTGACGGCATTGCCGTGTGTTCCGGCCATGGCAGAGACAGCGGCAGGGCAGAACACGGAAACGGTAGCGCTGGAATCGGTGACCGTGACCGCCACACGCCGCGAGGAATCGCTGCAGAAAGTACCGGTCGCCGTGTCCGTGATCGAGGGCGAACAGCTGGAGCGCGATAACCGTAACGGCGTGGCCAGCATCGTGCAGCAGGTGCCGTCGTTGAATTTCCGCACCGGGGCTTCCAATAAGGACACCTCGCTGTTCGTTCGCGGTGTCGGCACCATTTCCACCTCGCCAGGCGTCGAACCGACCGTGGCCACGGTGATCGATGGCGTGGTGTATGCGCGGCCGGGTCAGGCCACGCTGGACTTACTCGACCTGGAACGCATCGAAGTACTGCGCGGCCCGCAAGGCACGCTGTTCGGCAAGAATGCTTCGGCGGGCGTGCTCAACGTCACCACCAAGGCACCGACTGAAGCGACTCACGGTTACATCGATCAGTCCTATTACAGCGGCAACGAAAGCCGCACCCGTTTCGGCATTGGCGGCAGCCTGATTCCGCAGACCCTCAAAGGCTCGATCACGACGTTGTTCGGCAGCTATGACGGCAATGTCGACAACAAACTCAATGGTCAGGAGGTCAACGGTTACAACCGCAAGGGTGCCCGCGGCAAGCTGGAATTCACACCCAATGACGACATCACCTTCACCCTTGCAGCGGACTACATGCAGTCCCATGACGATGCACCCAACGGTGTCGTAACCAAGGCGCTGACCCCGTCCTTCGCCAGTGCCCTGACGCCGGTACGTGCCGACAGCGATAACCGCAATGTCGTCAGCGATTACCGCAGCCATGTCGAGGACGTCAACAAAGGCCTGTCCGGCCAGCTCGACTGGCAACTGGGCGACTACACCCTGACCTCGATTACCGCCTGGCGTGGTTGGGATAACACCCAGTATCAGGACGGCGACCGGCTTGGCACTGTCACCGCGGCGTTCCCCGGCACTGAAGACAAGGGCGATCTGGCGTTCAACCAGTATTCCCAGGAGTTGCGTCTGGCGTCGCCGAAAGGCCGGTTTGTCGAGTACGTCGGCGGGCTGTTTTACATGCACGGCAAGAGCGACGAGACCTATCAGCGCACGCTGATCACACCGACGACTCAGGATCGCGGCATCGCCGATTACAGCACCACCACCGACAGTTATTCGGTGTTCGGCGAAACCACGTTCAACTTCACCCCGGACTTGCGTGCGATTGCCGGGGCACGCTGGACCCACGACGACCTGGAATACGATCATCGCCGCGTATCGACATCGGCTACCACCGTCAGCGGCATTCAGCCAGCAACCAGCAGCTCCGGGTCGGTGGACGAAGACGGCAAGTCCGGACGCCTCGGTTTGCAGTACGACCTGAGCGACAGTGTGATGACCTACATCACCTACTCGCGCGGCTACAAAGGCCCGGCCTACAACGTGTTCTTCAACATGCAGCCGCGTGACACCGAGGCGCTCAAGCCGGAAACCTCGAACACCTGGGAGGTCGGCCTCAAGGCCACCACCTGGAACAATCGCCTGACCACCAACCTGGCGGTGTTCCACAGCGAGTACGACAACTATCAGGCGAATTTCTTCGACAGTGTTGCCGGGCAGGTCGTGACGCGCCTGATCAACGCCGGCAGCGTCAGCACCGAAGGCGTCGAGCTGGATTACGCCCTGCAAGCCACCCGAAACCTGAAATTCTCCGGTGCGCTGTCCTACACCAAAGCACGCATCGACAGCTTCGCCTGCCCGGCCGGTGCGGCGGCGTCCTGCAATGTCGACGGCAAGACCCTGCCGTACAGCCCGGACTGGAAAAGCTACGTTCGTGCCGATTACACCATCCCGCTGGACAACGGCCTGGATATCGAACTGGGCACCGATTACAGCTGGCAGAGCGAAGTGCAGTACGACATCAGCCAGAACCCGGACACCAGACAGGGTGCTTACGGCATCTGGAACGCCAGCGTGGCACTGGCCGATTACAACAGTGGCTGGCGCGTTGCATTGCTGGGCAAGAACCTGGCGGACAAGTCCTACTCGCCAATGCTGGCGACCGGGGGCAACTACGTTTATCGATCAGTGCCGCGTGATGATGAACGTTATTTCGGCGTGCAGTTGCGCAAGGATTTTTGAGCCGAGACCCCAGGCAACACGTAAGGAGTGAGGTATGAGCACCACTGCCCGACAGATGAAGCTGGGCGCTTTCCTGATGGCCACCGGGCACCATGTCGCCGCCTGGCGGCACCCGGATGTGCCTGCGGATGCAGGGCTGGATTTCAAGCATTACCGGCATGTGGCCAGGGTCGCGGAGGCGGCAAAATTCGATGCGCTGTTCGTCGCTGACAGTGTGGCTGCCGCGACCGGTGATATCGCCAGCCGCATGGCGCGCTCCGATCATTTCGAGCCGCTGACCCTGCTCTCGGCACTCAGCGCGGTGACCGAGCATATTGGTCTGATCGCGACAGCGACCACCACCTACAACGAGCCGTATCACGTAGCCCGCAAGTTCGCCTCGCTGGATCATCTCTCCGGTGGGCGAGCGGGCTGGAATCTGGTGACGTCGGATGCTGCCGCCGAAGCGCAGAACTTCGGTCGCGCCGAGCATGTGGGGCATGCCGAGCGCTACAGCCGCGCACGAGAGTTTCATCAGGTGGTGACCGGCCTGTGGGACAGTTGGGCAGACGATGCCTTCACCCGCGACAAGGCCAGTGGCGAGTATTACGATCCGGCCAAAATGCATGTGCTCGATCATCAGGGCGAGCATTTCCGCGTCAAGGGTCCGCTGAACGTGGCGCGTTCGCCGCAGGGGCAGCCAGTGGTGGTGCAGGCCGGCTCCTCGGAAGTCGGACGTGATCTGGCGGCGCAGACGGCGGAAGTAGTGTTCACCGCGCAGACCTCGCTGGCCAGTGCGCAAGCGTTTTATGCGGATATCAAAGGCCGGTTACGCGCCTTTGGGCGTGACGCAGACTCACTGAAAATCATGCCCGGCGTGTTCATCGTCGTGGCCGAAACCGAAGCCTTGGCCAAAGCCAAATTCGAGTCGTTTCAGGAACTGGTCGAGCCTCAGGTCGGGGTCGCTCTGCTGGGCCGCATGCTGGGCAATTTCGACCTGTCGGGCTACCCGCTGGACGGCCCGCTGCCAGAGTTGCCATTGACCGACAGCGGCCAGCGCAGCCGGCAGAAACTGCTCACCGAACTGGCTGATCAGGAAAACCTGACCCTGGCGCAACTGGGACGGCGGATTGCCGGTGGGCGAGGGCACTACAGCCTGATCGGTACGCCAGAGCAGATTGCCGATGAGTTGCAACGCTGGTTCGAGCAAGGTGCGGCGGATGGCTTCAACGTGCTGGTGCCACACCTGCCGGGCGGCCTGCAAGATGTCGCGCAGTTGCTGGTGCCGGAGTTACAGCGGCGCGGGCTGTTTCGCACCGAGTATGAAGGCACGACCTTGCGCGAGAACCTGGGCTTGCAACGGCCTGCTTATAGATTTTGATAATTTCCCGTACCAGATACCAAGCCTGGCTGCAGAGAGGTGACGCGGAGCGTCACGGGATGCATGCCAACGCGGAGCATTGGCACGAGAGTCGACCGAGAAAGGATCACCCATGAAACCATTCACGTTTATCGCCGCCATTCTGGCCTTCAGCGGTCTTTTCGGTACAGCTTCTGCCGACGAGCCCGACACTCTTCGCATCGGCTATCAGAAGGGCTCGATCACGCTGGTGCTGGCCAAGGAAAACGGCCTGCTGGAAAAGCGGTTTCCCGAGAAAAAAATCAAATGGGTCGAGTTTCCGGCCGGGCCGCAGATGCTGGAGGCGCTGAACATTGGCAGCCTGGACATCGCCTCCACCGGCGACATCCCGCCGATCTTCGCCCAGGTCGCAGGTGCCGACCTGGTCTACATCGGTGCCGAGCCACCCAAGCCGCAGGTGGAAACCCTGTTGGTGCGCAACGAAAGCCCGGTGCACAGCGTCGCGGAATTGAAAGGCCGCAAGGTCGCGCTGCAGAAAGGCTCCAGCTCACATAACGTGGTGCTGCGTGTGCTGAACAAGGCCGGTCTGACCTTCAAGGATATTCAGCCGATTTACCTGACCCCTGCCGATGCCCGCGCTGCCTTTGAAAACGGCAGTGTCGATGCCTGGGCGATCTGGGACCCTTACTACTCCATCGCCATGAGCGAAGGCCACAGCCGCCTGCTGGCCAACGGCGAGGGGCTTGGGTTGTCCGGGCCGTTCTATACCGCACGGCGGGCGTTTGCCGAGGAAAACGCAGCGCTCGTGCAGCAGGTGCTCGACGAACTGACGGTGGCCGACGGGCTGTCGCGCTCGCAGCGTGCCGAGAGTATTCAGATACTGGCGCGCAGCATGGGCTTGTCCGAAGCGGTCATGACTCAGTATCTTGACCATCGGCCTGTATCACCCAGCCTGCCGATCACGCCGGAGATCGTACGCGCGCAGCAGGCGACCGCTGATCTGTTTTACGACAACCACTTGATACCCAAGCGGGTCGACATTCAGCAGGTGGTCTGGAAAAAGCCATGATTCCGGCGTTGCGAACAGGCGTCACCGGTTCGCAAACGCAATCAAGACGCCTCGAATATCCCCCAGACAAGAGAGGATTCAATGACCTACATCGCTGCCGAAAATCGTTACGAAGACATGCCTTATCGCCGTACCGGCCGCAGCGGGCTGGTGCTTCCGGCACTGTCTTTGGGCTTGTGGCACAACTTCGGTGACAGCACGCCGATCGATACCCAGCGCGCCATGCTGCGCACGGCGTTTGATCTGGGCATCAACCATTTCGACCTGGCCAACAACTATGGCCCGCCGTACGGCAGCGCCGAGATCAACTTCGGCCGTTTGCTGCGCGAAGACTTCAAGCACTACCGTGATGAGCTGATCATCTCCAGCAAGGCCGGCTGGGACATGTGGCCAGGGCCGTACGGGCAGGGCGGCGGTTCACGTAAATACGTGCTCGCCAGCCTCGACCAGAGCCTGCAACGCATGGGCCTCGATTACGTCGACATCTTCTATTCCCACCGTTTCGACCCGGACACTCCGCTGGAAGAAACCGCCAGCGCCCTGGCCACCGCAGTTCAGCAGGGCAAGGCGTTGTACATCGGTATCTCGTCGTATTCCGGTGCCAAGACCCGCGAAATCGCCGCGTTGCTCAAAGAGTGGAAAGTGCCGCTGCTGATTCACCAGCCGGCCTACAACCTGCTTAACCGCTGGGTCGAGAAAGACTTGCTCGATGCTACTGAAGAGTTGGGTGCCGGCGTGATTGCCTTTACTGCTTTGGCCCAGGGGTTGCTGTCGGACAAGTACCTGAACGGCGTGCCCAAGGATGCGCGGGTCAATCGTCCGGGTGGTGGTTCACTGCAGGCTTCGCACCTGTCCGAGCAGAACATCGCCCACGTGCGCGCGCTCAATGAAATCGCCCAGCGTCGCGGTCAGAGCCTGGCACAAATGGCCCTGGCCTGGACGCTGCGCGATCCGCGTGTGACTTCAGCGTTGATCGGTGCGAGCCGTCCCGAGCAGATCATCGAAAACGTCGGCGCGCTGAAGAACCTGGCGTTCAGCCCCGAAGAGCTGACCGAGATCGACAGCTTTGCGGTGGAAGGCGGGATCAACCTGTGGGAAAAGCCGTCGCTGGCTGAGTGATGCGCTGCGGCCTATGACCGTCATTCCCGCGCTCCGCGCTCATCGTTATACATAACTCCTTGAAAGCCCGTAATACAGGGCTTTCAGGCTTCTGCCCATAGGGCGTAGGAGCGATCGGGGCGGCGTCCGCATTGTTCGCGAAGACAGTGTCTCAGACGACGCATTTTCGGCGATCATACCGGCCCTTTCGCGAACAAGTTCGCTCCTACGCCCTACGGCCAGAATCAAAAGCGGACTTGTATAACGCTGAGCGCTCCGCGTAGGTATGAACAACCATCATATAACCACTCAGCCCTCATCGGCCTCGTCGTCGTCCCCGCCATCGATCTTCATGCCCAGTTCCTTGATCTTGCGGGTCAGCGTGTTGCGGCCCCAGCCCAGCAATACGGCGGCGTCGCGGCGGCGGCCGGCGGTGTGTTTGAGGGCGGTTTCGATCATGATCCGCTCGAAGGTCGGCACGGCGCTGTCCAGCAGGCTGGACTGACCGCGAGACAAGGCCTGATCGGCCCACTGGCGCAGTGCCTGTTCCCAGTTGGTGACCGGCGCGGCGTCCTGCGGCAGGCTCAGCAGTTCCGGCGGCAGATCGCTGACGTGCACTTCACGACCCGAAGCCATGACCGTGATCCAGCGGCAGGTGTTTTCCAGCTGACGAACGTTGCCAGGCCACGGCAGATGCTTGAGGTATTCCTCGGTCTCGGCCTTGAGCAGCTTGGGTTCGACCGCCAGTTCCTGGGCCGCGCGGCTGAGGAAGTGCTTGGCCAGGGTCGGGATGTCTTCGCGACGGTCCGACATGCGCGGAATGTGGATTCGGATCACGTTCAGGCGGTGGAACAAGTCCTCGCGGAACTTGCCGGCCTGCACCAGGGTTTCCAGATTCTGGTGGGTGGCGGCAATGATGCGCACGTCGACCTTGACCGGCGTGTGACCGCCGACCCGGTAGAACTCGCCGTCCGCCAGGACACGCAACAGACGGGTCTGGGTGTCGGCAGGCATGTCTCCGATTTCATCGAGAAACAGCGTGCCGCCGTCGGCCTGTTCGAAGCGCCCGCGGCGCAGGTTGGCCGCGCCGGTGAACGCGCCTTTTTCATGCCCGAACAGCTCGGACTCCATCAGGTCCTTGGGGATCGCCGCCATGTTCAGCGCAATGAATGGCGAGGCCGAACGCGGGCTGTGGCGATGCAATGCGTGAGCGACCAGTTCCTTGCCAGTACCCGACTCACCATTGATCAACACCGTGATGTTGGAGTGGCTCAGACGGCCGATGGCGCGAAACACTTCCTGCATCGCTGGCGCTTCGCCAATGATCTCGGGAGTGCGGGTCAGCGTCGGGGCGACGTCCAGGCCCTGTTGTTCCTGCGCGTGCTGATTGGCGCGCTTGACCAGCGACACGGCTTCATCGACGTCGAATGGCTTGGGCAGGTACTCGAACGCACCGCCTTGATAGGACGCCACGGCGCTGTCCAGGTCCGAGTGGGCGGTCATGATGATCACCGGCAGACGCGGATGCTGCTCGCGAATCCGCGCCAACAGGTCCAGGCCACTGGCACCCGGCATGCGGATGTCAGAAATGATCACGTCCGGTTGCTGACGGGCCAGACGGCTCATCACCCCGTCGGCGCTGTCGAAGCTCTGCGTGGTCATGCCTTCCTGTTGCAAGGCCTTTTCCAGTACCCAGCGGATAGAACGATCGTCGTCTACGATCCAGACAGTTTCACTACGGCTCATGTCGAAGCTGCTCCTTGTTCCAGCGGCAGGAAGATCGAGAATGTGGTGTGGCCGGGATGGCTGTCACACTCGATCAGACCCTGGTGCTGGCTGATGATGTTCTGGGTAATGGCAAGACCTAGTCCCGTGCCATCCGGGCGGCCACTGACCATCGGATAGAAAATGGTTTCCTGAAGTTCGGCCGGAATACCGGGGCCGTTGTCGATGATTTCGATCTTGCTCACCAGTCGATGGCGAACGTGGCCGATGGTGAACTGGCGCATGGCGCGGGTACGCAGGGTGATCCGGCCAAGGCGCAACTCGTTCTGGCCGCTGATGGCCTGCATGGCGTTGCGCACGATATTGAGCACGGCCTGGATCATTTGCTCGCGGTCGATCAACACGTCCGGGATGCTTGGGTCGTAGTCGCGCACCAAGGTAATGCAACCCTGGCTTTCGGCCTCGACCAGGCTGCACACGCGCTCCAGCACTTCGTGCACGTTGGTCATCGCCAGCGATGGCAGCTTGTTGGAGCCGAGCATGCGGTCGACCAGATTACGCAGGCGGTCGGCCTCTTCGATAATGACGTTGGTGTAGTCCTTGAGGCTTTCTTCAGGCAGCTCGCGGGCCAGCAATTGTGCGGCCCCGCGAATGCCGCCCAGTGGATTCTTGATTTCGTGAGCCAGGCCACGCACCAGCATCTTGGTGGTTTCCTGCTTGGACAACTGAGCCTCTTCCTTGGTGATACGCAACAGCCGGTCACGCGGATGCACTTCAAGCAGCAGCAGGGTATCGCCCTTGCTAAGGATAGGCGTCACCGCGTAGTCGACCGTCAGGGTCTGGCCGGTCAGTGCAGTGAGCATCGCTTCGCGCTTGGTAAAAGGATGAGCCTGTTCGACTGCCTGACGCAGCGAACTCAATGCTTCGGCCGACTCGGTGAACAGCTCGCTGATGAATTGCCCATGGCTGCGCTGCCCGCTGATGGCCAGCAGCATTTCCGCCGCTGGGTTCATGTACTCAAGTCGCAGGTCGGCGTTGAGCAGAATGGTGGCAGTGGTCAGGTTATCCAGTAACAGTCTGTGCAGCGCATCGCTGATAGTCATGAATCGTGTTGACCTCTTTTGGCACATTGCAGTCGCGCAATGCGGGTGCTGGTTGGTCTGCACCAGCAGGAGCAAGGCCACCAATACGGTGCTTTGCCAGTGAAGTTGCAAAAAACAAACCAAGGCTCCGAAAAGAAGCGCTTTATCTGCAAAATCGGGCCGTTTTTGTAAAGAGTGCCCGCATACGGCGCTACCCGGCCAAGGTTCCTGAACCAGATTGGGCTGTATTGTTGCGCAGGCAGGCATTGAGCGCACCAAAAAGGTGCCGACGATTTGGCGAGATCAAAAGAAGGGCAGAATGCTGCTTTTTGGCTCGGGCTTGTCCTTGAGCGGACACTCCGGACGCACGCCGTAGTCATCATCCTTGCAGGGGTGGGTCGCGCGCTTTTGCGCCAGGGAAATGCGCTGCACGTGAAACGGCTGGTTCGGGGTTTTTTCCAGAACACGGCCAAGCTCGTCGAAAATCTCTACCGACAGTTGATGGGTGCCGCGATCTACATTGCTCAGCGGGAACACCGGGCTGCGGCCGGCCTGACCGACGGCAACGTTATCCAGCAGCAGCCGGTAGCTGTGGCCCGCCTGTAACACCGGTTCGCTGGTGACGGTAACGATCAGGTCGCCACTGGGATTGACCAGGGTAGCGTCCGGTTCGGGCACCAGGATTCTCAGCAACTGGTAATGAAACATCGGTTGTACTGCCGGTTTGGCGGGGTGGGCCTTCAAGGTGCGGGTCGGCGGCGTGCCGGTCATGTTGTTGCTGGGGGCGATGTCGACGCGGGTGGCGTTCTTGCGCGGCTGGTCGGTAAACACCCGATTACCCTGCGCGTCGATATAGGTGTAGACGTCGGCCACTGCGGGCAGCGTCAAGAGCAACAACAGGCAGGTCAGCAGGCGGCGCATCGTGTGTCTGCTCATGGCTTGCCGAGGTGTACGCGCTGTACGGTCAGGGTGATGGTTTCGCTCTGCTGAATGATCCGCTCGCCGTCTTTCACGACCACCGCGAAACTGTGTTCACCGCGATCTGCGTTGACCACCTGAAAGCGCGGCAGGTTGGAGGGCTGCCCGTACAGGTTGCCGTCCAGCAGCAGTTGCAGGCTGTGAGTCGGTTGCAGGCGTGGCTCGATCTTCACACCGATGATGAACGTGCCATTGTTGGCGCGTAACGCTTCATCGGTGGGCAGGTCTTTCAGTTCCAGCACGTCGTAGGCCGTTTGCGGCTGCGAGGGTGGCGCCACAGGGGCCGGTTGCGGCTCGCGGTTGAGGGCTGGCCTGGAAGGTGTCTGCGTTTCGATGCTGTTGAGCGGCGGTAACTCGACCACTTCGGTCTTGGTGCCGTTGGGCGGCTGGTTGCTGAACGCGGTGTTGCCGTTCGCATCGGTGTACTTATAGATCTGCGCCAGCGCAGGCAGGCTGATCAACAGCAGCAGGCAAATCAGACTTTGACGCATGAGACTCTCGACAGCAGGGCAAGATTGGCCGTCAGCATAGAACACATCGTCCTATGCTGCGCTATCCGCCTGATGTGTCAGCGTTTCGCAGGGCAAAGGTCGGCTGTGGCCAGTACCAGCGCCTGATCGTGAATCGGGTCGGTCTGATAACGCTTTAGTGCCGCATCCAGTTGTATCCGGCAGGTTTCTGCCTTGCGCAGTGGCTGGAAGTCCGCGTAGGCCTGGAGCAACTGGGTTTGCAGGCGATCCAGCTTCGGACGAATGTCATCGACCAGACTGAGCCTGACCGTGTCGGGCGCCTTGCCTGCCGCGTGCCATTGGGCGAGCAGGGCGTTCTGCACCTGTTTATTGGCTTCGATCTGCGCGCGGAACAGGCGTTGAACGTCATCGGGATCGAGCTTGAACTCGGCAGCACGGGCCTGGGCGGCGCTGATCACTTGCTGCTCGCGCGGCGGGTCCTCGACAGCCTTGCCGCTGTCCCACTTGCTCAGGGCAACCTGATCGGCGATGGTCAGGCGCTCGCTGATCGCTTGCAGCAGAGGTTCAAGTGCAGAAGGTTTTTGCTCGGCAGTGAAGGCGAAACAGGTAGACATGAACGTCATTGTCAGCAGGGAAGTGGCCAGAATAAGGCGCATGGCAGTTCCATCTCGGTTCGGTTGGGAGATGCAGATTTAACTCCAGGCGACCGGTCAGAGCCAGTGTTGCGGGGTGAACAAATGTTCACGCGGTAAAATCCGGGCAAAAAAAGACCTCCCGAAGGAGGTCTCCTGTTACGCCATCAACGCTGGCGTGGCTGGATCAGCAGCTGTAGTACAGCTCGTATTCCAGTGGGTGTACGAAGGTGCGAACCTTGATTTCTTCTTCGCTTTTCAGCTCGATGTAGGCATCGATGAAGTCGTCGCTGAAGACGCCGCCCTTGGTCAGGAACGCGCGGCCCTTGTCCAGTTCTTCCAGGGCTTCTTTCAGGCTGCCGCAAACTTGTGGGATCTCTTTGGCCTCTTCAGGCGGCAGGTCATACAGGTTTTTGTCAGCTGCGTCGCCAGGGTGGATCTTGTTCTGGATGCCGTCCAGGCCAGCCATCAACAGGGCCGCGAAGGCCAGGTACGGGTTGGCTGCCGGATCCGGGAAGCGTGCTTCGATACGGCGGCCGCGTGGGCTGTTGACGTAAGGAATACGGATCGATGCGGAGCGGTTACGCGCCGAGTAGGCCAGCATGACCGGTGCTTCGAAACCCGGGACCAGACGCTTGTAGGAGTTGGTCGACGGGTTGGTGAAGCCGTTCAGCGCCTTGCCGTGCTTGATGATGCCGCCGATGAAGTACAGGGCGGTATCGGACAGACCGGCATAGCCTTCGCCTGCG
Organism: Pseudomonas sp. MEJ108; assembly: GCF_030208985.1. Lineage (NCBI taxonomy): Bacteria > Pseudomonadati > Pseudomonadota > Gammaproteobacteria > Pseudomonadales > Pseudomonadaceae > Pseudomonas > Pseudomonas sp. MEJ108. Next base: position 11,765 of record NZ_JARVSW010000080.1, read on the forward strand.
AAGGTGTTCTTGCCATCCTTGGAGATGGACATGTGTACGTGCATACCCGAGCCGTTGTCACCGTACAGTGGCTTGGGCATGAAAGTAGCGGTACGGCCGTAAGCGTCGGCAACGTTGTGTACGCAGTACTTGAGGGTCTGAACTTCGTCAGCCTTCTTGACCAGCGTGTTGAATTTCACGCCGATTTCGTTCTGGCCGGCAGTCGCCACTTCGTGGTGGTGAACTTCAACGGTCTGGCCCATTTCTTCCAGAGCGTTGCACATGGCGGTGCGGATTTCGTGGTCGTGGTCGACCGGTGGCAGCGGGAAGTAACCACCTTTGACGCCCGGACGGTGGCCCTTGTTGCCGCCATCGACGTCGCCGTCGGTCATCCAGGAAGCCTGTTCGGAGAAGATCTTGAACATGGAGCCGGAGATGTCGGACTTGAATTTCACTTCGTCGAAGATGAAGAACTCTGGCTCCGGACCTACGAATACGGTGTCGCCGATACCGGTCGACTTCAGGTATTCCTCGGCACGGTGGGCAATGGCGCGCGGGTCGCGGTCGTAGCCTTGCATGGTCGAAGGTTCGATGACGTCGCAGACCAGAACCAGGGTCGGCTCTTCGGTGAACGGGTCGAGCAGGGCGGTTTCGTCATCTGGCAGAAGAATCATGTCGGACGCTTCGATGCCTTTCCAGCCAGCGATGGAGGAACCGTCGAACATTTTGCCGACTTCGAAGAAATCGTCTTCCAGTGCATCGCGCGCAGGCATGGTGACGTGCTGCTGCTTGCCCTTGGTGTCTGTGAAGCGCAGATCAATCCACTTAACGTCATGATCTTTGATGAGTTGAACCGACTTCGACATGGTGTCCTCCGGGTGGCTAGAGACCGTCTTGATAGAGTTATGGTCCCTTGAATTTGGGTGATGCCGGCGCAGATACTCTGCCAAGGCAACCTGCCTCACAAGGGAGCAATTTGCATGCCAGTGCCCCGTGTTGGGTTTTTTGCCTCAAACGCAGGTTTTCAGGGGGCGAAAACGCACCATGCGTGAAAAACGCGCACCTTTATGGCGCTGCAATTTGGTGCGCCGACTCTTTTTGGTGCGTCGCTGATTGCGTGTACGATAACTGGTTAAACCTTGAGCAATTTCCGCTATAATCCGCGCCCCCCTTTTTTGGTCGGCACCTCACGCTCCGTTTCCATGAAACTAATCGTTAAAGTTTTCCCAGAAATCACCATCAAAAGCCCGCCGGTGCGCAAGAAGTTCATCCGGCAACTGGGCAAGAACATTCGTACCGTGCTCCGTGAACTGGACGCGGACATTGTCGTGGGTGGCGTATGGGACAACCTTGAGGTCGAAACCCGGCTGACCGACCCCAAAGTGCTGCAGGGCATCAGGGAGCGGCTGAGCTGCATGCCCGGCATCGCCAACTTTCTGCAGGTCGCCGAGTACCCGCTGGGCGATCTCGACGACGTCGTCGCCAAGTGCAAACTGCACTACGCCGACCTGTTGCCCGGCAAGATGTTTTCAGTGCGTTGCAAGCGCGCCGGTCGCCACGACTTCAGCTCCATGGACGTCGAGAAATACGTCGGCAGCAAGCTGCGCATGCAGTGCGGCGCGGCCGGAATCGAGCTGAAAAAGCCCGATCTGGTCGTGCGCATGGAAATTCGCGACCAACGGTTGTTTGTCGTTCACGACCAGCATCAGGGCATGGGCGGTTACCCGCTTGGCGCGCTGGAGCAGACCCTGGTATTGATGTCCGGCGGGTTCGATTCAACCGTTGCGGCCTACCAGATCATGCGCCGCGGCCTGATGGCGCACTTCTGCTTCTTCAATCTGGGCGGACGGGCCCATGAACTGGGCGTGATGGAAGTCGCGCACTTCATCTGGAAGAAGTACGGCAGTTCACAGCGGGTGCTGTTCGTCAGCGTACCGTTCGAGGAAGTTCTCGGAGAAATTCTGCAGAAAGTCGATAACAGTCATATGGGTGTAGTTTTGAAGCGTATGATGTTACGCGCTGCATCCGCCGTGGCCGATCGTCTTGAAATCGATGTGCTGGTCACCGGCGAAGCGATTTCACAGGTTGCCAGCCAGACGCTGCCCAACCTGTCGCTGATTGACGCGGCAACCGACAAGCTGGTCCTGCGGCCGCTGGTTGCCACCCATAAGCAGGACATCGTGGACCTGGCGACTGAAATCGGCACCGCTGATTTTGCCCGGCACATGCCAGAGTATTGCGGGGTGATTTCGGTCAACCCGAAGACCAACGCCAAGCGAAATCGCGTTGAGTACGAAGAAAAACAGTTCGACATGGCGATTCTCGAGCAGGCGCTCGAACGCGCGAAGCTGGTTTCGATCGATCGGGTCATCGACGATCTGAGCCGCAATGTCGATATAGAAGAAGTCAGCCAGGCACTGGCCGGCCAGGTCATCATCGACATCCGTCACCCGGATGCCCAGGAAGACCAACCGCTGCAAGTGCCCGGCGTGGAGATACAGACGTTGCCGTTCTACGCATTGAACAGCCGTTTCAAGGCACTGGATGACACGCGCCAGTACCTGCTGTATTGCGACAAAGGCGTCATGAGTCGCCTGCATGCCCACCATTTGCTCAGTGAGGGACATGCCAATGTGCGCGTATATCGACCGAGCTAAGTGCCCGGGGCTGTTTGCCTGTGGCTTGCGTCACCGGCCCCCCGACACCCGTCGTCATGCCGTTACGGCTTTTGCCGACTCAAAATAGTAATCGCTGTCCTTAACCAGTCAGCAGACCGAATCCTCTGATCGAGATACACAAGTGATCGAAAATCTACGTAACATCGCCATCATTGCTCACGTTGACCATGGTAAGACCACCCTGGTAGACAAACTCCTGCGTCAATCCGGCACTCTGGAGCGCGGCGAGCTCAACGACGAACGCGTGATGGACTCCAACGACCAGGAGAAAGAGCGCGGTATTACCATTCTCGCGAAGAACACCGCGATCAACTGGAATGGCTACCACATCAACATCGTGGACACCCCGGGCCACGCCGACTTCGGTGGTGAAGTAGAGCGCGTGATGTCGATGGTCGACTCCGTACTGCTGCTGGTCGATGCCCAGGACGGCCCTATGCCGCAAACCCGTTTCGTGACCAAGAAGGCTTTCGAAGCCGGCCTGCGTCCGATCGTGGTCATCAACAAGGTTGACCGTCCAGGCGCACGTCCGGACTGGGTTCTGGACCAGATCTTCGACCTGTTCGACAACCTGGGTGCCACTGAAGAACAGCTGGACTTCAAAGTCGTCTACGCCTCGGCCCTGAACGGCATTGCCGGTCTGGAACACACCGCCATGGCTGAAGACATGACCCCGCTGTACCAGGCGATCGTCGATCACGTCCCTGCGCCAAAGGTTGACCGTGACGGTCCGTTCCAGATGCAGATTTCCGCACTGGACTACAACAGCTTCCTGGGCGTCATCGGTGTTGGCCGTATCGCTCGTGGTCGCGTCAAGCCGAACACTCCGGTGGTTGCCATTGACGTCAACGGCAAGAAGCGTAACGGCCGTATCCTGAAACTGATGGGTCACCACGGTCTGCACCGCATCGACGTTGAAGAAGCAGCTGCCGGCGACATCGTCTGCATCAGCGGCTTCGACCAGCTGTTCATCTCCGACACCCTGTGCGACCCACTGAACGTCGAAGCGATGAAGCCGCTGACCGTTGACGAGCCAACCGTTTCGATGACCTTCCAGGTTAACGATTCGCCGTTCTGCGGCAAGGAAGGCAAGTTCGTCACCAGCCGTAACATCAAGGAACGTCTGGACAAGGAACTGCTCTACAACGTTGCTCTGCGCGTTGAAGAAGGCGACACCGCCGACAAGTTCAAGGTCTCCGGCCGTGGTGAGCTGCACCTCTCGGTACTGATCGAAACCATGCGTCGCGAAGGCTTCGAAATGGGTGTTGGTCGTCCTGAAGTGATCATCCGCATGGTTGACGGCGTCAAGCACGAACCGTACGAAAACGTCACCATCGACCTGCCTGAAGAAGCGCAGGGCGCGATCATGGAGCAAATGGGTAACCGTAAAGGCGACCTGACCAACATGGTTCCGGATGGCAAGGGCCGTGTGCGCCTTGAGTACAACATCCCGGCACGTGGCCTGATCGGTTTCCGTAACGAGTTCCTGACCCTGACTTCCGGCGCAGGCATCCTGACCAGCATCTTCGACCGTTACGACGTGATGAAGTCTGGCGACATGTCCGGCCGTCAGAACGGCGTTCTGGTTTCGGTTGCTACCGGCAAGGCGCTGACCTACTCCCTGGAAACACTGCAAGCCCGTGGCAAGCTGTTCCTGGGTCATGGCGAAGACGTGTACGAAGGTCAGATCGTCGGCATCAACAGCCGCGACAACGACCTGGGTGTCAACCCAACCAAAGGCAAGAAGCTCGACAACATGCGTGCTTCCGGTAAAGACGAAACCATCGCTCTGGTTCCGCCTATCCGTTTCACTCTGGAACAAGCGCTGGAATTCGTACAAGAAGACGAACTCTGCGAAGTGACGCCAAAGTCGATCCGCCTGCGTAAGAAAATCCTTGGTGAAAGCGAGCGTACTCGTGCTGCCAAGAAGTCGGGCAACTGAGTAATCGGTTAGTCGGCTAGACACAAAAAACCCGGTCGCGAGACCGGGTTTTTTTATGCCTGCCATTCGTGGCCTGTGGCACAGCTCGCCTGGCGACAAGCTACTTCGAACGGCCGCCCACTGGCGCCAGCAGCAACTCGATACGCTGCTTGCGAATCCCGTCGGCAGCCGCTTCGGCCAGTGCTGCGTCGGTGATGATGGTGTCGAACTGCTCGAGCCCGGCGACCTTGTACATACCGAAGGTGCCGTACTTGGAGCTGGTGGCGATCAGCACGGTTTGCGAGGCGGACTGCATGGCGGCCTGCTTGACCTCGACCTTCAGCGCCGACGGTGTGGTGGTGCCGCGTTGCAGGTCCCACGAGCTGGTGGACATGAAGGCCACATCGGTCGCCAGCTGGCGCAAGGTTGCCGCTGCCAGGCCGCCGACGCTGGAACGATTCGGATGATCGAGCAGCCCGCCGGTATGAATCACATCCACATGCGCAGCATCGGCCAGCGCGTTGACCACGCCGAAATCATTGGTGACCACGGTCATGCCCGACAGCGCGATGATGTGCGGGACGATTTCGAGTGTGCTGGTGCCTGCGTCCAGATAGATCGTCATGTCCGGGTGCAAGAGCCCCGCTGCGAGCCGCGCCATGCCCTGCTTGTGCGGCAATTCCACCACCGCCTTGGACTGGTGGCTGGGTTCGCTGTGGACCTGGCTGGCGATGCGCACGCCGCCGGTGACCGAGTAGGCACGACCTTCCTGCTCCAGCAGGGCGATGTCGCGGCGGATGGTCATGTGCGAGCAATCGAACATCTCCATCAACTGATGCACGCTGAGCACCTGATGCTTGCGTAACTGACGCAGCATCAGCTCCCGGCGCTGATCAGGGATCATAGGTGTACCGCCGGAAATGGCGATCTCCTCTTCAGTGGACATTCGTACTCCTGTACATCAATGAGCCGGCTCAGGCAGCAGACGGTCCGCGCATCTTAGCCAATCGCTTCGGCAATGGAAGCGGTCGCAGGCTTTTTTGCGCGGTTCGGCTCATCTTTACCTCTGTCCCACTTCAATTCATCCAGTTGCCGCCGTCGACGTTATAGGTCTGGGCGACCACGTACTCGCTGTCCGCTGAAGCCAGAAAAATGGCCATGCCGGTCAAATCGTCCGCCGTGCCCATGCGCCCGTAAGGCACTTGTTCGCCCACCAGCTTTTTCTTCTCGCCCAATGGCCGGTTTTCATGGCGCGCGAACAACGCATCGACGCCGTCCCAGTGTTCGCCATCGACCACACCCGGTGCGATGGCGTTGACATTGATGCCGTGCCTGATGAGGTCCAGCCCGGCCGATTGGGTCAGGCTGATCACCGCAGCCTTGGTCGCGCAATACACCGCCACCAGCGCCTCGCCCCGGCGACCGGCCTGGCTGGCCATATTGATGATCCTGCCGCCGTGCCCCTGGGCAATCATTTGCTTCGCCGCAGCCTGCAAGGTGAACAGCGTGCCGCCGACATTGATCGAAAACAGCCGCTCGTAGCTGTCGCGGGTGATGTCGACGATTGGTGCCAGGTCGAACAGCGCGGCGTTGTTGATCAGGATATCCAGCTTGCCGGCCTGGGCGACTACTGCGGCTATGGCCTGATCGATGGACGACTGATCCGTGACGTCCATCCGCACCGCATACGCGTTGGGTCCCAGTTCGGTCGCTGTCGCCTGTGCGCGTTGCAGATCGATATCGGCAATCGCCACGCGCGCACCTTCGTGAATGTACGCCTGCGCAAACGCCCGGCCGATGCCTCGCGCCGATCCGGTGATCAGCGCGCTTTTACCTTCAAGTCGTTTCATGGGTTCATCATCCGTTCAATACAGTTGAGGGCTGGCGCTCTACTTCGGGTAGCCGGCACGTTTCATCTCGCGTTCGGTCACCGCCTGCGCGGCTGTGAGCGCCTGTTCAGTGGTGGTTTGCCCGGTTACAGCGGCAGAAAACAGCTTGCCGACCGAGGTGCCGATGGCCTGAAACTCGGGAATGGTCACGTACTGGATACCGACGTAGGGCACGGGCTTGGCCGACGGGTGCGCCGGGTCGGCGTGTTGCATCATCTGCAGCGTGACCTTGGCGAACGGCGCAGCTTTCAGATAAGCCTCGCTGTAGGTGGAGGCGCGGGTGCCAGGTGGCACGTTGCTAGTGCCGTCTGTCTCGGCGACCAGCTGGATATACGCCTTGGACGTCGCCCAGGTGATGAACGCCTTGGCCGCATCCTTGTGCTTGGAGGTGGCCGGTATCGCCAGCGACCAGGCGTAAAGCCACGACGAGCCCTTGTCAGTCACTTCGACCGGCGCAGGTGCAAAGCCGACGCTGTCGACAACCTTGCTCTGCGCCTTGTCGGTGGTGAACGAGCCGGCCACGCTGGCATCCACCCACAACGCGCATTTGCCGCTGTTGAACAGCGCGAGTGTTTCGTTGAAACCGTTGCTCGACACGCCCGGCGGGCCATAGTTTTTCAGAGTGTCGACGTAGAAATTCGCCGCCTTGTTCCATTCCGGGCTGGTCAATTCAGGTTTCCACTGCTCATCGAACCAGCGCGCGCCGAATGCATTGGCCATGGTGCTGAGCAAGGCGATGTTCTCACCCCAACCGGCCTTGCCGCGCAGGCACATGCCGTAAACGCCCTTGTCGGGTTTATGCAGCTTTGCGGCAAATTCGCCCAGCTGCGTCCAGGTCGGGTGCTCGGGCATGCTTAAGCCTGCCTGCTTGAACAAATCGGTGCGGTAATAAGTAATGGTGCTTTCGCCGTAAAAGGGCAGGGCATAGAGCGTGTCCTTGACTGACAAGCCTTGGCGCACCGAGGGAAAGATATCCTGCAGATCGTAGTCCGGCGCAAGATCGGTGATTGGCTCCAGCCACTGTTTGGCGCCCCATAACGGGGTCTCGTAGGTGCCGATGGTCAACACGTCGAACTGGCCGCCCTGCGTGGCGATGTCGGTGGTCAGGCGCTGGCGCAGGACGTTTTCTTCGAGTACCACCCAGTTGAGTTTGATGTCGGGATGCTGCTGTTCAAAAGTCTTCGACAGGCGCTGCATGCGGATCATGTCGCCGTTGTTCACCGTGGCGATGGTCACGGTTTCGGCAGCCTGGACGGTCAGGTTGAAAAGGGCGGCGGACACGCCTGCGGACAGGAAAAGCGTTTTCCGAATGTTCATCGTAGTGCTCTCCACCCCGCGCCTTGTCTGGCGGGAGTCATTGTTTTTGTTGTTGGCCACGGTTGAGTCACCCTGGTGGACGGCTCGATTACAGCAGCCCTCAGGAGGTTGAACAAACGCAGCGAGGATCATCGACTGATACTTTTTTAACCGAGCACGCTCCGGCGGTCCGAAAGCAAAAAAGTATCAGTGCCGGTTTGATCGCGAGCTAGCGTTGGCCAGGCGCGAGGGCGTATGTTCAAGCGTCCACAGCGCATTCATAACGATAAAAAGGGGCATCCCGTGCCTGACAGTCGAGCCGCCTTGCTCGAGCAGCGCCCTGCCGAGCTTGAGGTTATTCTCCCGCAGCCCGACCACTGCTTTCGCTGGTACGAGCATGACTATCCCTATGCGCTGGCGCGCTGGAACCATCATCCGGAATTCGAAATCCATCTGATCCGCCAGGGCAGCGGCAAGCTGGTGGCCGGTGATTACATCGGTGAGTTCGCGGCAGGGCATGTGGCCCTGATCGGCCCGGATCTTCCGCATGACTGGATCGGCGACCTGGCCCCCGGCGAACATCTGCCCGGGCGGGACGTGGTGCTGCAGTTCGACGGTGCAGCATTGCTCGCCTTGCGTGGCACGCTGCCGGAGATGGGTGACTTGCAGCGCCTGTTCGAGCAGGCGCGCCGCGGCCTGGAGTTCACCGGTGCGACAGCGGTGCAGGCTGCACGCCTGCTTGAAGAGATTGGCCCGGCTCAGGGGCTGGAGCGGCTGATTCTGTTCCTGCAACTGGTCAACACGCTGATGAAAGCGCCTGCGCAGGAGGTTCGCCTGCTGGCCAGCACCTGGTATGCACCGACTCTGGATGCGCGCAGTTCCGAACGGATCAACAAGGCGTTCGACTATCTGTTGACCGAATTGACCAGCGATATTCGCCTGTCCGTCATCGCGCAGCGACTGGACATGAGCGATCCGGGGTTTTCACGCTTCTTCAAGCGCACCACGGGCCATTGTTTTATCGATCTGATGCGCAAACTGCGGGTCCAGCGGGCCTGCCGGTTGTTGCTGCACAGCGAGATGTCGGTGTCGGACATCTGCTTTGAAGTCGGCTATGCCAACCTGTCCAACTTCAACCGGCACTTCCGCATGGAGATGCAGCAGACGCCCAGTGAATACCGGCGCGCCGCTGCATCCGCCTGATCAATGCTCTGCCGGGTCTTTGGCCTGCGGGGCGCGGGTGACGGCATTCACCAGCTTGCCGATGGTCAGGCCCTGCAAGAGAATCGACAGCAGCACCACGATGTAGGTGATGCTCAGCAGCAGATCGCGTTCCGGCCCGGTCGGCAGCGCCAGCGCCAAGGCAACCGAGACTCCGCCGCGCAAGCCACCCCAGGTCAGGATGCGGATCGTGCCGTGCGGCACCTTGCGCCAGCGACGCAGGAGCAGGATGGCCGGAGCGACGGTGACGAAGCGCGACAGCAGAATCGCCGCCGCCAGCAGGCTGGCTGCAATCAGGTGCTGCCATGAGAACGGCAACAGCAATAGCTCCATACCGATCAGCGCGAACAGCAGCGCGTTGAGCATGTCATCCAGCAACTCCCAGAAACCGTCCATGTAGCGACGGGTCATGTCGTTCATCGCCAGATTGCGTCCCAGGTTGCCGATGATCAGGCCGGCCACGACCATCGCGATAGGACCGGACACATGCAGTTCAGACGCCATCGCCGAGCCGCCGATCACCAGTGCCAGCGTGAGCATGACCTCGATCTGATATTGCTCGATGCTCTTGATCATCAGGTACACGGCGTAACCGATCAGGCCGCCGAACAGCACCCCGCCCACCGCTTCGTGAACGAACAGCAGAGCGGTTTCGCCAACCGTCGGCGTCTCGCCCAACTGCGCGATACCCAACAGCACGGTGAACACCACCACCGCGGTGCCGTCGTTGAACAGGCTTTCGCCGACGATCGTGGTCTTCAGCGGTTTCGAGGCGTTGGCGGTACGCAACACACCAAGCACCGCAATCGGATCGGTAGGCGAGATCAGTGCACCAAACAGCAGGCAGTACAACGGGCTGACGTGCCAGCCGAACAGGGCAAAGATCCAGTAGGCCAGTGCGCCGATCACAGTGGTGGCAATCAGCACCCCGAAAGTCGCCAACAGGCCGATGGGCCAACGGTAGCTCCTCAAATCGCCCAGGTTGACGTGCAGCGCCCCGGCGAACAGCAGAAAGGACAGCATCCAGTTCATCAGCAGGTCGCCGAAGTCGATCTGGCCGATCAATTGTTGAACGCGATCTTCCAGGCCGGGATAGCCCAGAAAGCTCAGACCCTGCAGCAGCAACGAGAACATCAGCGCGGTGACCATCACGCCGATGGTGGGCGGCAGGCCGATGAAACGGTAGTTCACGTAGGTCAGCAGCGCAGTGAGGCAGATAAAACCAGCAGCGAGTTCAAGCATCGGTCATTCCAAATCCGTAATTGCAGTGTCTCGATCACCGTAACCGAGCCTGTGTTTGATGGACCGGAACTACGTCCAGACACATCTCGACACGCCACAGTGGGGTTTGCGTTGACCACGCAGAGGCGGTGATGTTGCAAAAAAGGCCGGAATCACCAAACGAAGCTGGATTTGAGACGGGAAAAGGAGGGGATTGCAGACGCAAAAAAGTCAGCCCGAATGACGGTCCGGGCTGACGGGGGATGTAACGCTGAGTGGCCGTCCTGGCAGGGTCAGAATCATTGGCTGTTTCTGCATCCGCTGAGGACCTGGTACTGAACCGTGTTCAGCTTGCCTTTGGAGTCTTCGTACGTCATCAGCTTTGGCATCACGCTACAGGTTTGCAGATCCGGGGATTTGCGGACCAGCTTGGCAACGTCCAGCTTCATGCCGTAGGTGTACTCCTTGATCTCCGGCATCGGCTTGTTATGGAGGGCGGCATACTTCTGCACGCTGGCTTGGTGTTCCTTGATCACCGTAGTGGCTTTGACCTCATCAGAGGTGTAGGCGAAAGCACTGATGGGCGAAAGGATGACCAGGGCAAGTAACAACGATTTGGCTGTGCGCATTTTCTTTTGTCTCCGTTTGAATGTGGCTTAACCCTAACCAATGCGCACTAACCGGAAGGTTGCTGAAACATTACAAATCGGTCATCTCGAAGATGTCAGCTTCCTAACAGTATTGTCATTGTTCGCTCACCTTCCTGTTAGCTCCCCCTCCGTAAGCTTGTTTCATCCCTGACGAGCGCCGAGCGCTGCGCAGGTCCGACATTCAACCGAGAAAGGTAATGATGATGAAACTGGTCAAATCGATGGTCTTCGCCGTAGCTGCCTTGTCCGCCACTGCAGCCTTTGCCGACGACGGTAACGAGTACGCAAGCCCCGCTGCCGACAAGATGCGCCTGGCGCAGGAGATGCGTTTCAAGGAACAGAACAGCAGCAAAGCCGAGCGGTACGTCAATGCTGACGAGAAAGCCGAGGCTGAGCGGTCGACCAAGTCCGAAGGCTGATGCCTTTGCTGCCCGACCCGCTGCACCCCTGTTCGCCCTTTGTAGCAGCTCCCTGCTCCTTTGGTCGGGGCGAATCTTTAAGCGTCCTTCGGGGCGCTTTTTTTATTCCCGGCAAAACGTCGGCGATAAGCGTTTTTCATGCATCTGCCCGAAGGGCGTAGGAGCGAACTTGTTCGCGAAGAGGCCGGTATGCTCGCTGCAAATGCACCATCTTCGCTAACCAGCGAAACGTCGCCCGGCCTGCTCCTACGGCCTTCGGCGAGAATAAAAACAGACGTATCCGTTCAATGCCTGTTTCACCGTATTGAACTAACGCAGGCGGTACTTCACTTCCTTTCATATTTGTAATCCCGCTGTCACCTCGACGTTATCTTCGCCACTTCAAGATGGTGCCCCGCTGGCAGCTCTCGCACCTATAAAAAGAGCCAGGTCGACACGTTTAAAACAATCTGCCGATCCATCGGAGCACATATGACCCAACTCAGAACATTGTCCCTTGCCCTGTGCTCGACACTGGCAGGTGTAACGCCGATTACCGCACTCGCCGAAGAACAGAAAGAAGGCTTCATCGAAGGCAGCACGCTGACGGTACTCAACCGTAACTTCTACATGAACCGCGACCACCGCAACGGCGAGTCCAGCCCGACCGGCAATGGTTACTCCGAAGCATGGGCGCAGGGCATCATCGGGCGATTCCAGTCAGGTTTCACTCAAGGCACATTCGGCGTCGGGGTCGATGCCTTTGCCATGATCGGCATCAAGCTCGACACAGGCGATGGACGCAACGGCGGGCGCAGCGCATTCGATGTGCTGCCGGTCGATGGGCAGGGCAATGCCCGCGACGAGTACAGCAAAGTCGGCGGCTCGCTGAAGGCCAGGGCTTTCGACACCGTCGTCAACGTGGGCGATGTCTTCCCGTCGACGCCGGTGGTTGCATTCGGTGATTCACGCCTGCTGCCGGAAAGCTTTCGTGGCGTCACGGCGATCAACAACAGCATCAGCGGCCTGACCCTGCAAGGCGGTCGCCTGCATTCCATGAGCCAGCCGGTCTCCAGCAACCTGCGCGACGGCTTCGTGACCTTCTACGGCGGCGCGGTCGACTCTCCCTGGGTTGCCTACTTCGGCGGTGATTACCAGGCCACCGACGCGCTGAGCCTTGGCCTCTACACCAGCCGCCTGAAAGACGCCTGGGACCAGAAATACGCCTCGGCGTCTTATGTGCTGCCACTTTCCGATGACCTCGCACTGACCGGCAGCCTGAACTATTACAACGCCACCGACGAGGGCAAAAAGCTGCTCGGCGAATTCGACAACGACATCTGGAGCGCAAAACTCGCCCTGCAATACGGCGCACACACCCTGTCGCTTTCGCACCAGCGCAACGAAGGTGATGATGATTTCGACTACCTCAGACAGTCCGACTCCATCTACCTGGCCAACTCCATCCAGTACAGCGACTTCAACTCACCCAAGGAGCGCTCGTGGATGGTCACCTACAACCTCGACATGTCCACCTTCGGCGTGCCCGGCCTGTCGTTCATGACCCGCTACGGCAAAGGCACCGACGCCGACTACTCCAACGCCAACAGCACCTACATGCGCCGCGACGCACAAGGCAACCCGCTGACCGATCAAAAACGCTGGGAGCGTGATATCGAAGCGAAATACATTGTGCAGACCGGATCATTGAAAGACCTGTCGCTGCGCGTGCGCCAGGCAACGACCCGGGCCACGGCGTTCGAATCGGATCTGGATGAGGTGAGGGTGATTGTGGAGTATCCGTTGAGTGTGCTTTGAGGTGGATGATTGAGTGAAGCGTCCTTTGGGGCGCTTTTTTTGATGAGGCGTGAATACTCTCACAGTCCCGGGCTTATACGTTATATAGGAAGGGCATGTGCTACGGAGTTATGTCGCCCATCCTTGGCTAATATTTTTTCAACTAATGAAGTTCGCAGTTGAATAGTTTGATGTCTTGGTTGTTGTGAGTGTCCTGATGTTTAAGTTTTGTTATAAATTTTAGCTGTGTTGAGGTGAGGTTTTTATCTTAATGACATGCCGCCGTCAATTTCAAAGCTTTCAGCGTTTATTATAAAAATTACGATATGATTTTCTACTTCCAAGGGGACCCAGCTTCGCAACGCCTCATCCCTTGAACCTTCAAGCGATGCTGCGCATAGGTCTGCGCCATTAAGCTGGCGCCCTTGGGCTGCCAGGTTGTTGGCTCTGAATTCTATAATGGATTTTAGCGTATTTTTGTTTTGATCATCATAGGCAGATACTTCTGGAGGTAGCAGAAAGGAAATGTCAGATATCTTTGAATTGCTAAATAATTCGCGTGTGATGGGGTCGCATAGATTCGAAGAAACGTACGATTTGAAGTCGACTTTTTCTATGATGTCTTTAGCGTTCATTTGGATTGAATGCCTTAATTCACGATTGATTTGCTTTAAGTAGTAATCTACTTGCTCTCTAATCCTAGCCGCAAAAAACTCCTGCGGCCAATTTTTTCAAAGCTTGGGTGCGCATTTATGTGCGCTAGAAAACATACCGGATGAGCTACTCTTATCTAACCAAAATTTCCATATACTGCCCCTGAAACCTCAGGTTCTGCTCGACCTCGTTCACCACCAGCGGCGTACCAATCTGGTCGGTGTGGAAGTAATAAATCCTGTTCTCCACCTCACCTTCGCGCTGATCAACACGGGCGAGCGGCGCATAGCTGCCGGGCTCGTAGAGGTACAGGCTGCTCTGCTCAGGACCCTCTTCACGCAACAGCCGCAATCCCTGCCAGAGAAAGCGTTTCTGGTCGGTCTGCCCTTTGATCTCCCACTGTTTGCCAACGCGTCTCCCCAGGCTGTCGTACTGGTAGCTGCTGGTGCTTTCCACCTGACTGTTGGCCATGGTCTCGGTTTTGACCAGACGGTTTTCGCTGTCGTAGGTGAAGGTTTGCCAACGCACGATGCCGACGATTTTCTCGACCAGGTTGCCCCACGCGTCGTATTTGTATTCGTGGTTGCTCCATTTTTTGAGGCGGTTGTCTTTGACGCGGTCGAAGCGGCTGGTGTTGAAGTTCAGGCGGTTGCCAGCGGCGTCGTAGCGGAACTCTTCACCGTCGAAACGTTTTTCGGGGTTGTGTTCAAGCAGGCGGCCGTTGGCTTCGTACTCGTAGGTGACTTCGCCACGCAGTTTGTCGAGGGTGCGGCTCAGTTCGCCGGCCGGGTCGTATTCGTAGCGGCGATGGAGCGGGTTGTAGGCGTGCTCGACATAGCGCTCTGGCTTTATGAGCGGGTTCTGGATCTGCGACAGTTTTTCCGCGGGTAGGGTGGTTGCGTACTGCCAGGTCTTGCGCCCCAGTGCGTCATAGCCGAAGCAACTGGTGAGTTTGTTTTGGGTGCGATAGTCCCAATACTCATGTCTCTGATCAGTTGGCGTTTGGGATTAAACTGCCTTATTAGAGCCACTGCCAAGCTACGATTAAAAATAAAGCTATATCTTTAAGAGGAAATAAATCTAAATTTTTAAAGATCGCTAGCATTGCTTCTCAAAATAAGCTGAGCCAGTTGGCATTTATGTAATTGTTACCTTTATGGAGCAAGTGTGAGAAAACAATAAAATTTACTTTGAGTCCGCATGTTAGTGCTAGCTTTTGAAATCAGGGGTTTGATGAGAATCTAACAAATTGCCTGTGTAATTTTAATGCGGATTTATACTTAATAAGTTTCACATTTTCTGAGATGATCTCATCTTTTTTTTCTAGTTTTTTAGTTAGCAGTGCTATTGAATAGTCTAAATTAAAATCTTTTTTGATTTTCAGCACGTCAGATGCTTTTGGCTTGCTCTCTGCAACTGAAACTATGTTGCCACTATCACTATCACTATCTACATCAGCCATCGCGTAGGCAGTTAGCTGTTCAATGGAGTCAAAGACTTCAGCGTCATTAATAAAGGGATCTCCAGACCCTATAAAGTAGAATTTCTCCAAGCCTTTTTTGGGGATTAATATTAATCCGCCTCCAGAGTCATCTCCTATCAAAATGTACTCGGGGAAATTTATATCTATTTCATATGTTTTATTACGCTCGACAATTTGATCAGTAGGATAAATTACGATTTGATCTTCTAATACCGCACCATTGCATTCAGGCCAAAATTTTCTCAACCAGTTTTTTTCTGAGATTCCTAACTCTTTGCAGATGGATTCTATTTCATTTACGTTGGCAGGGCTGTTCTTTTCAGTGAAGGATATCATTAATCAAATGCTCCCAAGGAATCAAAGTATTTATATGATCTGCTAGCAGCTTTCTTTGCTGCGCTAGGACTAACTCCAGAGTCTATTAGCTCTTTGTATGCGGTTCCAAACTCTTCCTTGATGGTTCCGTTAAATCCACCCAATCTGCGTCTGGTTCGTTGAAGTGATGAAACAATAGCGTGTGATTCTCCAGAGGAACTCTTTAATAAAACTGCTGGCGCCGCGTTACGCTTATATCCTGCTACATTCCTCTTTGCCCACTCATCCTGAATAAAGTGGTGTGACTGAACTGATTTATCACTGGGGATGTTTTTATTACCAGGCGCTCTGTTTAGGCCCGGTGATAAATTGCCATGGGCATCGACGTCACCTGATTTATAGCCCTCCGGACGATTGCAAGCCCATCCCCATGGATCAACCCACGCTGTGGGATTTGGAACATATTTGTAAAGGTTATCCCCCCCAGCCAACCCAATCGGATCCTGCATAATAAACCGCCCAATCTCCGGATCGTAATACCGAAACGTGTTGTAGTGATGCCCCGTCTCGACATCGAAATACTGACCCTGAAACCTCAGGTTCTGCTCGACCTCGTTCACCACCAGCTTCTCAATCGCCCTCCACGGCCTATATTTGGCCTGCCAGACGATCTGCCCTTCGGCGTCGGTCATCTCCAGCGGCGTACCAATCTGGTCGGTGTGGAAGTAGTAGACCTTGTTCTCTACCTCGCCCTCTTTCTCATCAACACGGGCCAAAGGCGCATAGCTACCAGGCTCATACAGATACAAGCTGCTTTGTTCCGGGCTTTCTTCACGCAGCAAGCGAAGGCCTTGCCAGAGAAATAGTCGATGGTCGGTCTGCCCCTTGATCTCCCACTGTTCGCCAACACGCCTGCCCAAGCTGTCGTACTGGTAGCTGCTGGTGCTTTCCACCTGGCTGTTGGCCATGGTCTCGGTTTTGACCAGGCGGTTTTCGCTGTCGTAGGTGAAGGTTTGCCAGCGCACGATGCCGACGATTTTCTCGGTCGGTCTGCCCTACAAGTAGTATGTGCATTGGCAAGTTTATTATTGATTTAGTCAGCATTTTAATGCTTCAAAGTGCAGTTTTTTTCCAGCTATCTCCATTTTTTGTTTCTTTTTTTATTATCTTGTAGGATCCATCTATTGGTTTTAAATAAAATTTATAGATGGCTTTTAGTCTGGCTGTCTGTTGAACTAATATTGTATGCGTTTTTCCTGAAAGCACAGGGGTAGCGATATCGTCCCGGTTAGGGTCATATGTTGGCGGATGCCCACACCCTAAATCTACTAGACGCGCCCAGCTTCTCTGATCAGGAATAGAAAAGTTTTCGAATATATCAGCTAGAACTGTCTTGTATTTTTCTTCGCTCTCACCGGTGTCAAGCCCTGCTTTTATGAGTTCCATCTGTTCTTTATAAAATTTTTCTTCCCAGTCACGCATGGCACCCATAAACTGCTTTAGTGTGTCTACTGCATCTATATTCTCTTTGCTCATGAGAACTCTCAATTATTGAACATGTCTGATAGGACGGTATGACCATTTTGATAAACGTCATAGAGTATTTTGGACGGCCTCGTATTAGAAGATCCATACACAAACCTAATGTCAACGTCTACTGGGCCGTTAGTTTTGACGTAGTTTGCTATCTCACCCTCAAAATCTCTAAATAAGCCTCGATTGGTTCTTGATAGCTGCGGAAACACCCCATCCTTACCACCCGATCCACCAAGAAGTTTAGCGATTATGTGACCAGCATCATCGTCCGGATTGCCAAGGCTTCTCGCCCAACTCCGGGACGACGCGTTTGTCGCAGTTCCGCCTTTTTTGATGTCGGCCATGGTAATCGTAGCCGTTGCTCGCAAAGGCTGTCCTGCGGTGCCTCGGGTAACACTCGCATTCACGCACCAGCCTAACGGATCAACCCACCCATTAGGATTAGGCGCATATTGATAGAGATTATCCCCACCACTCAACCCAATCGGATCCTGCGTAATAAACCGCCC
>NZ_JARVSW010000029.1:0-253972 GCF_030208985.1 Pseudomonas sp. MEJ108
GACTGTTGTCCGGAGATTTTGCCAAATTAGGAAGTCTTTTTCAGAGTTTCCCTAGAGGCAAGCGACGCCTAGGTTCAGATGTAAGAACGCAGCGACGTATGACCTCGCTGGTGGATTCAAATCCTACGGGGTGCAGAGGTGGGGTAAATGGTGTGACAGGCGTTGCCAGGACTATAAGTCTATGGTTTTTATGATTTTTATTCTGTTACACCGCGATGTTCGCACGACCACATTCAGCGTTACTGCAAGAGTAG
This sequence comes from Pseudomonas sp. MEJ108, assembly GCF_030208985.1. Taxonomy (NCBI): domain Bacteria; kingdom Pseudomonadati; phylum Pseudomonadota; class Gammaproteobacteria; order Pseudomonadales; family Pseudomonadaceae; genus Pseudomonas; species Pseudomonas sp. MEJ108. Next base: position 255 of record NZ_JARVSW010000029.1, read on the forward strand.
GTGTAACAAGACGCGCTAATGGCAGTATGATATGATTGAATAGAGTTAAGATTCCTAGCCAGTCGGCTGATGGTAACAGGCAATAAAGATTTTCTTTCGAATAAACCAAACTCGTAAATTTAACCTGATAGTAAGCATGGAAGAAAAAATGGGCACAACCATCAGGAAGCAAAAAAAAAACCAAATTCCAAATAGAGAGCAGATGCTTCGTGAAAGATTGATAGGTAAGTATGTAACAAGTCTACGCAAGAGCTCAAATATTCAAGCGGCAATATACAATCTTAAAGCCAAGACAGATCCGGAGCAGCTGTTCTCGATATTTCCAAGAATTCCTAATTTGGCCGAGCAATTAGATACTGTTTATGGGCAGCCATTTCCACGAAAACTTTCAGAATTATTTAGCACTCCAGTACTGGGAGTTCCCACGACAAAAGTTTCTGAGTTGATGTGGGCAATATGCCGCTGTGTGCAATTTGGGGAGCAACTAAATAGCTTTGCGGTGCTTCAGGTAAAGTACGAAGAAAGTATCTTGCGCGATGATAAGGATGAGTGCCTTAGGATACTCGAGAAAATTGAACAGTCATTTGGGGTCTCAACGTGGCTCATACAAGCTCGACTTTGTACAGCGCAGCACTGGGAAGGATTTGAGGGAGCACGAAAAATTGAGGAGAAGTACCTCGCTGAGTTAGGCTCTAATCAGTTCCTTCAATTGATATTTTGGTTTATAAAAAAACGCATTGATGCAACTGCTGTCAAAGACAACTTGGAGGAGGAGTTAAAGGCAGTTACTGCTGAGTATGATGAGGTGCTGCAGAAGTATCTACATTGTAAAGTTTTGGACCAAGTGGAGATGCCTCCGGACAGCGTTGCACCAATGTTGTTTCACGAGTCGCATAGCGGCATTATTGATACTTACGAAGCTGTTGTGTGTATATTGCAGGCGCTAGTAACTCAGAACATCATGCCGAAGGAAATCAAAGGCAAGTTTGTTAAGTCAATTTCTGTGTTGTTTGACAAGATAAATGATCTGCGCCTGATAGGCGTCTTAAGAGCGTTTGGAATTGTGAAACCTGAGTTTTCACTTGTAGATCCCGTACGAGCCAAAGCAATTGATGCGTACACATCAGAAAGTTATGAGGAGTTTCTTCCTCTTGCGAGTGATGTACTAGGTCGACAGCCAAGTGATATGTATATTTTTGTTTTGAAAGTAAAGTCTCAGATCGCATCCGCTATAGAATTCTCGGAAGGTGCAGGTGTAGCAAGCTATTTAGAATCTAACTTGCGTGACTTTTTTGCTCTTTCAGACAAAACATATATTGCTGCTCATGCTATCTTGACACTGGCAAGGAGATTTTATAATCACTCTTGGGCTAATTATTCAAAGTCTTTAGTGATGCATGAATTACAGGCTGAAGGTGAAGGCTTTCGTGGATATTGGCTGAGAGATGTAATCCTCAGGGATCAGGGGTTGAGCCCCTTCAGTCTTTTAGTTGCCACCGCGGGGATCAAGGCTAACTTACTCAAGGATGATTCTTTTACATCATTCTTTCCTAGAACAATGAGACTATTCAATGTTTCAGACAAAGGTGAAGATATTGGCTCTGAGTATGTAGCGGAATATAAACTCAAGAAGGCTTTGGCGAGGTTTCAACTTTCCGGTAAAAATGCGGATGAGGCATTGGTCACCTATCAGTGGCTTTATGAAAATGCACCGGCGATCGACAGAATTAAATTTGGAGGTGGTCTAGCAATATCTTATCTAAAGAAAAAAGATTTCAGTTCTGCAGCAAAAGCTACAGTTATTAGTTTTTTTGATAATCCAGATATACCGACCGCTGTACCTATCAAAGAAGTAGTCGACGCCCTGCCGGCGGCAGATAGTTGGCCCAACTGTGTAAGCATTCCTTTAATTTTAGGACTTCACTTAGAATTTTTCGATGCGTCAAGATTGGCAGAGTTACGATACGCATTCGAAAAATTTCAACTGGAAAATAATGTTAATATACCTGATGAGTTGGTTGCAGTCCTAGACGGATGGCCCGAGAACGTTAAAGTAGCGTATCTTGATCGTGTTTGGCGTCCTGAAATAATGAGAAAGACAGTAATATATGATGGTACTAAAGTTATTGAAGAGGCAAGAATAAAAGTTTGTCAAAAGCTTGTGGATCTAGACCCATTAAACTCCAAGAAATATCTTGAAGAAATTAAAGATCGTGTTAAACAGCAAGCGATTGCCAAAGGAATGACGCTGGTTGAACAGAGTAAGGTGTATGTAGATATTGATGCGATTAAAAAAGTTCTTAGAACTAAACTCGGTGACACATACGCTAGATATAAAACAATTACACCCAGCCTGCCCACCGCAAGTGAAGCTATCCTAGAGAGTTTGTCTCATTTAATGTTGGAGTCACGAAATGCTGGAGATTCTGCGACGGCCCGAATGTTAGCGCACTTTAGGGTTCTCTCTTTAGATACTACCAGCGAAACTGATGCTCAATTTGATGCGCTATATTCTGAGGTTACTAACGAGTTTCTGAAGGGAGGACATGGCCTTAATGCTTATTTAAGTACTCGAGTTAGACACGGCACTCTAAGTAGCACTCTCAGAAAAGCTGTTGAGGACGAAAGCTTAGTGACCAGTAAAGAGGAGAAGGGTGATAATTACCTCCCTAATGATTATTGGCTGCATAGTTTTGAGGGTGGGATTACTCATGCTAGTGAGACAGTAATTAGGGAGGCGTTAAATGTATTCTCAAGAGAATTTGATGAGATTTTAGATTTCGTTAAAGATCGTCTGTTGCAGGTTAGAGTTGTGAATGAAGTCGCTGCTGCTGGCGAAGATCGACATGCTTTGTTTATTTATAATTCATCACGTCTAGAGAGAAAGGCCGCTCAGGTAGAAGATCGATCCGTAAAGGATATTGACCAGTTTATTGAAAGATGCGTTGATTCGTTGTGGGAAAAGACGGATCGCAATCTAGAGTCTGTTCAGAGGGTGTTCAACACCACGATTCGCGACAGAGTATCGGAGGCTTTTGATAATTTAGTCAATCGTATTGGCGATCTTCAAGGGCTACCTGTGCATAGTGAATTAGTGAATGCTATTGGTCGAGCTAGAACGAACACTCGAACTCGGCTGGATATAGTTACGTCATGGTTTAAGCGCAGTGAAGTGTATGATCGGCAAGATTATGCAGTCGACTTTCCTGTTCATATTGCTGTAAACATGATAAAGAATACAATGTCTGCGGCATCAAGCTGGGTAGGGGTTGACTGTTTAGTAGCTGAAGGCTCCAATCTAATGCCCGGTCGCACTCTCGATGGCATGGTATATGTGTTCTATGGTCTCATGGAAAACGCCATAAATCATTCTCGCTTTAGCGTATGCGACTTAGATGCGCGGGTTGCTATTTCTTTCGTTGATGGCAAGTTTTTTGCCGAGTTTTCAAATAATGTAAATATGGCTGTTGTTGGTGAAGAAGAGTTTTCGAAGGTTGAGCAAATTCGACAGTCCATTAGACTAAAAGAGTCTAGTCGTCGTGCTCAAGGTGAAGGATCAAGTGGATTACATAAAATTTGGTTGACTGCCAGTGGACCTGCACATAAAGATCCTTCACTCGACTTCAAATGGGTAGACGGAAAGTTTATTGTTGACATCGAATTTGGGCTTTGAGGAGATTACATGCACATTTTATTAATAGAAGATGACGATGAAAAGCTTCGCAGAGTACAGGCGTTCGTGGAGAGAGAGTATGGGCAGGTTGAAATTTCAATAGCGCGATCTTATGGCTCTGGTCTCAGAGAGGTAATACGAGGCAAGGGTAAAATTGAATTGATACTTATGGATATGAGCATGCCAAGTTTTGATGTCACCGATTCTGAGCCGAGCGGTGGCACTCCGGAAAACTTTGCAGGTAGAGACCTACTGGCCCAAATGAAGTTGAGGTCGATTTTTACCCCAACTATAATAGTGACTATGTTCGATTCGTTCGGTGAGAAGTCAAACAAAATATCATTGACTCAGCTCACTCACGAATTAAAGTCACAGTATTCACCTCCATTTCATGACCTTGTTTATTATGATTCCAGACAAGAGGGCTGGCAGTCTGCATTAAAGAATTCAATGGCAAAAATACTTAAGGGAATAAAATGAACATTCTTATAGTTGATGATGAGATTGATAAGGCTCATGTGATTTCCAAAACATTTAGAGATGCAGGTGTTGTGGCAAAAATTGTTCATGAAACCACCGCCGTTGCAGCACGTAAACGAATAAGGTTGTCCAAGTTTGATATTTTAGTCATTGACTTAAACCTTCCTAATGGCATTGATGATAGTCCAGAAATTGAAGGTGGTATTGATCTTCTAGATATGTTGATTATTGATCCACTAGCGACTCTTCCCGCTGACGTTTTCTTTATCACAGGTCGTGAGACCGATCTAGATGTGGCTCGTGAAAAAGCTGCTCTCCGAGGAGCGATATTATGGCAATACGCTACCGAGGCTGAATCTTGGAAGAGGATACTATTGGGTCGAGTTAAGTATCTTGTCGCTCGCAATGGACGTACTTCCGAAGGCCAAGCAGTAGACATCGCGATTGTAACTGCACTGCAAAGCCCCGAGCTAGATGCGGTTTTGAAGCTAAATTACAATTGGCATGTTAAACGTTTTGTGAATGATCCAACTACCTATCACTTCGGAAGCTTTCAGCGAGGAGAAGAAGTTGTTAATGTAGTTGCTGTTTGTGCTCCAAGAAAAGGAATGCCCTCTGCATCGTCCGTTTCGGCAAAAATGGTTAGTCAGTTCTCACCAAAATATTTAGTTATGACGGGGATTTGCGCAGGTATACCTGGCAAAGCCAACTTGGGGGATGTTGTTGTGGCTGACCCTGCATGGGATTATGGCAGCGGAAAGAGAATTTTGGACTCTAATGAGTCACCAGTATTCCAGGGGGCGGCATATCAGATGCCACTGGATGCAAACGTCCGTCAGATCGTTAATGAATTAGTTCGAGATAGTAACACTACACAATCAATTCGAGCGACTTGGAGTGGTAACACTCCTCAAGGAACCCTAGCAATACGTGTTGCCCCAATGGCTTCCGGGGCGAGTGTTATTGCAGACGATCAAGAGGCCCGTAATGTTGTCGTACAACATAGAGAGCTTGCAGCAATTGAGATGGAAGGGTACGCGGTAATGGCTGCAGTAGAGTGTGCTGTAAACCCAAAGCCCATCGCAATAGTTATCAAGTCTGTTTGCGACTTTGCTGATACAGGAAAGAATGATGACTGGCAAGCATACGCGGCGCATACAAGTGCTGCTTTTGCGGATAAATTATTTAGATCCGATGCTTTTGATTTAAACTGATTTATTCAGTTTTCATGGGAGTATTTTAGATATCTACCTTTACGGTGGGGAAAAACGGAGGCTATAGCTTCCGTTTATTTGCCGTATTTATCTAGGTTGCTTGTGAGTTATAGATGAAGTTGTGCTGGGTGGGCAGCTCAAACTACTCGCAGCCTAATGCTTAGAAGGTATTGTTTGCCGCCACTCGGTCAGCGATTTTTCGAGTCTGTTTGCTGATTAAGGATTTTTACCGTTGGATGCGTTTTCCATGAGCTGAGCCACCATCTGCATGACTTGTGAGCCGCTGATTTCAGGATAGCCACCGAAGCCAAGCAAGGACCACTTGCCATCAGGCTTTTTGTAGCGCAGCTCTCAGGATTTCTGCCCGTTGGCTTTGACTCGAAATACAGACCCTTGCCATCCAGCTCCCGGTAGGTGGCTGTCTCTGGCTTCAGGTTAGTCAAGGGGCAGCGCTTGATTTCAGTACACTTCACTGCGTGTATGCCTCCAGTTCAAGAAATCGCAAAGCATACTCGGAGGGGCATACAAGGCGTGAAGTAATAGGAGGGAGACGGAGTGGATACCCAAAAACAAAAAAGCCCGCACAAGGCGGGCTTTCGGAGTTCTTCGTAGACTGTCCACAACTCAAGACACATCCAGACTGCAAAATATGGTGCACCAGGCGGGATTCGAACCCACGACCCCTGCCTTCGGAGGGCAGTACTCTATCCAGCTGAGCTACTGGTGCGACGCGGGCGCCATGATACTCACATGGGTACGGGGCGTCCAGTTGCGGGCGGTGTGCGACACAAATCATCCGGCGCGCCCTGCAACAGCCTTTCATCACCTCACACCCTCTGTCGTCCACAAAGGAACAGCCCACCGCTACCGGCACAACCGCCAGCTGGTGCATGATGCTCCCCATACCACTCCGTCAGTTCGTTCTCACCGAGGGCCTCTTATCAATCAGTTCAAAAGCATCGAGCGCAGCCCGTGCCGCGTTCTTATTACCGGCGCCAGTATCGCGGGGTGTGCCGCGGCCTGGTGGCTGACGCAGCGCGATTGCGATGTCACGGTTGTCGAGCAGGCGCCTGCCTTTCGTGATGGTGGGCAGAATGTGGATGTGCGGGGTGCGGCTCGGGAGGTCTTGCGCCTGATGGGGCTTGAGCAGGCGGTGAAGGATCTCAATACCGGCGAGACGGGGCTTGCGTGGGTCGATGAGGATAACCGCACGGCGGCGCGCATTGATCTGGCCGGTCTGGACGGGGACGGCCCGACGGCTGAGCTTGAGGTGTTGCGCGGTGACCTTGCGCGTCTGCTGTATGAGGCGTCGTCTGCTGATGCGTTCTATCGCTTTGGTGATCGCATCGTCTCGGTCGAGCACGATGCGGAGGGCGTGTCGGTCACGTTCGAAGGCGGTGGCCAGGAGAGTTTTGATCTGCTGATCATTGCCGAAGGTGTCGGCTCGCGCACGCGGGAGCTGGTGTTCCCCGGCGAGAATCAGCCGCGCCGGATGGATTTGGCGTGCGCGTTCTTTACTGTGCCTCGCGCGCCGACCGATAGCCAGACCGCGCGCTGGTATAACGCGGTGGGCGGTCGCAGTGCGGGTGTTCGTCCGGACAATCGCGGTACGACGCGTGCGTTCTTTAATGTGCAGGGCCGAAGCCACCTGACGGTCGGCAACAGTGTTGCCGAGCAGAAAGCGTTTCTCCGGGCGTCGTTTGCAGGCGCGGGCTGGGAGGTGCCTCGTCTGCTGGAGGGGATGGAGGCTGCAGAGGATTTCTGGTTCGACGACTTGCGTCAGGTGAAGATCGATCGCTGGTCGAATGGCCCGGTGGTACTGCTGGGCGATGCGGCGTGGTGTGTCACGCCGCTGGGTGGAGTCGGCGCTTCGTTGTCGCTGATTGGCGCGTATGTGCTGGCGGGCGAACTCACCAAGACCGATACCATTGCCGAGGCGCTTGCCTCGTACGAATATGTCCTGCGCCCTGTGGTGAAAAAGTCGCAGAGCGTGCCGAAACTCGTGCCGCGTCTGGTCCATCCTCGCACTCAGACCGGGGTGAAGATCCTGCGCGCCGTGCAGCGGCTGGTGGCAACGCCCTTTATCAGCAAGCGTGCTGCCAGGGCGCTGACCCCGGCGGTGCAGTCGTTCACGCTTCCGGATTATCGATAGCGCTACAGGCGTGGGTTAATGCCTGCGCCACAGGGAGAATAAAAAATGGAATCGCTACAACAGTGGCTCAGCTTCGCGATGATTGCCTTGTTCGTTACGCTCACGCCGGGGCCTGCGGTGATCATGGCGCTGTCGAATTCAATCACCCACGGGCCGGCGAGGGCGATGGTCGGTTCGCTCGGCAACGCCTTGGGGTTGATCGTGGTTGCCACGGCGGTAACGGCCGGGCTGGGCGCGATTCTGGTAGCGTCCGCCAGTGCCTTTCTGGTCCTGAAAATCGCAGGCGCGGGGTATCTGGTTTATCTGGGGATCAAGCAGTGGCGTAGCGCGCGCAGTGCATTCGATGCGCTGGCCAACGTGCCCAAAGCGGTGTCCACAGGCAGCCTGTTTATCAAAGGCATCTCGGTGGCGCTGACCAACCCCAAGGCAATCCTGTTTTTCATCGCGTTTCTGCCGCAATTCATCCAGCCCGGCACCTTTCAGGTGGAGCAGACGGGCGTGTTGATCGTGACCTTCGCCGGCTGCTCTGTGGTTGCTCACGTCTTTTATGTGCTGCTGGCACAGACGCTCAAGCGCCATCTCAATTCGGCCCGCAGGCGCCAGAACGTCAATCGGGTGTTTGGCGCGTCGTTTATTGGTCTGGGGTTGAGCCTGTTCACGTTGAAGGGCAGGGCCGCCTGACTCCACCGCATAGGGAAGATGCCTCTGCGTCGCGGCTCGACGCTGATCAGAAAACCACACACCTTCCTGCGTCCGTTCTTTTTTTCGAACGGGCTATTGTCCTTTCCCCCCGCAATGCCTAGGATTCGTTTGAGATTTCAAACGCTCTTGTTCGGTCTTCCTGCCTTCATGCGTTGCGCAGCGCTGGAACCCGATGGAATGTTTTCCTGACGATGGCTTCCAAATGGGGTGCATCGATATCAATTGTTCGCGTCGCCTGTCGGGCGATGCTGTTTAGGAGGCCGACATGCAGCTCAAAGATTCCACACTGTTCCGCCAGCAGGCCTACATCAATGGCCAGTGGCTGGACGCGGACGGTGGTCAGTCGATCAAGGTCAACAACCCGGCCAACAACGAGATCCTCGGCACTGTGCCAAAAATGGGCGCAGCCGAGACGCGTCGGGCGATTGAGGCGGCTGACAAGGCGCTGCCGGCCTGGCGTGCGCTGACTGCCAAGGAGCGTGGCAACAAGCTGCGCCGCTGGTTCGAGCTGATGATCGAGAACCAGGACGATCTGGGTCTGCTGATGACGCTGGAGCAGGGCAAGCCGCTGGCCGAAGCCAAGGGCGAGATCACCTACGCTGCGTCGTTCATCGAGTGGTTCGCCGAAGAAGCCAAGCGCGTCTATGGCGACGTGATCCCTGGTCACCAGCCGGACAAGCGCCTGATCGTGCTCAAGCAGCCAATTGGTGTGACTGCAGCGATCACCCCGTGGAACTTCCCGGCGGCGATGATCACCCGCAAGGCCGGCCCGGCACTGGCGGCGGGCTGCACCATGGTGCTCAAGCCTGCGTCGCAAACGCCGTTCTCGGCACTGGCCCTGGCTGAACTGGCCGAGCGTGCGGGTATCCCGGCTGGCGTGTTCAGCGTGGTGACCGGCAGCGCAGGCGATATCGGTGCCGAGCTGACCGGTAACCCGATCGTGCGCAAACTGTCCTTCACAGGCTCGACCGACATTGGTCGCCAGCTGATGGCCGAGTGCGCCAAGGACATCAAGAAGGTGTCCCTGGAGCTGGGCGGTAACGCGCCTTTCATCGTGTTCGACGATGCCGACCTCGACAAGGCGGTCGAAGGCGCGATGATCTCCAAGTACCGCAACAACGGCCAGACCTGTGTGTGCGCCAACCGCATCTACGTGCAGGACGCGGTGTATGACGCGTTCGCCGAGAAGCTCAAGGCGGCGGTCGGCAAGCTGAAGATCGGTAACGGCCTGGAAGAAGGCGTCACCACCGGCCCGTTGATCGACGACAAGGCGGTGGCCAAGGTCAAGGAGCACATCGCCGACGCCGTCAGCAAGGGCGCAACCGTGCTGACCGGTGGCAACAGCCTGGAAGGCTCGTTCTTCGAACCGACCATTCTGGTCAACGTGTCGAAAGATGCCGCCGTGGCCCGGGAAGAAACCTTTGGTCCGCTGGCCCCGCTGTTCCGCTTCAAGGATGAGGCCGAAGTGATTGCGATGGCCAACGACACCGAGTTCGGTCTGGCGTCGTACTTCTACGCGCAGAACATGAGCCGCGTGTTCCGTGTCGCCGAGGCGCTGGAATATGGCATGGTGGGTATCAACACCGGCCTGATCTCCAACGAACTGGCACCGTTCGGCGGTATCAAGTCGTCCGGCCTGGGCCGTGAAGGCTCCAAGTACGGCATCGAAGATTATCTGGAAATCAAATACCTCTGCCTGTCGGTCTGACCGACACGTGGGTATTGCAGCCGATGGCGCGCGAGAGCGACGTGTCATCGGCTTTTGTTGCACCGCAGTTTCCTGGTGGCCTGAAGGCTGCAGCAGTCGATCATCGTATGCTGCCGCAGTTGATCCGGTCCGCTTGATCCTTGACCCACGCCGACCGATGAGCGGCGAATGAGGAATACATGAGCAAGACTAACGAATCCCTGATGCAACGCCGCCATGCAGCCGTCCCGCGTGGCGTTGGTCAGATCCACCCGATCTTCGCTGCTTCGGCGAAGAACGCGACCGTTACCGACGTGGAAGGTCGTGAGTTCATCGACTTCGCCGGCGGTATTGCCGTGCTGAACACCGGTCACCTGCACCCGAAGATCATCGCTGCCGTGCAAGAACAGCTGACCAAGCTGAGCCACACCTGCTTCCAGGTACTGGCCTACGAGCCTTACGTCGAGCTGTGCGAAAAAATCAACGCAAAGGTGCCAGGCGATTTCGACAAGAAGACTCTGCTGGTGACCACCGGTTCCGAAGCAGTGGAAAACGCTGTGAAGATCGCCCGTGCTGCGACGGGTCGTGCGGGCGTTATCGCCTTCACCGGCGCTTACCACGGCCGCACCATGATGACCCTGGGCCTGACCGGCAAGGTCGTGCCGTACTCGGCCGGCATGGGCCTGATGCCAGGCGGTATCTTCCGCGCGCTGTACCCGTGCGAGCTGCATGGCGTGAGCGTGGATGATTCCATCGCCAGCATCGAGCGCATTTTCAAGAATGACGCCGAGCCCAAGGACATCGCTGCGATCATCATCGAACCCGTCCAGGGCGAGGGTGGTTTCTATGTGGCGCCGAAGGCCTTCATGCTGCGTCTGCGCGAACTGTGCGACAAGCACGGCATTCTGCTGATCGCTGACGAAGTGCAGACCGGCGCGGGCCGTACCGGCACGTTCTTCGCGATGGAGCAGATGGGCGTTGCGGCTGACCTGACCACCTTCGCCAAGTCCATCGCAGGCGGCTTCCCGCTGGCGGGCGTGTGCGGCAAGGCTGAGTACATGGACGCCATCGCACCCGGCGGTCTGGGCGGCACGTATGCCGGTAGCCCGGTAGCCTGTGCTGCGGCACTGGCGGTGCTGGACATCTTCGAAGAAGAGCACTTGCTGGAGCGCTGCAAGGCGGTTGGTGAGCAGTTGGTGACCTCGCTCAAGGCGATGCAGGCCAAGTACCCGGTTATCGGTGAAGTGCGTGCGCTCGGTGCGATGATCGCTGTCGAGCTGTTCGAAGACGGCGACTCGCACAAGCCTAACGCCGCTGCAGTGGCTCAGGTGGTTGCCAAGGCGCGTGACAAGGGTCTGATTCTGTTGTCCTGCGGTACTTACGGCAACGTGTTGCGCGTGCTGGTGCCGTTGACCGCCGAAGACGAATTGCTCAAACGCGGCCTGGCCATTCTTGACGAATGCTTTGCTGAAATCGCGTAAAAAGTGTGAAGTCATGAATTGATTAATTTATGACCAAACAGACAAAAAAAGCCCGTTTCGACGGGTTTTTTTTGCTTTGGAGCGGGGTATTTCGCTGTTTTGGGTATATCCGGACGTTTGCATTGGCTAAGGTGGTCGCATTGACATCGGAGAGTCATGATGACCGCTGTAGTTTTGCCCGCCGTTCCTCGCGTACTGATAGCCGAGTCTGATCCGTGGGTTCGCGAGACGCTCAGCGACCTGGTGCTGGGCGTGCGTGCGGATATCGAGCTGGAGATGTGCACCGATGGTAAACAGGCCGTCGAGTGGATGAAAAAACACCTGCCGGATTTGATCATCGCCGCCCGCGAGCTGCCGGGGATCGATGGCCTGAGCCTGCTGCGCGGCGTGCGCAATCTGCGTCGTCAGCCCGCCATCCCGTTCATTCTGATCAGTAATCGCAATGACAGCGCCAGCGTGCGCGAAGTCGTGCCGCTGGCGCCGACTGCCTACCTGACCAAACCACTGAATACCGAAGGGCTGCGCCAGCGTCTTGAAGGCCTGTTGCTGGAACGCAGCGCCCCGGTTGCAGGTGCGGTGCCCGCGCTGACGCCGGGTCTGACCCTGACCAAGTTTCTCGACAAACGCCGCGACATAGCCGATGGCGCGCCGCTGTTCGTCGATGTCGCCACGGCGGTGACGCTCAGCCAGACCGCCAGCGGCATCGACGCCGCCCTGCTGGAGCAGGAACTGCGCAACGATCCGCACATCACCGCAGTACTGATCGCAGCCGCCAACACGGCGGCGCAGCATCTGGGCAAGCCGATTCAGACCATGGGCGGAGCGCTGGCCGTTCTCGGGCCGGTGCAGGGCGCCAATATCGCGTCCGGTCTGGGCAAAAAGCGTATGGCGGTGCTGACCGACGACGCGTTGCTGGCCAAGGCCCATGAGCTGTGGACCCTGTCGCAGCGCACGGCTGATTACGCGCGCATCCTGGGCGGCATGCTGGAGCTGGATGCGGAGCGCTGTTTTAGCGCCGGACTGCTGCAGTCGCTGGGCGATCTGGCGGTATTGGGTTGTCTGCAGGAGTGGCTGCTGGCTGGCGGCCAACTGGATGAGCAGGTGATCGGGCAGTCTCTGGAGCAGTACTCCGCGGCCTTCGGTTCTGCTCTGCGCACCCGCTGGCGTTTGCCGCTGGAACTGCGTGAGCTGATCGCTGCGGTGTATCAGTACAACACCGGCATCTACACACGCGAAGTGCTGACAATGAACCTGGCGGGGCAGATGGCGCGTCTGGGCGAGGAAGAAAGTGTGACCACGCTGATCAAGACCAAATCGGCCAAGCTGTTGAAGCTGAGCGTCGGTGACTTGCAGCGCTTGCGCAAGAAGCTGACTGGGGTGACGGATCCGAGTTTGCTGAGGCCGCTGTCTAGCGAAACTGAGGTGGCTGCCGAGGCGGTCGACGACGAGCCTGATCTGCTCGACCTGGCACCTGAGGCACCTGCTGAAGCGCCTGCTGCACTTGAGGATCAGGCAGACGCTGTTCAGGGTCCGCCCGAGAAGTAAAAGCCCCACTGACGCCTTCGCGAGCAAGGTACCGCGCACTCCCGTAGGTGAACTTGTTCGCGAAGGCGGTATTCCTGACGCAGAAAATCCATCGACTTTACCGGCCTCTTCGCGGACAAGTCCGCTCCTACAAGGCACCGCGTACTCCCGTAGGAGCGAACTTGTTCGCGAAGGCTATATTCCTGACGCAGAAAATCCATCGACTTTACCGGCCTCTTCGCGGACAAGTCCGCTCCTACAGGGCACCGCGTACTCCCGTAGGAGCGAACTTGTTCGCGAAGGCTACATTCCTGACGCAGAAAATCCATCGACTGTACCGGCCTCTTCGCGGACAAGTCCGCTCCTACAGGGCACCGCAGACTCCCACAGGTGTATGTACTCCAACTGAAAGGGCGGCAGTACGCCTTGTTCGCGAAGGGGCCAGTCGTGGTTTCTACATTCGGGAAAGCATTTCAGACCAGTACGATCTGATTCTTGCCCTGGCGCTTGGCCTGATACATCGCGGCGTCGGCGCGGCCGTAGAGGGTTTCGAGGCTTGGGTCGTCCGGGCCCAGATTGGTCAGGCCCTGACTGGCAGTGATGCTGAAGGTGGTGCCAGCGGACTGGAAGTTCTGACGCTGGATCTCGCGTTGCAGGCGCTCGGCGATCTGCATCGCCATGTCCGGCGCACAGCCGGGGAATACCGCAGCGAACTCTTCGCCACCGATACGCCCGAACAAGTCACCCCGCCTCAATGCCGAACGACCGCTTTCGGCGATGCGTTGCAGCACGGTATCGCCTTCCTGATGGCCGTAGGTGTCGTTCACCAGCTTGAAGTCATCGATATCCAGCAGCAGAAACGCCAGCGGCGTGCCATTGAGGCGAGCCAGTTCGAACTCGCGCTGGGCGCATTCGAAAAAGTGCCGGCGGTTGCTGCTCTGGGTCAGCACATCGGTGGTCGCCAGGCGTTGCAGCTCATTCTCGAGCTGCTTCTTCTCGGTGATGTCTTCGGCGATGCCCACCACGATCAGACGCTGGCTGGCGTCGGCGCGATGGCTGACGAAGCATTTGTCGCTGAGCCAGCGCACTTCGCCGTCCGCACGAATGATCCGGTACTCGCGATCCTCGATCGAGCCTTTCTCGATAACCTCGTTGAGGCTGCGCTCAGCGTAGTTCAGGTCATCGGGGTAGATGCTGTCGCGCCACTCACTGTAGTCAGCCAGCAGCAGGCCCGCCGAACGACCGAAGATGCGCTCGTAGGCCGGGCTGACATAGATCATGTGCTGGGTTTCCCAGTCGAACGCCCACAAAACAGCGTTCACACTCACCAGCAACGAGCTGAACAATTGTTCACGCTCGCTCAGGCGTGCGACTTCTGCCTGAGCGTGCATCAGGGCTAACAGGGTTTCTGCGGCTGCGGGCATATCAGTGATCGGTGTGCCGGGTAGGGAGGTGGGAGGCTGCTTTTCCATAAGAACCATCTCAAGCGTTTACGGCCAGTGAGGCGCCCTGTCCCGATTGGCGGGAAAGTTGATGAGATAGAGGGGGAGGGGATAAGTTCCGGGACCGGCGCGCCAGGGGAAGGCGCGCCGATCAACGGTTCAAGCGTGGGCGGGGCGTAGCGAGTAGGTTTTCAGCTGGTCGGCGAACTCGCGCAGGGACTGAATACCACTGGCTTCGGCCTCGTGAATCCACTCTTTCATGGCCGAGAGCATGTCGTGACCGTTGCTGCTGGTCTTGACCCAGATCTGCTGCAAGGCCAGGCGTTTTTCGTAGATCACCTTCAGCGCATGGCTGTGTTCCAGCATGGTCTGGATACGCAGGTGATGCTTGTCATCGAGCAGGCTGGTCTCACGCGACAGCAGGCGCTTGGCGCGGCGGAACTGATGACGCACCGACTCGTCGGCCTTGGCCAGTTCCTGGGCAACCAGCGGCGCGATCACCAGCTTGCGGTACTGCGCCATGATCTGGAAACGGTTGTTGAGGATCGCCATCGCGGTGTCCATGTCCATGTGGCCCTTGCCTTCGACCCGATGGGCAATAGGCGCGACCCGCTGGACCTTGGCCAGACGCAGGAAGCTGAAGACCTTGATCCACGCCCAGCCCATGTCGAATTCCCAGGGTTTGA
This sequence comes from Pseudomonas sp. MEJ108, assembly GCF_030208985.1. Lineage (NCBI taxonomy): Bacteria > Pseudomonadati > Pseudomonadota > Gammaproteobacteria > Pseudomonadales > Pseudomonadaceae > Pseudomonas > Pseudomonas sp. MEJ108. The sequence continues at coordinate 15,296 of NZ_JARVSW010000029.1, forward strand.
CCGACAGCTTGGCCGAGTTGGGATAGGTGTGGTGATTGTTGTGCAGCTCTTCGCCGCCGATCACGATGCCCCACGGCACCAGATTGGTGGCCGCATCACGGCATTCGAAGTTGCGATAGCCGACCGCATGACCCAGACCGTTGACCACGCCGGCAGCCCAGAAGGGAATCCACATCATCTGCACGGCCCAGACCGTGATACCGAGGACACCGAACAGCGCCACATCGATCACCGCCATCAGCGCGATGCCCAGCAGCTTGTAGCGCGAATACAGATTGCGCTCGATCCAGTCTTCCGGGCAGTTCTTGCCGTAGATACGCAGGGTGTCCTGGTTCTGCGCTTCCTCGCGGTACAGCTCGGCGCCCTTGCGCAGCACGGTGGACAGACCCTTGACGACCGGGCTGTGCGGGTCATCGACAGTTTCGCATTTTGCGTGGTGTTTGCGGTGGATGGCTGTCCACTCGCGAGTATTCTGGGCAGTGGTCAGCCACAGCCAGAAGCGGAAGAAGTGTTTCAGACCCGCGTTGAGCTCAAGTGAGCGGTGGGCTGAATAGCGGTGCAGATAGACCGTGACGCCAATGATCGTTACATGGGTCATGACCAGCGTGACCGCTATTAACTGCCAGACGGAAAGGTCGAGCAAACCGTTGTACAACATAGGCTGTTTGGCCCTCGTAGAAAACCTGTGAAGAAAAAAGTCGCAACAGCATTATCACTGACATTGCTCAGAAAACCAGTCACCCTTGCACATAAGCGTCGCAGGATGTTTCTTGCTTTATAATCCAGACCTTTCTCAAGGCCCGCTTTTTTATGTCCGATTATTCCCGTAACGCGCTGCGAACCGCCGTTCTGTATGGGCTACTGTCGATTCTGTGGTTCGCGACAGGCAGCGCCCTGCTGTCTTTTTTCGTCAAGGATCCGGCTCGACTGGCCGTCGGACAACAGATGATCGGTTACGGCTGGGCGTTGCTCAGTACCGTCATGATCTTTATTGCACGTGACAGATTGAAGGCCATCGTCGGCGGCGAAGCGCAGTTCGAGCGTCAACAGCAGGACTATGACCGGCTGCTGCTGGCGGCGGTGGTGTTCGACAGCACGCGTGAGGGCGTACTGGTCAGTGATGCCGAAGGACGCATTGTCCATGTAAATCGTGCGTTTGTAGACATCACCGGCTATCAGGCCGACGAGGTGCTTGGCTTCAACCCCAGCAAGTTCAAGTCCGGTCGTCATGGCCCCGAGTTTTATCGGCAGATGTACCACTCGCTGCAGAGTGCCGGGCAGTGGAGCGGCGAGATCTGGAACCGACGCAAAAGCGGCGAGATCTATCCGCAGTGGCAAACCATCCGCAGCATCAAGGGTGAGGACGGGCAGCCCAGGCATTTTGTCGCGGTGTTTTCCGACATCACGGCCATCAAGCGCTCCGAGCAGGAGTTGGCGCAACTGGCCCATTACGATGCGCTGACCGAGTTGCCCAATCGTCTGCTGCTGACCGACCGGATCAGCCAGGCGCTGACCTCGGCGCGCTCCAGCAGGCGCGGCTGTGCGCTGCTGGTGGTCGACCTGGACAACTTCAGAAACATCAACGACAGCCTTGGCCATAACATCGGCGACGAAGTGCTCAAGGCGGCTGCCGAACGTCTCAATGCGCTGGCCGACAGCGGCATGACGGTCTCGCGGCTGGGCGGTGACGAATTCGCGCTGCTGGTCAAAAACTGTACACACATGGTGCATGCCGCAGCGCTCGCGCAGCAGGTGATCAATGCCTTCAAAGCGCCGTACCCCATTGCCGGGCACCAGCTGTTCGTCACTGCCAGTATCGGTATCAGCCTGTTTCCCGGTGATGCGCTGACTGCCGAGCAGTTGTTGCGCAATGCCGATTCGGCGCTGTTCAAGGCCAAGACCGATGGCCGCGAAGGGTTTGCGCTGTACACCGAAGAGCTGACCGCCCAAGCCCAGCAACGGGTGCAACTGGCCAGCGAGTTGCGTCAGGCGATCGAGCAGGACGAATTGCGGGTCTTCTACCAACCGGTTTACGACCTGGTGACCGGGCGTATCTGCGCGGTCGAAGCGCTGGTGCGCTGGCAGCACCCGACCCGTGGCATGGTGTCGCCCGGCGATTTCATCCCGATTGCCGAGCAGAACGGGCTCATCGCCGATATCGATGCCTGGGTATTGAATACCGCCTGTCGGCAGATGCAGGCCTGGCTGGCAGAAGGCGTCTCGATTGCGTCCGTCGCGGTCAATGTATCCAGCCGTCTGTTCAGTCGTGGCGATGTCGATCGGCAAGTGGCTGAGGTCTTGAACGAGACCGGCCTCGATCCGGCATTTCTTGAGCTGGAAGTCACTGAAAGTGCCGTCATGGAGGACCCTGAACAGGCCATCGAGCAATTGCATCGCCTGCGTGAACTGGGCCTGAGCCTGGCCATCGATGATTTCGGCACAGGCTACTCATCGCTGCTGCGGCTCAAGAGCATGCCGGTGCAAAAGCTCAAGATCGATCAGGGTTTCGTGGCCGGGCTGCCGGGCGATGTGGATGACATCGCGATTGTAAGGGCGGTCATCGCGCTGGCTTCGAGCCTGGGCATGCGTGTCCTGGCCGAGGGGATCGAGCACGCCAATCAGGCTTCATTTCTGTTAAGCAACGGTTGTGAGTTGGGCCAGGGCTACTGGTTTGCCCGGCCCATGGCGGCGCAATCGATTGATTGGACGCACGCGCCCGCGTTCAACTAGTTCAGCCCTCTCTGACAACGCTCGTCCGGGTGTGCAATGCACCCTGACAGACTCACGCCGCTCTAAAGTCTTTTTGGTTATATCTGCATTCTTAAATAGTCTTTTTAAGAATATCCGCACCTCACTATTATTGCCTCACCGCCATACGCCATCGCCCCCAGTCGCGAAGGCCGGCCTCTCACTTCTCAAGGAATAAGACAATGAGCGCATCTCTACGTAGTGTTGACGGTCAGGACGAAGCAGCCATTCTGCGTGAAATTCAGAGTGCGTTGCGTGACCTGCGTTTTGGTGCCGTCGAAATCACCGTGCACAACGCACAGGTGGTGCAGATCGAGCGCAAGGAAAAGTTTCGTTTGCAGAACCCTGCCAAGCAGAACTGAAGCGGCAATCACCCGACTGGTCAACCGGAGGGTTTCATCCTGACTCCTGATACCCCCCTGAAAAAAAGCAGCGCGCCCGTGCGGATGCCGTTCTGACGCGCCAAGAAGAAATCAAAAAAGCCAACACACCGTATTTCCAGGAGCTTCAATCTATGTCCATTCGCCGTTTTGCGCTGGCGGCTCTCGCCAGTGCTGTTTTCGCAGGTTCGGCTGTCGCCAAGGATTACGAACTGCTCAACGTGTCCTACGATCCGACCCGCGAGCTGTATCAGGACTACAACGCAGAATTCGTCAATTTCTGGAAAAAATCCCACCCGGACGACAAGGTCGAGATCAAGCAATCTCACGGCGGCTCGGGCAAGCAGGCGCGTGGCGTGATCGACGGCCTGCGTGCCGACGTGGTGACCCTGGCACTGGCCGGTGACATCGACGAAATCGCCAGGCTCGGCAAGACCCTGCCGGAAAACTGGCAGACCCGCCTGCCGGACGCGAGCACACCGTACACCTCGACCATCGTGTTTCTGGTGCGCAAGGGCAACCCGAAAGGCATCAAGGACTGGGGCGACCTGACCAAGGAAGGCGTTTCGGTGATCACCCCCAACCCGAAAACCTCGGGCGGTGCGCGCTGGAACTTCCTGGCCGCCTGGGCCTACGGCCTGAAGGCGGGCGGCGGTGACGAAGCCAAGGCCAAGGAATACGTACAGACGCTGTTCAAGCACGTGCCGATCCTGGACACCGGCGCGCGCGGTTCGACCATCACCTTTGTCAACAACGGTCAGGGTGACGTGCTGCTGGCGTGGGAAAACGAAGCGTTTCTGGCGTTGAAAGAAGACGGCGGCAAGGACAAGTTCGACATCGTCGTACCGTCGCTGTCGATCCTTGCCGAACCTCCGGTCGCCGTGGTCGACAAGAACGCCGAGCGGAAAGGCAACAGCGAAATCGCGACTGAATACCTCAAGCACCTGTACAGCAAGGAAGGTCAGGAAATCGCCGCGAAAAACTTCTATCGTCCACGTGATGCCGAAGTGGCCGCCAAGTACGAGAAGCAATTCCCGAAACTCGATCTGGTGACTATCGACAAAGACTTTGGTGGCTGGAAAACTGCGCAGCCGAAGTTTTTCAATGACGGCGGCGTGTTCGATCAGATTTATCAGGCGCAATAAGCCGAATGAGGATGCCGCACCAGCGGCATCACAGGTTTGGCCAAACAGCCCGGATTAACCTCCGGGCTTCGTGCAAGTGAAACCAGGGACTTTTATGTCGCGTCGTATCTCCCCCGTCATACCCGGCTTCGGGCTGACGCTGGGCTACACCTTGGTGTACCTCAGTCTGATTGTGCTAATACCGCTGGCCGCCATGTTCGTACATGCCGCGCAGCTCACCTGGGATCAGTTCTGGACCATCATCACGGCCCCTCGCGTGATCGCGGCACTCAAGCTGAGTTTCGGCACCGCCTTTTACGCAGCCCTCATCAACGGGGTGATCGGCACACTGCTGGCCTGGGTGCTGGTGCGCTACACCTTCCCCGGGCGCAAGGTCATCGATGCGATGATCGATCTGCCATTCGCCCTGCCGACCGCCGTGGCCGGTATCGCCCTGACCGCGCTGTACGCGCCCAACGGCTGGGTCGGCCAGTTCGCGGCTGATCTGGGTTTCAAGATCGCCTACACCCCGTTGGGCATCACCCTGGCGCTGACCTTCGTCACCCTGCCGTTCGTGGTGCGCACCGTGCAGCCTGTGCTGGCCGACATCCCCCGCGAAGTCGAAGAGGCCGCCGCCTGCCTGGGCGCGCGTCCGCTACAGGTGTTTCGCCACATCCTCGTCCCGGCGTTGCTGCCTGCCTGGCTGACCGGCTTCGCCCTGGCGTTTGCCCGTGGCGTGGGCGAGTACGGTTCGGTGATTTTCATCGCCGGCAACATGCCGATGAAAACCGAGATCCTGCCGCTGCTGATCATGGTCAAGCTCGACCAGTACGACTACACCGGCGCAACCGCTATCGGCGTGATGATGCTGGTGGTGTCCTTCATTCTGCTGCTGCTGATCAACCTGCTGCAGCGGCGCATTGAAACCCCATCCTGAGGAGGCGCAGAACATGTCTTATTCATCTGTCTCGGCCGCCGCCTCTGCCAACGCCGCCCGTCGTGGCAGCGCGGTATCGCGACGCATCCTGATCGGCCTGTGCTGGCTGGTATTCGTCCTGTTTCTGGGCCTGCCGCTGTTCATCGTGGTGTCCCAGGGCCTGAAAAACGGTCTGGGCGCGTTCTTTACCGCAATCCTCGAACCGGACGCGCTGTCGGCGCTGAAGCTGACGGTCATAGCGGTATTGATCTCGGTGCCGCTAAACCTGGTGTTCGGCGTCAGCGCCGCGTGGTGTGTGAGCAAATACTCGTTCCGCGGCAAGAGCATTCTGGTCACGCTGATCGACCTGCCGTTCTCGGTGTCGCCGGTCATCGCCGGTCTGGTCTACGTGCTGATGTTCGGTGCACAGGGGCTGTTCGGGCCGTGGCTGCAGGATCACGACATCCAGATCGTCTTTGCCCTGCCGGGCATCGTGCTGGCAACCATCTTCGTCACCGTGCCTTTCGTTGCCCGTGAGCTGATCCCGCTGATGCAGGAGCAGGGCACTCAGGAAGAAGAAGCCGCACGGCTGCTGGGCGCCAATGGCTGGCAGATGTTCTGGCACGTCACGGTGCCGAACATCAAATGGGGCCTGATCTATGGCGTGGTGCTGTGTACGGCGCGGGCGATGGGCGAGTTTGGCGCGGTGTCGGTGGTGTCCGGGCACATTCGTGGCGTCACCAACACCCTGCCGCTGCACGTCGAAATCCTCTACAACGAATACAACCACGTTGCCGCCTTTGCCGTGGCGAGCCTGTTGCTGATCCTGGCGCTGTTCATCCTGCTGCTCAAGCAGTGGAGCGAATCGCGCATTAACCGTCTGCGCCATAACGCGGCGGAGGAATAATCATGTCGATCGAAGTCCGTAACGTCAGCAAGAACTTCAACGCCTTCAAGGCCCTGAACAACATCAGTCTGGACATCCAGAGTGGCGAGCTGGTGGCTTTGCTCGGCCCGTCAGGCTGCGGCAAGACCACCCTGCTGCGCATCATTGCCGGCCTGGAAACCCCGGATGACGGCAGCATCGTGTTCCATGGCGAAGATGTGTCCGGCCACGACGTGCGTGATCGCAACGTCGGGTTCGTGTTCCAGCATTACGCGCTGTTCCGCCACATGACGGTGTTCGACAACGTCGCGTTCGGCCTGCGCATGAAGCCCAAGCGCGAGCGCCCGAACGAAACGCGGATCGCCGAGAAGGTCCATGAGCTGCTGAACATGGTGCAGCTGGACTGGCTGGCCGACCGTTATCCGGAGCAACTGTCGGGTGGACAGCGCCAGCGAATCGCCCTGGCCCGCGCCCTGGCGGTCGAGCCCAAGGTGCTGCTGCTGGACGAGCCGTTCGGCGCGCTGGACGCCAAGGTCCGCAAGGAGCTGCGTCGCTGGCTGGCGCGCCTGCACGAAGACATCAACCTGACCTCGGTGTTCGTGACTCACGATCAGGAAGAGGCCATGGAAGTGGCTGACCGCATCGTGGTGATGAACAAGGGCGTGATCGAACAGATCGGCTCGCCGGGCGAGGTCTACGAGAACCCGTCCAACGACTTCGTCTACCACTTCCTCGGCGACTCCAATCGCCTGAGCCTGGGCGCGGAAGGTCACCTGCTGTTCCGTCCGCATGAGGTGTCGCTGTCCCGCCAGGAAATCGAAGACCACCACGCCGCCGAAGTCCGCGACATCCGCCCGCTGGGCGCGACGACGCGGGTCACCTTGAAAGTGGAAGGGCAGGATGAGCTGATCGAGGCCGAAGTGGTGAAAGACCACGACAGCCTGGTGGGCCTGGCGAAGGGCGAGACGCTGTTCTTCAAACCGAAGGTCTGGCAGAAGCTTTAAAGCCCAGCCTCCGGCTATCGTTCCCATGCTCCGCGTGGGAATGCCTTTCTGGACGCTCTGCGTCCTCGTGCTGTTATCGCACGGACAACGCCAGCATGAACGCGGCGACGATGCCGCATACAGCGAACAGTTGCTGCAGGCGTGGGCCGGCGAGGTAGCGGGCGACTTGTCTGCCGATGATCAGACCGATGACTGCACCCAACGCGAACGGCGCGCCAACTGCCCAATGCATAACACCACTCAACGAAGCGGTAATGACGCTGCCGGTCGAGACCAGGGCGATCACCGCCAGTGACGTCGCCACGACACTTTTCATGTCCAGATCGCTGTAGCGGGTCAGCGCCGGAATGATCACGAACCCGCCGCCCACTCCCAACAACCCGGACAGCAACCCGGAGCCCACGCCGGTCAGCGTCAGTGCGCGCAGGCAGGGCATGGTCCAGCGCAGGCGGCCCTGCAGCGGGTTGAGCACGCAGGGCAGTATTTCCGCACGCGGCGCCGGCTTTCCGTGGCGCAATTCGCGGCTGGCCCTGATGAACATGCGTCCACAGGCGTACAGCAGCACGACCGAAAAGACCAAAGCCAGCGGCGTATTGGGCAGTCGATGAGCGAGCCACAGGCCCAGAGGCGCAATCAGCACACCAATGGACGCGATGTACCCGGCCGCGCGATAGCGAACGATGCCCTGACGCAGCCCCAGTACCGCACCGATCCCCGCCGCCAGCCCGACGGCCAACAGACCGACCGGCGCGGCTTCGACAATCGACAGGCCAAGGCCGAAGACCAGCAGCGGCACAGCGAGAATGCCGCCGCCTGCGCCGGTCAGCGCCAGTACCATGCCGATGACGGTCCCCAGGCCAACGCCCAGCAACTGATGCTCATCCATGCCGGGTGTCAGCCTTTTGCGGTTTGGCCAGCCACTCACGGCCTTTGAGCATGCCATGCCAGTACAGCGCGGGCAGCACTCGCGCTTTCAGCCACCAGGCCAGTCGGGTTGGCTGGCGACCGTCCAGCAGCCAGCGCGGAAAGCTCGGCGCGACCTTGCCGCCATAGGTGAATTCGGCCAGCACGATGCGGCCTTTCTCGACCGTCAGCGGGCACGAGCCGTAACCGTCATACACCGCGGACTCACTCCGACGACCCAGCGCGACCAATACGTTGTTGGCCACCACCGGTGCCTGCTTGCGTGCCGCTGCGGCGGTCTTGGCGTTGCTGGTATTGGTGGCATCGCCCAGGCCATGCACATTGGCGAACTGCCGGTGCTTCAGCGTGGCGGGGTCGACGTCCACCCAGCCCGCAGCATCGGCCAGCGGGCTGCTGCGGATGAAGTCAGGGGCAATCTGCGGCGGCACTACGTGCAACATTTCGAAGCTTTGCTCGACGGTCTCGCTGCTGCCATCGGCCTGCGTGCGGATGAAGGTCGCGCGCTTGCCAGGCCCGTCGACGGCGACCAGCCGATGGCTGAACTTGAGGTCGATGGCGTAGCGCTCGACGTACTTCATCAGCGCCGGCACATAGTCGGCGACACCGAACAGCACGCCACCGGCGTTGTAGAACTGCGTATTGATCTGCGCGAGACGGCCGCTTTTCAACCAGTGATCGCAGGACAGGTACATGGCCTTCTGCGGCGCACCGGCGCACTTGATCGGCATGGGCGGCTGGGTAAACAGCGCGCGCCCCTGTTGCAGGTTCTGCACCAGCTTCCAGGTGTAGGGCGCCAGGTCATAGCGATAGTTGGAGGTCACGCCATTGGCCCCGAGCGTGTCGACCAGCCCGTCGATAGCCGACCAGTCCAGCTTCAGGCCGGGGCAGACCACCAGTTGCTGATAGCCGAGCACGCGGCCGTCAGCCAGCGTCAGCGTGTTGTGCTGCGGCTCGAACGTCGCCACCGCAGCCTTGATCCACTGCACGCCTTCGGGAATCAGCGAGGCCATGCTGCGCGCCGTCGACTGCGGCGTGAAGATCCCCGCACCGACCATGGTCCAGCCGGGCTGGTAATAATGGGTATCGGCGGGGTCGACCAGGGTGATCTGCAGGGTGGCGTCGCGGGCGAGCAGGCTTGCGGCAGTGGCGATACCGGCAGCACCGGCACCGACGATCAGGATCTGACAGGTTGTTGTCGAAGCATTCATCACAGGGTTTCCCAAGGCGGGCAGCGGTCAAAGGGCATTGAGCGGGATCTTCAGGTAGACGACGCCGTTGTCTTCCGGCTCGGGAAAGTGGCCGCAGCGCATGTTGACCTGCACCGCAGGCAGCATCAGCACCGGCATGTCCAGCGTCGCGTCACGGGCTTCGCGCATGCCGACGAACGCGTCTTCATCCACCCCGTCGTGCACATGGATATTGCTGGCGCGCTGTTCGGCAACCGTGGTCATGTATTTCAGCTCACGGCCATTGGGCAGGTAGTCGTGGCACATGAACAGCAGGGTCTGCGGCGGCAGCGCCAGCAGCTTCTTGATCGAGCGATACAGCGTGCGCGCATCGGCACCCGGGAAGTCGCACCGAGCGGTGCCGTAATCGGGCATGAACAGCGTATCGCCGACAAACGCGACCGTGGCATCACCGACTTGCACCAGGTAACTCATGCACGCCGGCGTGTGCCCGGGCGTGTGCATGGCCTTGACCTCAAGCGTGCCGAGGGCGAACGAGGCGTTGTCTTCCAGCAGCACATCGAACTGGCTGCCATTGCGGGCAAAGTCAGGCGGCGCGTTGAACAGCGTGCCGAAGGTTTCCTGCACGGCAGTGATATGGCTGCCGATGACAATTTGCCCACCGAGCCGCTGTTTCAGATACGGCGCTGCCGAGAGGTGATCGGCGTGCACGTGGGTTTCGAAAATCCACTGCACCGAGGCGCCCAGCGCCTGCGCCCGTTCGATCATGCGGTCGGCAGACTCGGTTCTGGTGCGGCCGGACTTGGGGTCGTAATCGAGCACGCTGTCGATCAGCGCACATTGCTTGCTGTGCAGGTCCATCACCAGATAGCTGATGGTCCAGGTATGCGTGTCGAAGAGCGCTTCGACATGAAGCTTTTCACCGATAATCATGTGCAATTCCCGTGGCTGTAAATCGCCTCAAGGCCCGTTTGGCCAGGCCGGACGGTTGGCAGTCGTTGCCATGATGTCTCAATAACCATGCCAATCACTGCAAAGCCTGTTCAGGCTAATAAACACAGGGCGTTTTTGGGTTTTGCAAAACACCCTGATGGCCTGCCGCAGGTCGCTGACTGCCACATTCTGGCAGTCATTTGGCAGTCCGTGGCACAAGCTGGCAGGCGGATAGGTTAAGCTGCGCCCAGCCCACAGGAGCCCCCATGAACCTCATCGCCACCGATTTTCCCGGCAGTCGCATGCAGTCGCTGGTGTCATACCTCGAACACGATCTGCGACCGACCATCGTGCTCGACACCGACTACAACATCATTGCCGCCAACACCGCCTACCAGCGCCAGTTCGGCGTCGAAGGCACGCCGCATGTGGGCGAGAAGTGTTATCGGGTGTCGCATCAGTTTGCAGTGCCGTGCGATCAGGCCGGTGAGCATTGCCCGATGCGCAAGGCCCATGAAACACGGCTCCCGGAGCGTCTGCTGCACATTCATCACACGCCGCGCGGCCCCGAGCATGTGGATGTGGAGCTGCGGCCGATTCTCGACGATCAGGGTGAGGTCATCGCCTATGTCGAGCGGCTGAGCTCGGTGGCGGTAGCCTCCGTTCAGCCGCAGCAACATGGGCTGGTAGGGCGCTCGGCGGCGTTCAAAGAAGTGCTGGGCGCTCTGCAACGCGCTGCGCCCGCGCAGATTCCCGTGCTGCTGCAGGGCGAGTCGGGTACCGGCAAGGAATTGTTCGCGCGCGCACTGCACGCCAGCAGCGCCAGGTCCGCCGGGCCGCTGGTGGTGGTCGACTGCACCGGGCTTACCGAAACCCTGCTGGAAAGCGAGCTGTTCGGCTATGAGAAGGGCGCGTTCACTGGCGCATTGCAGCGCAAGACCGGTCTGGCCGAAGCGGCTCATGGCGGCACGTTGTTCCTTGATGAGATCGGCGAAGTGCCGCTGGCCATGCAGGTCAAGCTGTTGCGGCTGATTGAATCGGGCAGTTTTCGTCCGGTGGGCAGCCTGCGCACGGTGCACTCGGATTTTCGGCTGGTGGTGGCCACCCATAAACCGCTCAGGGAAATGGTCGCCGACGGCAGCTTTCGTCAGGATTTGTTCTACCGTATCAGCGCCTTTCCGATTCGCCTGCCGGCCCTGCGCGAACGCAGCGACGACCTGCCGCTGCTGATCGACAGCCTGCTGCAACGCATCGCGCCCGGCGCCGCGCCGCGTGTCGACGCCGAGGCCATGAAGTTGCTGAGTCTGTACCGCTACCCCGGCAACATTCGCGAGCTGCGCAACATACTCGAGCGCGCCCGTTTATTTACCGATGACGGCGTGATTCGCGTGCAGGATTTGCCCGCCGAAGTACGCGGGCAGGGCGAAGCGGGTGGCGTGACGTACCGCCAGCAGGACGACGGCCTGGAAAAACTCGCCCATGCGCTGCGGGTGTTCAACGGCTCGCGCAGCGAACTGGCCAGAGAGCTGGGGCTGAGCGAACGCACCCTGTACCGACGTTTGCGTGCCCTGGGGATTCCGCGCTGAAGCACGCACGCTATGACGCAGAGCGTCACGAACGGCATTCCCACGCTGGAGCATGCGGAACGATAACCTCAACTATCGTGCGGCGCTCCGCGTCGCATGCCTTTCCGGACGCTCCGCGTCCTCTTGACGACGCAGAGCGTCGAGACCTGCATTCCCACGCTGGAGCGTGAGGAACGATCATCACAACTATCGTGCGACGCTCCGCGTCGTATGCCTTTCCGGACGCTCCGCGTCCTCTTGACGACGCAGAGCGTCGGGAACTGCATTCCCACGCTGGAGCGTAGGGAACGATCATCACAACTATCGTGCGGCGCTCCGCGTCGCATGCCTTTCTGGACGCTCCGCGTCCTCTTGACGACGCAGAGCGTCGGGAACTGCATTCCCACGCTGGAGCGTAGGGAACGATCATCACAACTATCGTGCGGCGCTCCGCGTCGCATGCCTTTCCGGACGCTCCGCGTCCTCTTGACGACGCAGAGCGTCGAGACCTGCATTCCCACGCTGGAGCGTGAGGAACGATCATCACAACTATCGTGCGACGCTCCGCGTCGTATGCCTTTCCGGACGCTCTGCGTCCGCCCTCGGGAGCCTTACTTGAACGTCACAACCCCACCGGCCAGGGACTCGACCCGCGCCAGGGATTCGACGCGATAGCCCTGGGCGTCCAGCTCAGCGCGGCCGCCCTGGAAGGATTTCTCGATCACGATGCCCAGCCCGGCGACCGTGGCGCCGGCCTGTTTGATGATCGAGATCAGCGCCTGTGAGGCTTTGCCGTTGGCCAGGAAGTCATCGATGATCAGCACGTTGTCGTCGCTGCTCAGGTGGCGCGGCGAGATTGCCACGGTGCTTTCCACCTGCTTGGTGAATGAGTACACACTCGCCGTCAGCAGGTTTTCGGTCAGCGTCAGGGACTGGTGCTTGCGGGCGAAGATCACCGGCACGCCCATGTTCAAACCCGCCATGACTGCCGGCGCGATGCCGGAAGCCTCAATGGTCACGATCTTGGTCACGCCAGCGTCGGCAAACAGTCGGGCAAATTCATCGCCGATTTCCTTCATCAGCGCCGGATCGATCTGATGGTTGAGAAACGCATCGACCTTCAGCACCTGATCGGACAATACGATGCCTTCTTCGCGAATTTTCTTGTGCAGTGCTTCCACTTCAATTCCTTGGCTGCGCCATTGCGCAATAAATGATCAATAGGGTGTCGGCTAGCGTTTCAGCATGGCGCGAATATCGGCAAGCGCAGTGTTGCCGCGAACCGCTTTGACTTCCGTCGGGGTGTCGTCATTGCCTTCCCAGGCCAGGTCGTCCGGGGGCAGCTCATCCAGAAAGCGGCTTGGCGCGCAGTCGATGATTTCACCGTACTGCTTGCGCTTGGCGGCGAAGGTAAACGCCAGGGTCTGCCGTGCGCGGGTGATGCCCACGTAGGCCAGGCGGCGCTCTTCTTCGATGGTGTCGGCTTCGATGCTGGAGCGGTGCGGCAGGATTTCTTCTTCCATGCCCATGATGAACACGTAAGGGAATTCCAGGCCCTTGGAGGCGTGCAAGGTCATCATCTGCACACCCTCGGCACCGTCTTCCTCTTCCTGCTGACGTTCGAGCATGTCGCGCAGGACCAGCTTGCCGATGGCTTCCTCGATGGTCATGCCGCCTTCTTCGTCCTTCTCCAGCGTGTTTTTCAACGCCTCGATCAGGAACCAGACGTTGCTCATCCGGTAATCGGCGGCCTTTTCGCTGGAGCTGTTCTGCCGCAGCCAGTTCTCGTAGTCGATGTCCATGACCATGCTGCGCAGCGCGGCGATGGGATCGTTCTGCGCGCACTGCTGGCGCACCCCGTCCATCCAGCGCTTGAAACGCTGCAAGCGGTCGGTGAATCGGCTGTCCAGATGCTCGCCAAGGCCTATCTCGTCGGTGGCGGCGTACATCGACACCTTGCGCTCGGTGGCGTAGTTGCCGAGCTTTTCCAGCGTGGTCGAGCCGATCTCGCGACGCGGAACGTTGATCACCCGCAGGAAGGCGTTGTCGTCGTCCGGGTTCACCAGCAGACGGAAATAAGCCATCAGGTCCTTCACTTCCTGGCGGCCGAAAAAGCTGTTGCCGCCCGACAGTCGATACGGCACCTGGTGGTGCTGCAATTTCAGCTCGATCAGCTTGGCCTGGTAGTTGCCGCGATAGAGGATGGCGAAATCGCTGTACGGGCGGTCGGTGCGCAGGTGCAGGGTGAGGATCTCCATGGCCACCCGCTCGGCCTCGGCGTCTTCGTTGCGGCAGCGGATCACGCGGATCTCGTCGCCATGGCCCATCTCGGACCACAGTTGTTTTTCGAAGGCGTGCGGGTTGTTGGAGATCAGCACGTTGGCGCAGCGCAGAATGCGGCTGGTGGAGCGGTAGTTCTGCTCCAGCATCACCACTTTCAACGACGGGTAGTCGTCCTTGAGCAGCATGAGGTTTTCCGGCCGCGCGCCACGCCAGGCGTAGATCGACTGGTCGTCGTCGCCCACTACGGTGAACTGATGGCGCGTGCCGATCAGCAGCTTCACCAGCAGGTACTGGCTGGCGTTGGTGTCCTGATATTCGTCCACCAGCAGATAACGCACCTTGTTCTGCCACTTTTCCAGGATATCGGCGTGTTCCTGGAACAGTTTGACCGGCAACAGAATCAGGTCGTCGAAGTCCACCGCGTTGTACGCCTTGAGCGTGCGCTGATAGTGGGTGTAGACGATGGCGGCGGTCTGTTCCTTGGGGTTGCGGGCGTTTTCCAGCGCCTCGGCGGGCAGGATCAGGTCGTTTTTCCACGAGCCGATCATGTTCTTGATTTCGTCGACGCCGTCGTCGCCGGAATACTCTTTCTGCATGATGTCGGTCATCAGCGCTTTGACGTCAGTCTCGTCAAAGATCGAGAAGCCCGGTTTGTAGCCCAGCCGTGTGTGCTCCTTGCGGATGATGTTCAGGCCCAGGTTGTGGAAGGTCGAGACCGTCAGACCACGTCCTTCGCCGCCTCTGAGCAGCGTGCCGACCCGCTCTTTCATCTCGCGCGCGGCCTTGTTGGTGAAGGTCATGGCGACGATGTACTGGGCGCGAATACCGCAGTTCTGGATCAGGTGCGCGATCTTGCGGGTGATCACGCTGGTCTTGCCGGAACCGGCACCGGCGAGCACCAAAAGAGGGCCGCCGACGTAGTTCACGGCTTCCTGCTGCCGGGGATTGAGTCGGGACATGGCGGTATGAAGAGTCGTCTGTAAAAAAGGTCGGGCATTTTAACAGGCCCACGGTTTTGTGCAGTGCTCATCGTCGTCAGACAGTGACAGCTATCTAATTCTTCTGTTTTTGTTACATTTGCGCCGCGACGCGCGATACGTGTATTTGTCGCGCTCCTGCGAGAGAGCGGCCACCGGTTTTTCCTTTGCACTTAGGAAGTTAGATTGCCTACACCTGTCGAACCCTTGCGATTGCTGTTATTGGCGCACGAGCCCTTCTGGCAGGCGCTGCTGAGCGGCTGCCTCACTGCGCCGGGAAGCAACGTGATACTTCTGCATGGCGCGAACTGGGATGTTTTCAGCGCCCGCTACGCTAACGAGCGCAACACCGTGCTGCTGACCACGCCTGATCTGCAGCCCAGGACCGGGGCCTGTCTGTTGCCTACCGTGGTGCTGTTTGAGGCCGAACCGCTGGTCGGGCCGACCGGCGTCAGTGACTGGCTGGTGCGCGACGCCTTGACCGGCGACACGCTTCGGCGCTGCCTGCGCTATGTCCACGAGCGCAGTCGCCTGGAAGACAGCCTGCGACGTCTGGTCGGCCAGGACCCGTTGACCGGCATCGCCAACCGCCAGGGGTTTCAGGCGCTGCTCTCGGCTCGCCTGAGCGAAGGCGGCAGCGTGGCGCTGGGGCATCTGGACCTGGACAATTTTCGCCGCGCCAACGATTCACTGGGGCATCAGGCCGGTGATCGACTGATCCTGCAAGTGGTGGCGCGCTTGAAAAACCAGCTCGATGCCGGTGATCAGATCGCCCGCCTGGGGGGCGACGAATTCGCCTTGTTGATCGACACCCGAACAGCCCCCGAACGCGCCCTGCAAATGGCCGAACGTATCACCGACGTGCTGGCCGAACCCTATTGGGTCGATGGCGAAAGCCTGTTGCTGGGTTGCAGCCTGGGCATCGCTCACTCCCAGGCCCAGCCCGAAGCCGACCCGCTGATGTGGCATGCACATATCGCCATGCGTCAGGCCAAGAGCATGCAGGGCTGCACCTATCACCTGTTCGACGAGCGCATCAATCGCAACGCCCGCAGCCTCGCCGATCTGGAAGGTGAACTGCGCCGTGCCTTGCGCCGCGATGAGCTGGAACTGCATTACCAGCCGCGCCTGTGCCTGGACAGCGGGCGTGTCGTCGGCCTGGAGGCACTGGTGCGCTGGCGCCATCAGGAACGCGGGCTGCTGCCGCCCAGCAAATTCGTGCCACTGGCCGAGCAAAGCGGCCTGATCGTGCCGCTCGGCTACTGGGTCATCTTCCGCGCCCTGCGTGACATGCAGGCCCTGCGCGAACAGGGCTTTGCCCCGCTGCACATGGCGATCAACCTGTCGTTCCGGCAGTTTCAGGACAGCCAGTTGCTGCCGACCTTGACTCGCCTGATCGCGGAACACGATGTCGACGCGCGCTGGCTGGAGTTCGAACTGACCGAAACCGCGGTCATGCGGCGCAGCGATCAGGTCAGGCAGACCATGGACGCATTGCGCCAACTGGGCGTGCGCTTTTCGCTGGACGATTTCGGCACCGGCTATTCGTCGTTCATGCACCTCAACAGCCTGCCCATCGCGCTGCTCAAGATCGACATGACTTTTGTCGGGCAGATGGAGTTACGCGAAGAGAACCGCAAGCTGGTCAACGCCATGATCAATCTGGCGCACAACCTGAACCTGGAAGTGGTCGCCGAGGGCGTGGAAACCGCCGGGCAACTGGAGTTGCTGCGCAGTTTCGGCTGCAATCAGGTGCAAGGCTATCTGATCAGCCGGCCGCTGCCGGTGGAAGAACTGGTGACCTATCTGCGTTCGGAAGTGGCACACGCCGATACCTCCAGATCCGGGTGACGGTGCACCGGATCAGCCCGGCACCGGCAACCCGGCTGCGTCCTGACGCAACAGCCGCGCCGTCTTCCATTCAAATGCGTAGGTCAGCGCCACGGCCGAGCAGAACAGGCCCAGCGCCAGCCCCCACCACACGCCTGAAGCGCCAGCATCGGTAGAGAAGCCGAGCAACCACGCGGCAGGCGCAGCGATCAGCCAGTAGCAGCCCAGGCCGATCAGGAAGGTGGTGCGTGCATCCTTGAGCCCACGAATGGCGCCCATGGCAATGGTCTGCGTGCCGTCGAAAAACTCGAACAAGGCGGCAATCGCCAGCAGTTTTGTGGCCAGTACCACGATCTCGGCGAACGCCGGGTCATTGATGTCCAGAAACAGGCCGATAACTAGGTGCGGTGCCAGCCAGAACAGCAGCCCGAACATGAGCATCACACAGCCGCCGAAACCGATACCCAGACGCCCGGCCATGCGCACCATCAACAGGTTGCCCGCGCCATAATGCTGGCCGATACGCATGGTGACCGCGTAGGACATCCCCACCGGAACCATGAACGCCATGGACACGGTCTGCAGGGCGATCTGGTGCGCCGCCATCTGCGTGCTGCCCATCGCGCCCATGCAGAACGCCGCAAAAGTGAACAGCCCGACTTCCACTGCATAGGTGCCGCCAATCGGCAAACCGAGGCGCCACAGCTCGCCCAGGTGGCTGCGTGACAGTTTCGAAAGCCCCTTTCTGATCGGGTATGCGGCGTAGGCCGGATGCAGCCTGATATGCAGCGCCAGCGCCAGGGCCATGCAGTTGGTGGCGATCGCGGTGACCAGCCCGATGCCCATCAGCCCCAGGCTGGGCAGCCCCAGCCATTGATGGATCAACGCGTAATTGAGCACGAAGTTGGCTGCCGCACCGGCCAGGCTGATGGTCATCACCGGCCCCGCGCGACCCAGTGCGCTGGTGAAGCCGCGCAATGCCATGAAGCTGAGCAGGCCGGGCAGGGCAAAGGGCAGGGTGATCAGAAATTGAGCCGCCATGTGCACGTTGGCTTCGGCCTGACCGAACTGCAGCAGGATGGGTTCGAGGTTCCACAGCAACAGTGCAGCAACCAGCGCCATGCCCCAGGCCAGCCACAGACCGGCCTGGGTCAGACGAGTCGCGCCTTCGGTGTCGCCAGCGCCGTGACGGATCGAAACCAGCGTGCCGACTGCGGCCATCACGCCGACGCAAAAGAACGACACGAAGCTATACGTGGCAGCGCCCAGACCACCGCCGGCCAAGGCTTCCGGGCCGATTTTGCCCATCATCACGGTGTCGGTGAAGACCATCAGCATGTGCGCCATCTGTGACGCGATCAGCGGCCCCGCCAGGCGCAGGATGATCCAGAGTTCTTTGAGGGCGGAATGCTGCATGGTGACGGTGCTCTACGGCAAAGGGACGATTGAGCGACGCATTCTGGGCAGTTGCCCGGCTAAACACAAAACGATAAATCCGATGCTCAGCATGACTAAAACTCATCTGAAGCAATTTGCAGTAAAGTGGCTGCTCATCGTCCGCAGGAAGCGCCCTCATGCCTCGCAGTCTCCCTCCTCTTTACGCACTAAGGGCTTTTGAAGCAGCTGCGCGGCATACCTCGTTTACCCGCGCGGCCGAGGAACTTTCGATCACCCAAAGTGCAGTAAGCCGGCATATTCGTACCCTGGAAGAGCACTTTGCCTGCCGTTTGTTTCAGCGCAACGGGCGTAACTTGCAGCTCACCGAATCGGCACGCGCGCTGTTGCCCGGCGTGCGCGACGGGTTCCTGGCACTGGAACGCGCTTGCAGCACCTTGCAGACCGAAGAAGGCATTCTGCGCATGAAAGCCCCGTCCACCCTGACCATGCGCTGGCTGCTCGCGCGGCTCAGCCGTTTTCGTCATCTGCAGGTGGGCAACGAAGTGCAACTGACCAGCGCGTGGATGGAAATCGATGCGGTGGACTTTACCCAGGAGCCTTTCGACTGCGCGATTCTACTCAGCCAGGGGCATTTCCCGTCGGACTGGGAAGCCACACTGCTGTTTCCCGAATTGCTGATTCCGGTCGGTGCGCCCACCTTGTTGCAGGACCCGCCATGGGACGTGGAACGGCTGGCAAAGGCAGAATTGCTGCATCCCACCCCTGATCGCCGTGACTGGCGCACCTGGCTGAACCGCATGGGTCTGGCCGATCAGGTGTCGCTCAAAGGCGGGCAGGTGTTCGACACCCTGGAGCTGGGAATGATTGCCGCAGCACGCGGCTACGGTGTGTCGATGGGTGATCTGCTGATGGTCGCCGAGGACGTGGCGCAGGCGCGTCTGAGCCTGCCGTGGCGCACGGCGGTGTTCAGTGGCGAAAACTATTATCTGGTCTGGCCGCGTACGAGGCCCGGCGCAGAGCGGTTGCGACGCCTCAGCGATTTTCTTCAGGCGGAGGTGGGTGCCATGAAGTTGCCGTTAGTTGAAGTACTCTATTAAAATTTAGTTTAATATTGAACTGCCATCATCTGTAAATGTCTCGCTCCGCTCTCAAGTAACGACCTTGATGGCCGAAGCATTGCTTGAAGATTGCTCGTTCAAATAGCGTAAAAACACCAACTAAATCTATCAGCTGAATGGTAAGCCACGGACCCGGCGACTCCAATCATTCGGCACGGAGTCTCTATGTCCAAGCCTCGTACCCGAATTGCTTCGCAACTTGGTATTGCTCTGGCCGTGATCCTGGCGGTGGTTATCAGTGGTAGTACCCTGTTCGCGTTGAGGTCTCTGGACGCGTCCAACCTGGTCATTCGTGAAGAGCACATGTCGAGTGAAGCCAGACTCCTCGCTGACCAGCTCAACACTTTCCACAGCACGCTGCGCGACAGCACTCAGCGCCTGAGTGGCCTGTTCGAAAAACGCTTCGCCGATGGCCTGAGCCTGCAAGCCGACAAGCCGGTCACCGTGGCGGGCACGTCCACGCCAGGCCTGTTCCTGCGTGATGCCGCGCTGAACAACGACTTCACCGAAGTCGATGAATTCCGCTCGATGACCGCCGGCGTCGCGACCATTTTCGTGCGCAGCGGCGACGACTTCATCCGGATCAGCACCTCCCTGAGCAAGCAGGATGGCACCCGCGCCATCGGCACCGTGCTGGACCGCAAGGGCGCAGCCTACGAGCGCCTGATCGCCGGGCAGAGCTATGTCGGCAAAGCGGTGCTGTTCGATCGCTATTACATGACCCAGTACAGCCCGGTCCGCGACAGCAGCGGCAAGATCATTGCGGCGCTGTTCGTAGGGTTCGATTACACCGATGCGCAGAAGACCCAGTTCGATAACCTCAAGAGCTTCCGCATCGGCTCTACCGGCTCGCTGGCGCTGCTCGACGACAAGGGCACCTGGCTGGTTCCACCGGCGGGCGTCAAATCCCTGGAAGGTGCCGCCAAGTCCGTTGCCGAGCTTGCCAGCAAACCAGGCAAGGCGCAGTTCTGGGATGACGGGGATGACAACTATTACAGCGTCGGCCAGCCGTTCGCCGGCGGCCCCTGGACCGTCATCGCCAGCATGCCGCGCAAGGAAATCAGCGAAGTGACCTGGCACGTCGGCACGCAACTGGCGATCGGCAGTCTGCTGGCCATGCTCATCGCCGTGATCAGCGCCATCTGGCTGCTGCGCAGCAAGCTGCGCCCATTGTCTGAACTGGTACGCCAGGCCGACGCACTGGGTGCGGGCGACCTGAGCGTACGCCTGAATGTGACCAGCAACGACGAGATCGGGCAGCTGTCCGGCAGCTTCAACAAGATGAGCGAAGCGCTGTCATCGATGGTGTCGCATATCCGTACCGCGGCGCAGGAAGTCAGTACGCGTGCCAATGCGTTGTCCGGCCTGTCGGGCGGTGCGTTCGAGGGCATGGAGCAGCAATCCGGCGAGATCACCAGCATGGCCGGTGCCGTCGAAGAGTTCAGCGCCACGTCGATGAACATCGCCGACAACATGGGCAATACCGAACGCCTGGCCCAGGAAAATGCCCAGCAGACACGCATCGGTCGTACTTCGATGGAAGAGGCGTCTTCGTCGCTGCAACAGATCGCCACTTCGCTGAGCAGCACCGCGAAAGTCATCGACACGCTGGGCCAGCGCTCGCAGGAAATCGGCAGCATTGTCGGGGTAATCACCTCGATTGCCGACCAGACCAACCTGCTCGCGCTCAACGCTGCCATCGAGGCCGCGCGCGCCGGCGAACAAGGTCGCGGCTTTGCCGTGGTGGCTGACGAAGTCCGCAGCCTGGCCTCGCGCACCCGTGAAGCCACCGATGAGATTTCCGGCATGATCGCCAGCATCCAGCAGGAAACCGGCAACGCCATCAGCACCATGCAGCAGGGCAATACGCTGATGCAGGAAGGCCTGTCGCTCAACGCCAAAGTGGCCTCCGCGCTGGCCCAGATCGACGAGCAAAGCCGCTCGGCCGGTCACCAGTTCGCCGCCATCACCACCGCCACCCAAGAACAAAGCAGCACCGCGACCATGCTCAGCAGCAACCTGCAAAGCATCGCCATGGCCAACAGCGAACAGCGCCAGGTCATGTCCAATCTGGCCATCACTGCCCAGGAGCTGAATGGCCTGGCGACAGAACTGCGTCACGAGGTTGACCGGTTCCGTTGATGGCTGCTGAAGGGCGCACGATTATCGCGCCGACGCTCTGCGTCGGAGAGCGATAGCGGCTCTCAAGAACACCATCGTACCCATGCTCCGCGTGGGTATGCCGTTCTGGACGCTCTGCGTCCGATCCTGAATGTGTGGCGTGACGCAGAGTTATGACGCGCAGCGTCACGAAGAGCAGTCCCACGCTGGAGTGTGAGGAACGATAGGCGCTCTCAAGGACACCATCGTACCCATGCTCCGCGTGGGTATGCCGCTCTGGACGCTCTGCGTCCGATTTTGAGCGTGTAGCGTGGCGCGAAGCGCTACAAAGCGCATCCCCATTTGGGAGCGTGAAGAACGAGACGCGAATGGGCACTGATTTATGACACTTTTATTTCAATGAAATCCACGCTGTGCGATGCTGGCGCCAAGGCCCATGGCCGACTAAAAGCTTAGTAGAGCGTTACACCCATCCCCGCTCGCTACACGCTGCATCTTTCAATTCATCGCCTGTATGGGCAAACCTCAGGGGGCTTTTCGCATGCTGACCCTGCTCGATTTGCTATCCGCCGTCGCCCTGCTGATCTGGGGCACGCATATCGTGCGCACTGGCATCCTTCGTGTTTACGGTACACAACTTCGTCGTGTGCTCAGCCAGAACATGTCCAAACGACCGCTCGCGTTCATCGCCGGCATTCTGGTGACGGCACTGGTGCAGAGCAGTAACGCCACCGCCATGCTGGTGACATCGTTTGTCGGCCAGGGGCTGATGACGCTGACGCCTGCGCTGGTGATCATGCTTGGTGCCGATGTCGGCACCGCCTTGATGTCTCGCGTGCTGACCTTCGATCTGTCATGGCTGTCGCCGTTGCTGATCTTCCTTGGCGTGGTGTTCTTCCTGTCGCGCAAGCAGACCCGTGCCGGTCAACTGGGGCGGGTCGGTATCGGCCTGGGCCTGATCGTGCTGGCCTTGCAGCTGATCGTCGAGGCCGCCGCACCGATCACCCAGGCCGCGGGGGTCAAGGTGCTGTTCGCCTCGCTGACCGGCGACCTGCTGCTGGATGCGCTGGTGGGCGCCATGTTCGCGCTGATCTCCTATTCCAGCCTGGCGGCAGTGCTGCTGACGGCGACATTGGCAGGCACCGAAGTCATTGGCTTGCCGGTGGCCATCGGCCTGGTGATCGGGGCCAATATCGGCAGCGGCCTGCTGGCCTTCCTCAGTACCAGCATGCAGAACGTTGCCGGTCGGCAGGTGGCGCTGGGCAGTCTGTTGTACAAGCTGTTCGGCCTGTTGCTGATCTTTCCGGTGCTTGATCCGCTGGTTGCCTGGATCGACACGCTGGGCTTTAGTCCGCAGGAACTGGTGATCGGCTTCCACCTGCTCTACAACACGGTACGCTGCCTGATCATGCTGCCTACCGTGGCTCCGATGGCGCGGCTCTGTTCGTATCTGCTGCCGCAACAGAACGAAGTCGGCGGCCTGGCCAAACCGCGTCATCTGGACCTGACCGCCCTGTCGACGCCCAGCCTTGCGCTGGCCAACGCAGTGCGTGAAACCCTGCGTATGGGCGATCTGATCGAAAGCATGCTCGCCTCGATGCTGGCGGTGCTGCGCGGCACGCAAACCGCAGTGACCCAGGAAGTGCGCCGCCTCAACGACGACGTCGAAGCGTTGTACAGCGCGATCAAGCTGTACCTGGCGCAGATGCCGCGTGAAGACCTCGGCGAGCACGATAACCGGCGCTGGGCCGAGATCATCGAGCTGACCATCAACCTGGAGCTGGCCAGCGGCCTGATCGAACGCATGCTGCGCAAGATCCAGCAGCAGAAGACGGCGCATCGCCGGTCGTTCTCTGAAGTCGGTCTTGAAGAACTTGCCGATCTGCAGATTCAATTACAGTCGAACCTGCGTCTGGGCCTCTCGGTGTTCCTCAGCGGCGATCACGAGAGCGCCCGTCAGTTATTGCGCGAAAAGCGTCAGTTCAGGGCCGAGGAGCGACGCCTGGCACACGCCCATGTCAGCCGCCTGCGCAACAAGGTGGTCCAGAGTATCGAAACCAGTTCGCTGCACCTGGAACTGATTGCCGACATGAAGCGTCTGAACTCGCTGTTCTGCAGCAGCGCCTACGTGGTGCTGGAAACCGCTGACACAGGCGCCTTGTCGAGCGAGGTCGAGGCCGACAGATCACTCTGAACGTAAGGGCGCAGGTGAAGTCTGTTAAACATACCGGCCCGCCAGGAAAGCTGTTTTATGCGTTGCCTGCTGTTCGCTTGTCTGCTCCTCGGTTCACTCCCCTCATTCGCCCTTGACCGTCTTCAGGTCGAGGGCTACCTGCTGCCCAATGGTTTGCAAGTCATTCTCAAACCCGGTGACGACAAGGGTCATGTCGCCATCCGCCTGGTGGTGGGTATCGGCTTCGATGATTTCCCGTGCCAGGACAAGGAACTGCCGCATCTGCTGGAACACTTGCTGTTCAGCGGCGTGGATGACAGCGGTGAAGGGGGGCTGGAAGAGCGTATGCAGGCACTGGGCGGCGAGTGGAACGCCTTCACCAGCAACGCCGACACCACCTTCGTGATCGAAGCGCCTGCGCGAAACCAGCGCAAAGTGCTCGACCTGCTGCTGGAGATCATGACCAAAACCGAGCTGAGCCAGGCGCGGCTGGATGGCGTCAAACGCGTGGTCGAGCGCGAAGATGGCGGGCACTTTTCCCACTTGCAGCGCCTGCTTGACCGACGAGATTCCGGGCGCAGCGCCAGCAGCCAGCTGGCGGTGGAGCTGGGCCTCAAATGCGCCGAACGCCCCGAGGTGGACGGCATCAAGCTGGAGCACATCGAAGACGTCTTCGCCAACTGGTACGCCCCCAACAACATGACGCTGATTGTGGTGGGTGATCTGGACAAGCTGCTGCCAGCCTATCTGGAGCGCACCTACGGCAAGCTCGCCCCCACCGACCCGACCGACCACCCGCCACTGGCACAGGGCAACGGCTCGGCCGAACCGCGACGCGAGCTCGAGCGCGGCGGGCTGGGCGAGAGTGCCAAGCTGCACCTGATCTACCCCGAGCCGCAGCTCGACGACCAGCACGACGAAACCTGGGACCTGGTCAAAGCCTATCTGGACTGGACGCTCTACACTGAGCTGCGCCTGAAACACAGTTTGTCCTACGGGCCTTCTGCAGAGCGCGAAGTGTTTGGCGATGTCGGGTTTCTGAGCCTGAACGCCGATGTCGAGCGTGATGATGCCGATGAAGCCGAGCGCGACATTCGCGGCCTGGTCGAGCGCCTGCAAAAAGAAGGCATGCAGCCCGCTACGTTTGCGCGGCTGCAACAGCTCGCCATTGATCGGCAGTCATGGGCTACACAAGGCAATAGCGCGCTGGCGGACTACTATTGGAGCGCGCTCAACGATTATGAAAACGGGCGTTTCGAGGATCCCGCCAAGCGAATCAAGGCGGTGAAGCTGGAGACGGCCAATCAGGCGCTGCGCCAATTGCTAGCCCAGCCGGGTTACATGCGCATTGAAAAGCCGCTGTTCAGTTATGACGGCCTGTATTGGCTGATTGGTGGGGTACTGGGTTTCATCGCACTGCTGGCCCTGTGGCGCTGGCGTGCACGCAGCACATAGAATCCTGACGCCGAACTGCACCCAGGGTGCAGGCTCCGCGCTGCGTTTGTTACGCAGCGCGTTTTTTTGTATGAACAGAACCGAGTGACCCCTCCGATGCTTGACGTGAATCGCTATGTGACGCCCGTGCTCAACTTGATGCAGCGCTATCCGGGGCTCATTGCAGCGTTTGGTTTCGTTTCCGGTATCGCCAGTTTCATTCTGGTCGATCGCCAGGCGGGGCTGGCAACCTGGATCGCGGTGGTGATGCTGATCAGCTGGCTGTGGCTGATGGTCGAAAACACCATGGTCGGGTTACTTAACAAGGCGCTGGGCCGCGAGATTCCGCAGGGCTTGCTGCGCTACGGCACGCAGATGATTCATCAGGAAAGCCTGTTCTTCGTGCTGCCGTTCTTTTTCATCACCACCACCTGGAACAGTGGTCAGGCGGTGTTCACTGCGGTGCTCGGCGCCGCCGGGCTGATCTCGATCATCGACCCTCTCTACTACAAATGGCTGGCGCCCAGGCGCTGGCTGTTCATGACGCTGCACACACTGACGCTGTTCGCGGCACTGCTGACCGCACTGCCGATCATCCTGCACCTGACCACCGCCGAGAGTTACAAACTGGCCCTGGGCGTGGCGATGCTGCTGTCGGCGCCCAGCCTGATGGCGAATTTCCCGCTCAATACCTGGCGCAGCGCACTGGCCGTGATCAGCATCATCCTGGCCATCGGCGCGGCGGGCTGGTTGCTGCGCTCCTGGGTGCCGCCTGCGACGCTGTGGTTGACCGAAGTGGCGGTGAGCCCGGACTTCGATAACAAGAACCGTACGCCGGGCGACAGCATTTCGCTGATCAGCGCCAAGCAGCTGCGCAACGGCGGCCTGTATGCGTACACCGCCATCAATGCGCCGCGTGGCCTGGACGAGCGTATCTACCATGTGTGGTGGCATGAAGGCGAAGAGATGGACCGCATCGCGCTGGATATCCACGGCGGCCGCAAGGAAGGCTATCGCGCCTGGACGCGCAAGCAGAACTTCCCGGAGGACGTGACAGGACGCTGGCAGGTGAGGGTGCTGACCGAAGACGGCCAGATGATAGGCGTGCTGCGTTTTGTGGTCACTGACGATGATCAACCGGCAGTGAAGCGGCCTACCGGACGGATAATCAAGCTCAAGCCAGGCGGCGACTCGGCCGAAGAGGCTACACCTGAATCAGCCCCTGCAACTGAGCCGAAACAGGAGAAGCAGGAGGCTGCGCCTGCAGAGCCAGCCCCCGCTGAATCTGCGCCTCAGGTTCCGGCGCAGTAATGTTTCAGGAGGCGGTCGCGCCGAAGAACCAGTAGCAGACGAAGATCGCGGCCACGACGCCGGAAAACTCGGCCAGCAGCGCGCAGCCCACAGCATGGCGAGCGCGCTGAATGCCTACGGCGCCGAAGTACACGGCAAGTACGTAGAACGTGGTTTCGGTACTGCCCTGAATCGTGGCAGCGGCCAATGCAGCGAAGCTGTCCACGCCTTGGGTCTGCATGGTTTCGATCAACAGGGCACGGGCGGCGCTGCCCGAGAAGGGTTTGACCATGGCGGTCGGCAGCGCATCGACGAAGCGCGTGTCCAGCCCCAGCCACTGCACCAGATGCCGAATGCCTTCCAGACCGAAGTCCAGCGCGCCGGATGCGCGCAGCACGCCCACGGCGCAGAGCATGGCGACCAGATAAGGCAGCAGGCTCTTGGCCACGTCGAAACCTTCCTTCGCACCTTCGACGAAGGCCTCGTAGACCAGCACCTTGCGCAGCGTGCCGATGATCAGAAACATCATGATCAGGCCGAACAGCGTGAGGTTGCCCAGAATCGACGACAGACCCGCCAGCGCAGCCGCCGACAGTGTGCCGAGAAAGGCCATGAAGGTGCCCAGCAGCAGGGCGCCGGGGATGAGGTAGGCGAGCACCACCGGGTCCCACAGACGCAGACGTTGCATGAACGCGACCGACAGCAGACCGACGATGGTCGAGACACTGGTGGCCAGCAGGATTGGCAGGAATACCAAGGTCGGGTCAGGCGCACCCTGCTGGGCGCGGTACATGAAAATCGTTACCGGCAGCAGGGTCAGGGATGAGGCGTTGAGCACCAGAAACAGGATCTGCGCGTTACTGGCGGCGGTTTTGCTGGGGTTGAGTTCCTGTAGCGAGCGCATGGCCTTCAGGCCGATCGGCGTGGCGGCGTTGTCGAGCCCCAGGGCATTGGCGGCGAAGTTGAGGGTGATCAGCCCGAGCGCAGGGTGGCCGGGCGGCACCTCCGGCATCAGGCGCAGAAACAGCGGCCCGAGAACCTTGGCCAGCCAGTCGACGATGCCGGCCTTCTCGGCGATGCGCAAAAAGCCCAGCCATAGAGTCAGCGTGCCGAACAGCAGCACCATGACCTCGACCGACAGCTTGGCCATGGCAAAGATACTTTCGACCATCGCGGCAAAAATGCCGGCGTTGCCGCCCACCAGCCACTGCACCAGCGCGGAAATCGTCGCCACGACAAAAAAACCAAGCCACAGGCCATTGAGCATCGGATAAGTCCCCCACAAGAAGCGGGGATGATAGCGGCGGGGTGCGCTGGAGGGAAATCGGCAGGTGCTGAAAGAGTTGTAGGAATGATAGGTGCACGAGAACACGGTCGTTTTGTGACGCTCTGCGGCGCACATTCAGAATAGGACGCAGAGCGTCACGAAGCGCGTTCCCACGCGGAGCATGGGAACGATGAAAACCTTGAGATTTCTATCGTGCCAATGCTCCGCGTCATCAGGGGCTGTGCGGGGTCTGTTCAGCGCCCGGCCAGCAGTTCCTGGCCGCGAATCACGGCGGCGCGGACCTGTTCGGGGGCGGTGCCGCCGATGTGGTTACGGGCATTCACCGAGCCTTCCAGGGTCAGCACGGCGAAGACGTCCTGTTCGATCTGGTTGCTGAACTGACGCAGCTCTTCCAGGCTCATCTCTGCCAGGTCCTTGCCGGTTTCCACACCGTATTTCACCGCGTGACCAACGATTTCGTGGCAGTCACGGAACGGCAGACCACGGCGGACCAGATAGTCGGCCAGATCGGTGGCGGTCGAGAAGCCGCGCAGCGCCGCTTCACGCATCATCGCGTGCCTGGGCTTGATCGCCGGGATCATGTCGGCGAACGCACGCAACGAATCACGCAGGGTGTCGGCGGCGTCGAACAGCGGCTCCTTGTCTTCCTGGTTGTCCTTGTTGTACGCCAGCGGCTGGCCTTTCATCAGGGTCAGCAGGCCCATCAGGGCACCGAACACACGGCCGCTCTTGCCGCGAACCAGTTCAGGGACGTCAGGGTTTTTCTTTTGCGGCATGATCGAGCTGCCGGTGCAGAAGCGGTCCGGCAGGTCGATGAACTGGAACTGCGCACTGGTCCAGAGCACCAGCTCTTCCGAAAAGCGCGACAGGTGCATCATTGCGATGGATGCAGCCGAGCAGAATTCGATGGCGAAGTCGCGATCCGATACACCGTCCAGCGAATTGCCGCCCACCACCTCGAAGCCCAGCAGTGTGCAGGTCAGCTCGCGGTCGATCGGGTAGGTGGTGCCCGCCAGCGCCGCGCTGCCCAGCGGCATGCGGTTGAGACGCTTGCGGCAGTCGACCAGACGCTCGTAGTCGCGGCTGAGCATTTCGAACCAGGCCAGCATATGGTGACCGAATGTTACCGGCTGGGCCGTCTGCAGGTGGGTGAAACCGGGCATGATGGTTTCAGCTTCACGCTCGGCCTGGCCCAGCAGGCCTTGCTGCAGCCGGGTGATTTCGCTGAGGATCAGATCGATTTCGTCGCGCAGCCACAGACGGATATCGGTGGCGACCTGATCGTTGCGGCTGCGACCGGTGTGCAGTTTCTTGCCGGTGATACCGATGCGGTCGGTCAGGCGTGCTTCAATGTTCATGTGCACGTCTTCCAGATCGACGCGCCAGTCGAACTGGCCAGCCTCGATCTCGGCCTGGATGGTGTTCAGGCCGTCAACGATGGTATCGCGCTCGGCGTCGGTCAGTACGCCCACCTTGGCCAGCATCGTGGCGTGGGCGATGGAGCCCATGATGTCGTGGCGATACAGGCGTTGATCGAAGGTGACGGAGGCCGTGAAACGCGCGACAAACGCGTCGACGGGTTCACTGAAGCGGCCGCCCCAGGACTGGTTGGTCTTGTCGGTGCTCATGGATTCGCTCGTTGCTGACTGGAAAGTGACGTGCCCGATACCTGGCACAAGAACGAACGCGATGATAACAGGGTTGATGCATATTTATCCCCGGACAGCTTGCCGCTGACGAGGCCAGGGCAGAGACTGGAGTCATGCGAATCGAACCTGTGAAACACGACGCCCGGCCCGCGCCCGGCAAAGACTTTTTCCTCCCTGAACTGTGCCTGCCGCAGGCATTGCTGGTGCTCGTCGTGCTGGCGGAGCTGCTGGTGCTGGTTCTGGTGCTGGTGGAACCGATGCGCAGCGGCTTCGACTGGGTACGCCTGGCGTTGATGTCGCTGTTCGTGCAATGGATCGTGCTACTGTCCGCGGCGCTGCTGTGCGGCTTGCGGCCCTGGCTGGCGCGATTGACGCCGGGGCTGGCAGGCATGCTCAGTTGCCTTCTGGTGGTCGGCCTGACGCTGTTGTGCACAGCCGTTACCGATGTCTGTCAGCTTACCGGGCGGATTTCGGTCAGCGGCATGGTCGAGCGTTATCTGCGCTACTCGACGATTGCCCTGATCATGTCGGCCCTGATGCTGCGCTATTTCTATCTGCAGAGTCAGTGGCGCAAGCAGCAACAGGGCGAACTGCGCGCCAGAATCGAATCGCTGCAAGCGCGCATCCGCCCGCATTTCCTCTTCAACACACTCAACAGTATCGCCAGTCTGGTGGCCAGCAACCCGGTCAAGGCCGAGCAGGCGGTGCTGGATCTTTCGGACCTGTTTCGCGCCAGTCTGGCCAAGCCGGGCAGCCTGGTGACATGGGGTGAAGAGCTGGCATTGGCAAAACGATATTTATCGATTGAGCAATATCGTCTTGGCGAGCGTCTACAGTTGGACTGGAGGGTGAGCGCAATTCCCGATGACTTGCCGATCCCCCAGCTAACCTTGCAGCCATTACTTGAAAACGCTTTGATTTATGGCATTGCTCCGCGGGTCGAAGGGGGCGTTGTAACAGTCGAAGCGAACTATGAAGGGGGAGAGTTCATATTGAGCGTCAGCAATCCCTATGAAGAAGTTGCCAATCGGCAGACTTCCAACGGTACTCAGCAAGCTCTGACGAATATAGGCGCACGAATTGCGGCACTTTTTGGCCCGCACGCCAGTCTGAGCGTGGAGCGCCGTGACGGTCGTCACTACACCTGTCTACGCTATCCTTGTGCGAGACTCACGCAGGAAGCCAGAGCTATATGAATGTCCTGATCGTTGATGACGAACCCCTGGCCCGCGAGCGATTGAGCCGCATGGTCAATGAAATCGAGGGTTATCGAGTACTGGAACCCAGCGCGTCCAATGGCGAAGAAGCCTTGGCGCTGATCGAAACCCACAAACCGGACGTAGTGCTGCTCGATATCCGCATGCCGGGTCTCGATGGCCTCCAGGTCGCGGCGCGGCTGTGCGAGCGGGAAGCACCGCCTGCAGTGGTCTTCTGCACCGCCCATGATGAATTCGCACTGGAAGCTTTCCAGGTCAGCGCGGTGGGCTATCTGGTCAAGCCTGTGCGGTCCGAGCACCTTGTCGAAGCGCTGCGCAAAGCCGAGCGGCCGAACCGTGTGCAACTGGCGGCGTTGACCCGCCCGGCTGCCGAAAGCGGATCAGGGCCACGCAGCCACATCAGCGCGCGTACCCGCAAAGGCATCGAGCTGATTCCGCTGGATCAGGTGATCTACTTTATCGCCGATCACAAGTACGTGACCTTGCGTCATGAAGGCGGCGAAGTGCTGCTGGACGAACCGCTGAAAGCACTGGAAGACGAGTTCGGTGATCGTTTCGTGCGCATTCACCGCAATGCGCTGGTGGCCCGCGAGCGAATAGAACGGTTGCAGCGCACCCCGCTGGGGCATTTCCAGCTGTTCCTCAGAGGCCTCAATGGCGATGCGTTGATCGTCAGCCGCCGCCACGTCGCCGGTGTCCGCAAAATGATGCAGCAGCTCTAGCGCTTCGCCGCTCTGGAGCCTCTGCGCGCGGGCCGATTCATGGAACGGGGGGGCAATCCCGGATTCATGTGTTTTTCGGCTGGCCCGCGGGCAGCCTTCCTCATGCGCCCCTCAGGCACTGCCGATTGATTGATCGGCTTGGTGTCTGAAGCAATTCCCAATCGGCGCCGAAGCCGCCCTGACCGGGATTGAGCTGTTATTATCCGTCGCATTCACTCAGTACGGATTGTTCAATGTCCTCTCGCGAAATCCGCATCGCCACTCGCAAAAGCGCGTTGGCACTCTGGCAGGCAGAATACGTCAAGGCCCGCCTGGAACAGGCCCACCCCGGCCTGCTCGTGACGTTGGTGCCCATGGTCAGCCGTGGCGACAAACTGCTCGACTCCCCGCTGTCGAAAATCGGTGGCAAAGGCCTGTTCGTCAAGGAGCTGGAAACCGCGCTTCTGGAAAACAACGCCGACATCGCCGTGCATTCGATGAAAGACGTGCCGATGGATTTTCCGCAAGGCCTGGGCCTGTTCTGCATCTGCGAGCGTGAAGACCCGCGCGATGCATTCGTCTCCAACACCTTTGCCAGCCTGGACCAGTTACCGGCGGGCAGCATTGTCGGCACCTCCAGCCTGCGCCGTCAGGCCCAATTGCTGGCGCGTCGACCCGACCTGCAGATCCGTTTCCTGCGCGGCAACGTCAATACCCGTCTGGCCAAGCTCGATGCCGGTGAGTACGACGCCATCATCCTCGCCGCCGCCGGCCTGATCCGCCTGGGTTTCGAAGACCGCATCACCTCGGCAATCAGCGTCGATGACAGCCTGCCAGCCGGTGGCCAGGGCGCGGTGGGTATCGAATGCCGTAGCGTCGACGCCGAAATTCATGCACTGCTTGCCCCTCTGCACCACGAAGACACCGCCGTGCGCGTGATTGCCGAGCGTTCGCTGAACAAGCACCTAAACGGTGGCTGTCAGGTGCCGATCGCCTGCTACGCCGTACTGGAAGGCGATGACGTCTGGTTGCGCGGCCTGGTGGGCGATCCGTCCGGCAGCGTGTTGCTGCACGCAGATGCCCGGGCGCCCCAGACATCCGCCCAGGCACTGGGTGTGCAGGTGGCCGAAGCGCTGCTGGAGCAGGGCGCCGCCGAGATTCTGAAAGCGGTCTACGGCGAGGCCAATAACGAATGAGGGGCTGGCGTCTGCTGCTGACCCGCCCGGCCGAAGAGTCGGCAGCGCTGGCCAGGGTGCTGGCCGAGGCCGGTATCTTCAGCAGCAGCCTGCCCCTGCTTGAAACCGAGCCGTTGCCCTTGACGCCTGCACAGCGTTCGATCATTTTCGAGCTGCTCAATTATTGTGCAGTGATCGTGGTCAGCAAGCCGGCCGCGCGACTGGCCATCGAACTGATCGACGAAGTATGGCCGCAACCGCCCCTGCAACCCTGGTTCAGTGTGGGTTCAGCAACCGGGCAGATACTGGTCGATTACGGGCTCGATGCGAGCTGGCCGGAGCAGGGCGACGACAGCGAAGCCTTGCTTGAACTGCCGCGCCTCAAACAGGCGATTGCCGTACCGGGAAGCCGTGTGTTGATCATGCGCGGCGACGAGGGGCGCGAGCTGTTGGCCGAGCAACTGCGCGCGCTGGGGGTGGGCGTTGATTACCTGCCGCTGTATCGTCGCTACCTGCCGCAGCATGCGCCCGGCGCCCTGGCGCAACGTGTCGCGGTGGAACGCTTGAACGGGCTGGTGGTCAGCAGTGGGCAGGGTTTTGAACATTTGCTTGAGTTGGCGGGGGATTCATGGCCGGACCTGGCCGATCTGCCGCTGTTTGTACCGAGCCCCCGGGTTGCCAGCATTGCGCGGGCAGCCGGAGCACGGACCGTTATTGATTGTCGTGGCGCCAGCGCCGCGGCATTGCTGGCAGCGTTGCGGGAACAACCTCAGCCTGCCGTCAAGGCGTAATGATCGACACCTGTCGTTTACGCTATTACGCCAAAATGCAAAGGATGGGATACGTGAGCGAAACAGCCTTGCCTAAAGACGAAGAATCGGTGTTGAAAACGCCTGCATCCAAGCCTGAGCCAGTCCGCACCGAGCGCACCGGCAGCCGCAACAGTGGCCTGGTATTCCTGGCCTTGCTGCTGGCAATTGCCGGTATCGCCGTGGCCGGCTGGGGAGTCTGGCAACTGCGCATGTTGCAGGCCGGGCACCAGCAACAGCGCGGACAGGTCGAGGACATCGCCGAACAGACCCTGGTGCTGGCGCAGAATGACCAGCAACTGAGCGCACGTATCGCGCAATTCCCGCCAGCCAACCAACTGGAAGACAGCCGCCGTCTGGTCGCGCAATTGCAAGGCGATCAGCAGCGCCTCAGCCAGCGACTCGAAACCGTGCTGGGGGCGAGCCGCAAGGACTGGCGTCTGGCCGAGGCCGAACATCTGCTGCGTCTGGCCAGCCTGCGCCTTTCAGCGCTGCAGGACATCAACAGCGCGCAGGCGCTGGTTCAGGGTGCCGACGAAATTCTGCGTGAGCAGGATGATCCAGGCTCCTTTGCTGCCCGCGAGCAACTGGCCAAGAGCCTTGCCGCCCTGCGCAGCGTCGAGCAGCCGGACCGCACCGGGCTGTTTCTGCAACTGGCTGCCTTGCGTGAGCAGGCTGTACAGCTCAACAAGCTGGCTCCCGAATACGCAGACAAGGGCGAGTCGCTTATGGGGCTGACCGCTGACAAGACCGAAACCAGCCGCTGGTCGCAGTGGTGGGACGAGATCTCCCATTACTTCCGTATCGATTTCAACGCCGACAAGGACATCCGCCCGGTACTCGCCGGCCAGAGCCTTTCGCAGGTGCGCCTGGCCCTGAGCCTGGCGCTGGAGCAGGCGCAGTGGGCAGCGCTTAACGGCGAGCCCGAGGTTTATTCCAAGGCCATCACCGAAGCGCAGAGCGTTCTGAAAGCCAACTTCGATCAGGACGACCCACAGGGCAAGGCGCTCGGCCAAGGGCTTGATGCCGTTTCCAGCCAGCCGGTATCGGTGAAGACACCGGATCTGGCACCAACCCTGAGCGCCGTGCAGGCCTACCTTGAACGCCGTCACGCTGCCGGCCAGCCAGCCGAGGCGCAACAGGGGACCAGCCGATGAAGCGCTTCTATGTGCTGTTATTCATCGCGATCGCCGCTGCGGCGCTGATCGGGGTCGCCATCGCCGAGCATTCCGGCTATGTCCTGATCGCCTATCAGAACTTCCGCTATGAATCGAGTCTGTGGGCAACCCTGGCGTTGCTGGTCGTTGCGTTACTGGTGATCGCACTGCTGAGGCTGCTGATCACCCTGCTGACGACCTCAGGCCGCGTGGTCAACCCATGGTCGCGCCGCAACCGCCGTCGTCGCGTGCAAATAGCTATCGAGCAAGGCCAGATGGACCTTGCCGAGGGACGCTGGTCCAGCGCCCAACGTCATCTGCAACGCGCCGCCGAAGCCGATACGCATCCGCTGCTCTACTACATCGGCGCTGCACGTGCTGCCAACGAGCAGGGCCGTTACGAAGACTGCGACGCCTTGCTGGAACGCGCGCTCGAGCGTCAGCCACAAGCCGAGCTGGCGATTGCCCTGAATCACGCTCAACTGCAGCAGGACCGTGGCGACACCGAAGGTGCGCTGACCACACTGCTGGCCATGAAAGAGCGTCATCCGCACAACCCTCAGGTGCTTCGTCAACTGCAACGCCTGTATCAGCAACGTGGTGACTGGTCCGATGTGGTCCGTCTGATGCCGGAGCTGCGCAAGGACAAGGTCCTGCCAGCCAAGGAACTGGCCGAGCTGGAACGCCGCGCCTGGGGCGAAAACCTTAGCCTGGCGGCGTACCGCGAAGGCATCGAAGGCGCACCGACCGGTCTGCCTTCACTGGAAAGCGCCTGGCAGGGGCTGGGTTCTGCGCAACGTCAGGAGCCGCAACTGGTGCTGGCGTATGCCGATCAATTGCGCCGTCTGGGTGCCGAAGCCCAGGCAGAAGAAGTGCTTCGTAGCGCCCTAAAGCGCGAGTACAACAGCCATCTGGCGCGTCTGTATGGACTGGTTCGCGGCAACGACCCGTTGAAGCAGCTGCAAACGGCGGAGGGCTGGCTCAAGCAGCATCCTGCTGATCCAAGCCTGTTGCTGAGCCTGGGACGTATCTGTCTGCAAGGCCGCCTGTGGGGCAAGGCGCGGGATTATCTGGAGAGCAGTCTGCGCCTGGAACGCAATCCCGAAACCTGCGCCGAGCTGGCTCGCCTGCTCGGCCAACTGGGTGAGACGGATCGCAGCAATCAGCTGTTTCAGGAAGGTCTGGGCCTGCTCGACGAGCGCCTCCTGTCGCGCCCCTTGCCGGTGCTGACCAAGGCCTGAATCCGCCGGAGAGTCCTCTGTGAGGGCTCTCCGTGCTGCCTCACCAGCCCGTCAAGATCAATGCGTGAGAATCGTCCTACATCCATGTGTAAAAGAACCACGCAGCGGCGTGTTCTTTTTCCTCGGTAAACAGCGACGCATCCGTACGCCGCCACCTTGAATGCGCCGCACCCTTTCCTCTACCGTAATCGTCTCGTCCTTTGTTACGGATTTGCCATGTATCTGGCTCGCACACGCTTCCTGTTCTTCCTGGCATCGCTGGCCTGTGCATCAATCATTGGCGTCGCCTTTTACCTGCAGCAAGCCGTAGGTCTCGACCCTTGCACTCTGTGCATGGTGCAGCGAGCTGCATTCATCGCCTGTGGGGTGCTGGCGCTCTGTGCTGCCTGCCACGCGCCAGGCCCGACCGGCACGCGCCGCTACAGCCTGGGGCTTCTGCTGGTCGCCCTGGCAGGGCTTGCTGGCGCAGGCACACAGGTGTGGCTGCAAACCGCTTCGGCCGATCAATTGATACCGTTCATTACCAGACTGGAGCAAATATTGAGCCTGCTCTCCCTGGATATGTGCATCGACCGGCTGCGAAGCGACGCGCTGTTTTGCGCCGAAATCACCTGGACCCTGTTCGGTATCAGCCTGCCAGAGTGGAGTCTGCTGGCATTTACAGGCCTGGCGCTGCTGCCGCTGTATCCTCTTTTCAGCGAATTGAGCCACTGGCTGGCGACCAGAGATCGGGGCGGCTATTAAACGCTTGTATGAACTTTATCTCCTGCGTACCTTGATGGCCTTGTCGAGCGGGCATAATCTGGGCCGCACGCGTCACTGGAAATATGCTGTCCTGACGCATTTATCAGGTCAGGTCCCGGCCAACTACCAGGACCGGCCCAGGACTGCATGCCCCTGAAGGGAAGAGAGAAGACCATGCTGGAAAGTTGTCAGAATGCTCAGGAACGCTGGGGCGGGGTGAACAAGCTGATTGATCGCTGGCTTCAAAGCCGTCTCAAACTGGTCGAAGCCTACGATGCACTGGGCGACACGCCCGCAGCGCTGGCAGCCGACCGCGAAGGCTTGCAGAACTTTTGCGGCATTCTTGTGGATTACGTCTCCGCCGGGCACTTCGAGGTTTACGAACAACTGGGTGATGAAGCGCGAGCGTTCAACGACAAACGTGGGCTCGAACTGGCAGACACGATCTATCCGCGTCTGGACTTCATTACCAAGTTTGCGCTGACGTTCAATGATCGCTGCGACAAGGGCGACTGCTCGGATGCGACGGCGGTGGCCCGGGAGTTCAACCAGCTGGGGCAATTGCTGCACGAGCGTTTCGAGCTGGAAGACTGCTTGATTGAAGTCCTGCATAACTCGCACAAGGAAGAGATCGCCGCTCAGGTGTGACCTGGTTGATGCAAGTGCTACACGCCAAGGGTGCTTATTGCACCCTTTCGCATTTCTGAACGCCGGTCTCCGTCCGCTTACTGTGAAACCGCAACCAGCTCGATTTCAAATACCAGTGGCGTAAACGGATCGATCAGATCACCAGCGCCCTCGGCACCATAGGCTTGATCCGAAGGAATCACCAGCCGCCACTTCGCGCCGGTCGGCATGTTCTGCAAGGCGCTGGTCCAGCCGCTGATCACACTGTCGAGCCGGAACCACTGGGGCTGGGTGCTCTGATCGAAGATGGTGCCGTCCGGCAAGCGACCGACATAACGCACTTCAACCCGGCCATCGGCACTGGGCTTGGGGCCGGTGCCAGGAGTCAGCTCGGTCATGAGAATCCCGTCAGCCAGCACCTTCACACCCGGCTTGGCCTTCTCGCTGTCCATGAACGTGCGCTCGGCCTTGAGAGCCGCCTCGGTCGGCGCATCCGTACCGGCAGTCTCGGCCTGGGCGATCGCGGCGTCATGCTCGCGCAGAATCTGGTCGATGCGTTCCTGCTTGAGCGCCAGCGGCTTGCCCTGATAGGCCTGCTGCAAGCCTTCTACCAGCGCCTTGAGGTCCAGGTCAGGGACTTCCTGATGCAACCGCTCGCCGAGGCTTGCACCCAGGCTGTAGGCGAGATCGTGGCCGTCGCTGGACGCAGGCGGCGCCTCGGCGGCCTGAGCCAAGGGTAGCAAGAGGAACAACGACGTTAACAGGTAGCGCGACATTAATGCTCTCCGGCCTGGGAAGGCAGCGATTATGCCAGCGCCAGCGCGAGTAGTGACGAGTCTTGTGATGTGAATTTCACAATGCCTTTGCATCGTGCCGAGCAATCATTTCTCTGAGTATGCAACAGCGCCCCATGGATGCTGTCAAGATGCCCTAGCGGCGATGCGCGCAGAAGCCTAGTATGAGCCGCAATTTCGTCACCCAGGAGGTAAGTCATGTCGGCCAAAAAGAAGCCAGTAAATACTCCGTTGCATTTGCTCCAACAATTATCGGGCAGCTTGCTTGAACATCTGGAAGACGCCTGCTCCCAAGCCTTGGCTGATGCCGAGAAACTGCTCGCCAAGCTTGAGAAACAGCGCGGCAAGGCGCAGGAAAAACTGCACAACTCCCGCATCAAGTTGCAGGATGCTGCCACCGCCGGAAAATCCAAGGCGCAGGCCAAGGCCAAAGGCGCCGTGTCCGAGCTGGAAGAGTTGCTGGACGCTCTCAAGGATCGTCAGACCGAAACCCGCACTTACATCCTGCACCTCAAGCGTGATGCCCAGGAAAGCCTGAAACTGGCTCAGGGTATTGGTCGCGTGAAAGAGGCGGTCGGCAAGATCCTGACCACTCGCGATGCCAAGCCTGTCGCACCGAAAGCGGTCGCCAAGACACCTGCTGCCAAAGCCCCGGCAAAAACCGCAGCGAAAGCGCCGGTTAAAACAGCCGCCGCCAAGCCAGTCGCCAAGGCCGCCGCCAAGCCTTCCGCAGCTGCCAAGCCAGCCGCAAAAACTGCTGTTGCCAAGGCCCCGGTAAAAGCCGCTGCCAAACCGGCCCCACGGGCGACTGCAGCAGCCAAGCCTGTCGCAGCCAAGACAACGGCCGCCAAGCCTGCTGCAGCCAGGACAACGGCTGCTAAACCGGCCGCGGCCAAGCCTGCTGCCACCAAGGCGCCGGTTGCCAAGACCACCGCCAGCAGCGCTGCCAAACCAGCAGCAGCAAAAGCGGCGGCCGCCAAACCTGCGGCGAAAGCGCCTGTGAAAGCGCCCGTCAAGGCTCCGGCCAAAGCACCTGCCAAGGCACCTGTGAAAGCAGCAGCCAAGCCTGTCGCCAAACCTGCGGCCAAGCCTGCCGTGAAGCCAGCCGCCGCCAAACCGGCCACGCCAGCGCCTGCTGCAGCCAAGCCGACAACGCCTGCACCTGCCGCGCCAGCCGCCGCACCGGCAACACCTGCCAACGGCGCAACGCCAACCAGCGCTTCCTAAGTCTGGTCGACGGCAAGTCCAACCGCGATGCGCAGCACATGCAGCGCATCGCGGTTTTTTTCTGCGTCCCCTTCGGCAAGTTCGAGCAGCCACTCCTCTGCATTCCTCGCCTCACCCGCCGGCCAGTCCCCGGTCAGTGCCTCAAGCTTCATCATCAGACCCTGTTCGGCCTCCAGTTCCAGCGCCTTGACCTTCATTCGCAACGCACTGAGCTGTGCGTCTTCAAGCGCCGCATGGCGCCATTGGTTACGCAAATCCCGCAACGGACGCACCACATCGTCATGCCAGGGTGTCGCCAACTGCTTTATTTGCGCCACTCGCTGAGCGTCGCACGCCACGTCGCGCGTGCCCAGCCACACCCCGCAAAGCACCATGCACACGTTGGCCCCGTTGGCTTGCAGCGTCAGGCAAGCCTGTTCCACACCCGGTCGGGCGTAGAAATCGAGGGTGAAACTCCAGAGCGCTGAAGGCATAGTGATCCACCTGTTCAGGACGAAGCTGGTAGACTCCGCCGCCATTATGATTCGACTTCAAAGCCTTACCTTACAGCGTGGTCCGCAACGTCTGCTAGAAGACGCCGAGCTGACTCTGCACGCCGGCCATAAAGCCGGTCTGATCGGTGCCAATGGCGCCGGTAAATCCAGCCTGTTTGCCCTGCTGCGTGGAGAGCTGACGCCGGACGCCGGCGACTGCCTGCTGCCCGCCGACTGGCGTATCGCGCACATGCGCCAGGAGGTCGACACGCTCGAACGCCTGGCCGTGGATTACGTGCTCGATGGCGAC
Organism: Pseudomonas sp. MEJ108; assembly: GCF_030208985.1. NCBI lineage: Bacteria > Pseudomonadati > Pseudomonadota > Gammaproteobacteria > Pseudomonadales > Pseudomonadaceae > Pseudomonas > Pseudomonas sp. MEJ108. The sequence continues at coordinate 54,999 of NZ_JARVSW010000029.1, forward strand.
GAGCGCCTGCGCGAGGTACAGAGCTCGCTGGCCGAGGCCGAAGCCGCGCAGGACGGTGCCGCTCAGGCCCGTCTGCATTCGGAGCTCGACAGCGCCGACGGTTATACCGCCGACGCACGCGCTCGCAAGCTGCTGGCCGGGCTGGGCTTCACCAACGAACAGATGGAGCGTCAGGTCGGCAGTTTCTCCGGTGGCTGGCGTATGCGCCTGAACCTGGCGCAGGCATTGATGTGCCCCTCGGACCTGCTGCTGCTCGACGAACCGACCAACCACTTGGACCTCGACGCCATTCTGTGGCTTGAAGACTGGCTCAAGAGTTACCCCGGCACCTTGCTGCTGATTTCCCACGACCGGGATTTTCTGGATGCCGTGGTCGATCACATCGCCCATGTCGAGCAACGCAGGATCACTCTCTATCGCGGCGGCTACAGCGCGTTCGAGCGCGCCCGTGCAGAACGTCTGGCCCAGCAGCAACAGGCCTACGAGAAGCAGCAGGCGCAACGTGCGCACATGGAAAAGTACATCGCGCGCTTCAAGGCCCAGGCCACCAAGGCCCGTCAGGCACAAAGCCGGATCAAGGCGCTGGAACGCATGGAAGAGCTGTCGGCCGCGCACGTCGACTCACCGTTCAACTTCGTCTTCCGTGAGTCCGACAAGATCTCCAGCCCCTTGCTGGACCTGTCCGATGCGCGCCTGGGTTACGGCGACAAGACCATCCTCGAGAAGGTCAAGCTGCAACTCACGCCCGGTGCACGCATCGGCCTGCTGGGTCCGAACGGCGCAGGCAAGTCGACGCTGATCAAAAACCTCGCCGGCGAGCTTGAGCCGCAAAGCGGTCGGCTGGTGCGTGGCGAAAACCTCACCGTGGGCTACTTCGCCCAGCATCAGCTCGACTCACTGGACGCCAAGGCGACGCCGTTGCTGCACCTGCAGCGCCTGGCACCGACCGAGCGTGAACAGACCTTGCGCGATTTCCTTGGCGGTTTCGACTTCCGTGGTGCGCGTCTGGATGAGCCGGTGCTGAATTTCTCCGGTGGCGAGAAAGCCCGTCTGGCGCTGGCGCTGATTGCCTGGGAAAAGCCCAATCTGTTGCTGCTCGATGAACCGACCAACCACCTCGACCTGGAGATGCGCCTGGCGCTGACCATGGCCTTGCAGGAGTTCGGTGGCGCGGTACTGGTGGTGTCTCACGATCGGCACTTGCTCAAGAGCACGACCGATGACTTCCTGCTGGTGGCCGACGGCCGCGTGCAGGCGTTCGACGGCGATCTGGATGACTACACGCGCTGGCTGGCCGATTACCGGCTGCGCAACGCTCCGGTCAGCAACACGCCCGTCAACGCCGACAAGACCGACAAGAAAGCCCAGCGCCAGCAGGCAGCGGCCTTGCGTCAGCAACTGGCGCCGCACAAGCGCGAAGCCGACAAGCTGGAGCGTGATCTCGGACTGGTGAATGAAAAACTCGCCAAGGTCGAAGAAGCGCTGGCTGACAGCACCAACTACGAGGCGGCCAACAAGGACAAGCTGCGCGATCTGCTGGCCGAACAGGCGAAGCTGAAAGTGCGCGAAGCCGAGCTGGAAGACGCCTGGATGCAAGCGCTGGAACTGTTGGAATCAATGCAGGCCGAACTGGAAGCATTGTCGTGAGTGAGGCAGGGAAGTGATGGACATGTTGGGCTTGCCGGTATCCGCGTACTGGCTTGAACCGCTGCTGGTGGGTGCGCAGATTCTGCTGATCCTGCTGGCCGGTTACGTACTGCAACGCATCGTGGGTGGTTTTCTGACCGGGCTGGGCGAGCGCTATCCGTTGCCGCCAGAATTGCTGGTGCCGGTTCGCGGCGGCCTGCGCTGGTTGATCATGGGCAGCGCCTTTGTGCTCGTCCTGGGTCGACTCGGGGTGTCGGCCACGGTGCTGTGGACTGCACTGTCCGGCTTCGTCGCCGTTGCGGCGGTGGCGTTCTTCGCCATGTGGAGCGTGCTGTCGAACCTGCTCTGCGCCATTCTGATCTTCACCATCGGCCCGTTCCGCATCGGTGACATGGTCGAGCTGGTCGATACGCTGGACAAGCCGGGCGTGAAGGGGCGGGTGGTCGCCATCAATCTGATGTTCACCACTCTGATCGAGACCCCGGAAGCCGGAGGCGCGCTGGTCCAGGTGCCCAACAGCCAGTTTTTCCAGAAGTCGGTGCGCCGCTGGCGTGGCAGCGATCTGTTTGCGCAGATGGTGGTCGCAAAGCAGCCGGACGAGCAGGATTAGAAATCGTTAGCTTTGCAAAGCAACCCGCATTAATTTACTGAGCATTCGACTTTGCTTGAGGTGCACGATGGCGCTTGAAACGTGGCTGGGCTTTTTTGCGGCCTGCTGGATTATCAGTCTGTCTCCCGGCGCGGGCGCCATCGCTTCGATGTCCTGCGGCCTGCAATACGGTTTCTGGCGTGGCTACTGGAATGCCCTGGGCTTGCAGATTGCGTTGGTGGCACAGATCGCGATTGTCGCGGCAGGTCTGGGTGCAGTGCTGGCGGCCTCCGATATGGCGTTCACACTGATCAAGTGGTTCGGCGTCGCATACCTGGTCTATCTCGGCATCAAGCAATGGCGCGCCCTGCCAGCCGACCTGGCCGACGAATCAGCCGTGCGCCCGGTGGGCAAACCGATGACGCTGGTATTGCGTGGTTTTCTGGTGAATATCAGCAACCCCAAGGCGCTGATCTTCATTCTGGCGATCCTGCCACAGTTCATCGACCCGGCCGCTCCGCTGCTCATCCAGTACGCGATCATCGCGGCGACCATGGTGGTGGTCGATCTGATCGTGATGGCGGGCTACACCGGGCTGGCATCCAAGGTGTTGCGCCTGCTCAAGACGCCTCGCCAGCAACGTCGCATGAATCGCACCTTCGCCAGCCTGTTCGTGGGCGCGGCAGGTTTCCTCGCGACGTTGCATCGCGGTACGGCCTGAAACGTGTCGGTCTCGAGCCCTGAGCAGACACCCGTTCTGCTCAGGGCGACTGAAGGCTGAACGTAAGATTCTGTAACAAAAATAGACCTCGACTATTGAGTAGTGCCGTTGCGGCGTTAACAATGCAACGCTTCGCATTCCCGTCGAGATTCTGTAATGCCCGTCCATTCTCGTTTTCTTGCCTGGTTACTGTTGCCGCTCCTGGCGCTGGGCAGCTGCGTTGCGCTGGCCGACCCGGTCGAGGGTGCAGCCCAGGCGCTGCATCTGCTGGATTACCTGGGGGCCGATTACCCGGCGACCGTGGCAGACGGCAAGGTCGTGGACACCGTCAAGTACCAGCAACAGGTCGATAACCTGGCTGCGTTGCAGGGCCTGGTCGTTGCCTTGCCGCAGCGCGCCGAGCGGGATGCTCTGGAGCAGGCGGTCACCCAGCTGAAAAGCGCTGTGGCGGGTCGACAGGACCCTTCGCAGGTCACGCGTCAGGCGCGGCAGTTGAGTGCCAGGCTCGCGCTTGCCTACGAGGTCAGTCAGGCCCCGGCCATTACGCCGGACCCGGCCCGTGGCGCGCCTTTGTACGCCCAGCATTGTTCGGTGTGCCATGGTGACAGCGGTGCAGGGGACGGGCCGGCAGGTATCGGCCTGGAACCGCCGCCCTCGAACCTGCGGGATACCGCGCGGCTGGATCGCCTGAGTCTCTACGATCTCTACAACGCGACCGGGCTGGGTATTGCCGGCACCGATATGCCCGCGTTCGCCGACCAGCTGGATGATCGCCAGCGCTGGGATATAGCGACCTATATCGCCAGCTTCAGCGCGCAACCTGTCGCCCAGCCTGCCAAGACCTTCAACCTTGCCGACCTGGCTCGCCAGACACCGGCCGAAATCCAGGCAGCCGAAGGTCCGGACGCTACCGCCACCTTCCGGGCCCAGCGCGCGCAGCCACCACAGGTACAGCGCGGCCCGGCGCAACTGCTGGATTACACCAGTGTAACGCTGGACAAGAGCCTGGCAGCCTACAAGGCCGGTGATCGCGAGCAGGCCTATGATCTGTCGGTCGCGGCGTATCTGGAGGGTTTCGAGCTGGTCGAAAGCTCGCTGGATAACGTCGACGCCAATGTGCGCAAGGACACTGAAAAGAGCCTGATGGCTTACCGGCAGTCCTTGCAGGACAGCATGCCGCTACCTCAGGTTGCGCAGAAGCTGGAAGCAGCCAAAGGCAAGCTCAGGGAGTCGGCGGACCTGTTGGGCAGCGACGGCCTGAGCCTGTCACTGAGCTATATTTCGGGCCTGTTGATTCTGCTGCGTGAAGGACTGGAAGCGATTCTGGTACTGGCGGCGATTCTGGCGTTTCTGCGCAACACCGGCCAGCAGTCTGCCGTACGCAGCGTCAACATCGGCTGGGGTCTGGCGCTGCTGGCCGGGCTGGCCACCTGGGCGCTCGCGGCGTATGTCATCGACGTCAGCGGCGCACAGCGGGAATTGCTGGAAGGCGCCACCGCGTTGTTCGCCAGTGTGATGGTGCTCTGGCTCGGGGTGTGGATGCATGACCGTCGCCACGCCGCTGCGTGGCAGGACTACGTCAAAAGCAGCCTGGTCGGCGGCGGCGGTCGTTTCGGCTTCGCGGTGCTGGCGTTCTTCTCGGTCTACCGCGAGCTGTTCGAAGTCATCCTGTTCTACGAAACCCTGTGGCTGCAGGCAGGACCGGCCGGGCACGACGCCGTGCTGGCGGGCGGTGCCACGGCGCTGGTGCTGCTGGTGGGCCTGGCGTGGATCATCCTGCGCGGCTCGGCGAAGCTGCCGCTGTCGCTGTTCTTCGGCATCAACGCTGCGCTGCTCTGCGCACTGTCGGTGGTGTTTGCCGGTCACGGCGTCAAGGCGTTGCAAGAGGCGGGCATATTCGGCACACGGCCGGTGCCGTTCTTCGAGTTCGACTGGCTGGGCATTCACGCCGACCTGTACTCGCTCGGCGCACAGGCCATCGCCCTGATCGCCATTGCCGTGCTGTACGGCAGAAGTCGTCTGACCGAGAAGCGCAGGCTGCAGACGGCAGACTGAAACTTCACGCGTGCTCAAGGACAAGCGGCGCCCGCCGCTTGTCCTGACTGTATGTTTAAGTGCTATTAAAGCCCTCCTTTAGATAGTTCCCGCCCTGTATAAAAAACCACCTGTTACTTCTGCCAGTAGACGCCCTTTTTCTTCAAGCCTAGTGTAGCGAAACGCCAACTCGGCTATCGGGTACTGGCGCATTTACCTGAGAACGAGGTGGGTGATGGCCAAGTATGAGATTCGGTTGTGGGCTGAAGACATTGAGGAACATGACCATCCTGAAATAGCCATTGAATTTTATGAAAACGATGATTTGCAAGAGCATGCCTGGGTCAGGCTGCACCCTCATGGCAAGCACAAGATTCGCGGCGAACTGGGAAGGGACGAGGAAGTTCTGACCGACCTGGCATTGGCCTTCAGGAAGAAGGTGGCTGAGTTGGTGGATTGGTGACGCCTGGTAATAAAACCTGATTTACGCAGGTGCCGGAAAGGTATGCAGTACTGGCATCTCAATCAATAAAAGAGGATTGAGAACATGGCTAATTATGAAGTAAGACTTTCAAGCGCCGAACTTGAAGGCGACGCGACGCCTGAAGTACTCGTAGAGTTCTGGGACAGTGAAGCTGTCAATGAAAGAACAGGCCGCAAGGGAGACGTGGCGTTTACGGCGTTTGTAACGGCTTCCGGTAACGGCGACGGTTACGATACGGTCAAGAGCAAAGCCGACGTTGATGGGGTAGAGGGAATCGATGGCAAGGATGACGCCATTTTGATCGAACTGGCCAAAGCATTCACCAAAATGAATCTTTCCATCAAGTAAACAGCGACACGACCGTCAGGAGTGAGGGGCACTTTCGATGCCCCTCGACATGCTGAGTCAGACGTTGATCACTCCAGATCAACCGGCTTCTTCAACTTCGGGTTCGGGAAGAACTGTACACCCTGAACCTTGGGATCCGCCGGTTTGACCACCGCCTTGTTGACCCGCGTACCCAACTCCTTCGGTATCGAAATACCCTGCTCGTTGAGCGTATCGCTGTAGCCGCAACTGACGCACTCGCGATGCGGCACGTCGTTTTCGTTCCACATCATCAGTTTGTCGGGCTCGCTGCATGCCGGGCAAACCGCCCCGGCGATGAAGCGTTTCCTGGTAATGACTACCGGTGTATCGGTCATGCTGCCGCGTCCTCACTCAAGCCACTGTGACGCAACAATGCGTCAATCGACGGCTCGCGTCCGCGGAAGTCGACGAACAGCACCATCGGTGCCTGCGAACCGCCACGTGCCAGAATGGCTTCGCGGAAGGCGCGTCCGGTTTCAGCGTTGAGCACGCCATCTTCCTCGAACTTCGAGAACGCATCGGCGGACAGCACTTCAGCCCACTTGTAGCTGTAATAACCGGCGGCGTAACCACCTGCGAAGATGTGCGCGAAGCTGTTCGGGAAGCGGTTGTAGGCAGGCGGACGCATCACTGACACTTCGTCGCGAATGCCTTCCAGCACGTCCAGCACGCTGCGGCCGTCGCCATGCGTGGCATGCAGTTCGAAGTCGAACAGCGAGAACTCCAGCTGACGCACCATCATCAGGCCGGACTGGAAGTTCTTGGCAGCGAGCATCTTCTCCAGCAGATCCTGCGGCAACGGCTCGCCGGTTTCGTAATGACCGGAGATCAGCGCCAGGCCTTCGGGCTCCCAGCACCAGTTTTCCATGAACTGGCTCGGCAACTCGACCGCGTCCCAAGCCACGCCATTGATACCGGATACCCCGGCATGCTCGACGCGGGTCAGCAGGTGATGCAGGCCATGACCGAATTCGTGGAACAGCGTGGTGACTTCGTCGTGGGTGAGCAGCGCAGGCTTGCCTGCGACAGCGGGTGTGAAGTTGCACACCAGATTGGCCACCGGGCTTTGCAACGTGCCTTGCGCCGTACGGCGACGGTCACGCGCGCCGTCCATCCAGGCACCGCCACGCTTGTTGGCGCGGGCATACAGATCGAAGAAGAAACGCCCGACGTGCTGGCCGTTTTCCTTGATCTCGAACAGACGAACATCCGGGTGCCAGGTGTCGAAGCCTTTCTGCTCGGCAATCTCGATGCCGTACAGGCGTTGAACGATGGTGAACAGGCCGCCGAGCACCTTATCGACAGGGAAGTAGGCGCGCAGGATTTCCTGGGAAACGCTGTAGCGCTGCTCGCGCAGCTTCTCGCCGTAGAAACCGCTGTCCCAGCTTTGCAGATCCGGGCAGCCCTGTTCGGCGGCATAAGCCTTGAGCTGCTCCAGGTCCTGGGCAGCAAAAGGCTTGCTGCGCTTGGCCAGGTCACGCAGGAAGCTCAGCACCTGATCGCTGGACTCGGCCATCTTGGTCGCCAGGCTCAGTTCAGCGTAGTTGGCATAACCGAGCAATTGCGCGAGTTCCTGACGCAGGTCGAGGATCTGCTCCATGACCGGCGTGTTGTCGTTCTTGCCGGCGTTCGGGCCTTGATCCGATGCGCGGGTGGCGTACGCCGCATAGACTTCCTCGCGCAGTGCGCGGTCTTCGGCGTAGGTCATCACCGCGTAGTAGCTCGGGAATTCCAGCGTGATCAGATAGCCTTCCAGATCCTTGGCCTTGGCCGCGGCGGCCATCTGCTGCTTGGCAGAGTCGGTCAGGCCGGCGAGGGCGGACTCATCGGCAACCAGCTTGGTCCAGGCCTGAGTGGCATCGAGCAATTGGTTGGAAAACTGGCTGCCCAGCTCCGACAGCTTGCTCTGCACTTCGGCATAGCGCTTCTGCTGCTCAGGCGGCAGATCGATACCGGACAGGCGGAAGTCACGCAGCGATTGCTCCAGAATGGTCTTCTGGCCAACGTCGAAACTGGCGGCCTCGGGGCCATTGGCCAAGGCTTCATAGGCCTGGAACAGCGCGCGGTTCTGGCCCATCTCGGTGGAGTAGGCGCTCAAGGCCGGCAGGCACGATTCATACGCTTCGCGCAGCTCGGCGCTGTTGCACACGGCATTGAGGTGGCTGACGGGGCTCCAGGCAGCGCCCAGGCGGTCGTTCAGCTCGTCCATGGTCAGCACCAGCCCGGCCCAGGTCGGTGTCGAACCCTGTTTGGCGAGGATGTCGGCAATCGCGGCGCGGTTATCCGCCAGGATCTGTTCGATAGCAGGTTTGACATGCTCGGCACGAATCGCCGAAAAGGGTGGCAGGTCGTACGATTGCAGAAGAGGGTTGTTCGCGCTCACGGTTTTGCACCTTGCCTTGAAGAAACACTCAGCCATCTTAATTACAATCGACGCCGACCGCAGCAACCAAACCCGCTCTACACGCCTATCACTGCCAAAGAAGGAGCCTATCGTGGCCATTCGCAAGTTTCAGGAGCACACCCCAGCCCTCGGCGAACGGGCCTTTGTCGATCATTCAGCGGTGGTAATCGGTGACGTCGAAATCGGCGCCGACAGCTCCGTCTGGCCGCTGACCGTGGTGCGCGGCGACATGCACCGGATCCGCATCGGCGCCCGCACCAGCGTGCAGGACGGCAGCGTGCTGCACATCACCCACGCCGGCCCCTTCAACCCGGACGGTTTTCCGCTGCTGATCGGCGATGAAGTGACCATCGGCCACAAGGCCATGCTGCACGGCTGCACAATCGGCAATCGCATCCTGGTCGGCATGGGCACCACCATCATGGACGGCGCGGTCGTTGAAGACGAAGTGATCATCGGCGCCGGCAGCCTGGTACCGCCGGGCAAAGTGCTGGAAAGCGGCTTTTTGTACGTCGGTCGCCCGGTCAAACAGGTGCGCGCCCTGACCGAAAAGGAAATCGCCTTCTTCCCGTACAGCGCGACTAATTACGTGAAGCTCAAGGATCAGCATCTGGCGGAAGGGTTTGATAAGGGTTGAGGCCCGCTATTAATACTGCGCTCTGCACTCAGTCGGCCTTCAATTCTGGCCGAAGGCCGTAGGAGCGAGCCGGGGCGACGCTTCCCTTGTTCGCGAAGACCGCGGTTCAAACGCCCTTTGTGTGGGCGCTGTACCGACCTCTTCGCGAGCAAGCTCGCTCCCACAGGAGCTTCAAGGCATCAACGCCTGCAGCGCCGCCTTGCGCGCCTCGGCAGGCATCCCGCCCAGCTTCTCCACCGCTCGATAAAACGCCTGCCAGTCGCCATTCTCCTGCCTGAACAACGTCTCGAACGCTGGCACCCATTGATCGTAAAGACCAAAAGGCAGCAGTTTAGCGTTGTTCATCGGGCTGTTGATCCAGGCATCGAAACGCTTGTCGCCAGCCCACTGCTCATCCCGCAACGCGCGGTAGTCACGGCGCATCCGCTCGAATTCCTCAGCCTTGCGCGCGCGCATCACTTCGGCCGACAGCGGCTGACGATAAAGCGCCTTGAGTCGCTCCCGGGTGTCGAGCACCAGCCGGGTAAACTGATCACGCCGTGCCGACTGCGAAACACTCTCCGGCGGCAATCCCCGCGCCGCACGCCATTGCCGCGTACCTTCCTGCTCGACGAAACTGGCGTAGGACTCGTTGAACTCCGTGTCGTCCTTCACATAAAAACGCTGATGCGCCAATTCATGAAAAATCAGCGTGGCCAGACGCTCGTCACCCCAGCCCATCATCGAACTGAGAATCGGATCATTGAACCAACCCAGCGTCGAATAGGCTTCCACGCCACTCAAATACACATCCTTGCCCGCCTGCCGCTGCAACGCCGCCTCGCCACGCGCCCCGCCAGGGCTGTAATAACCGCGATACGCGACACACCCGGCAATCGGAAAACAATGCGTGACCGGCTCCAGCGAGAACTCATCCGTCGCGAACACATTCCACACCACATAAGGGCGGCCCAGATCGGCATACAGGCGGTAACTCTTGTTGTCCGGCAGATGCAAATGCTCACTGGCAAACGCCCGCGCCAACTGAGACCGGGCCAGATGCTCGCGCAAACCTGCATCCTGAGTCGGGTCAGCCACGATTTTCTCTACCGGCTCGCGCGCCTGCAGCAACTGCCACTGCCCTTGAGCCAACTGGCCGTAATAGGAAACGCTGGAGCAGCCGGCAAGCAGCATGACGGCCGTCAGCGCTAGCAGGTGGCGAAGGCGTGTGGGCATAGACAGGAGGCGTTGGTGAATTGAATATGGTGATGTTATCCCGGACGAACCAGTTGCTTGCATAATTCACCTTCAACTGGCGCGGTTGATCATCCATAACGCAGCTAACGAATGTTGTGGAACCTAATGCGTAGTTGGATTCGATGGATATCTGAGGTATATCACAGCAACAGTGAAATAATCTCAGAGAAAACGCAAATTACTGATTTTTTACGACGCCCACCTGCAGCTACGCTGCCAGCAGAGTGACATTCATGAACACGGGCTTTAAGAAGTCAAAGCTTCGCATGAGGTCCGGGCCAGAAATTGTGGGTGGGAAAAATCCAAAGACGATTTCCCTATACAAGTCTTAGCGCAGATGCAGGAGGAATTGGAAGATCTACATCCCGACGCGAACGTGAGGCGTCGGATGCATTTTCACATTATCTGAGCCAGAAGGGAGCACTTGAATTTACATTCGGACCTAGAGGCGATCAACGGAGGGGATTGTGTTTTTTTGAAAATTCTGCCTAATATCACCTATCATATCTAGGGACAGAAATATGCACCTCGTAACGAAATCATACTTTGATACCTTCTGCAAAGACTTTGGTGCTCCATATGAAGAGTCGAAGAACTTTGAAGCATTTGTCAGCTATTGTGCTTTCTCCAAATACTCTGGAGATAGGGTTGAATCGAGCGACTTGGTCTATGAAGGCGCTGACCCGGGCATAGATGGCGCTCTACTGTTCCTTGATGATCGCGCTGTATTCTCATTAGAAGAACTGGATGAGATCTTCGAAACAAGCAGGCGCGAGTATAAAGTAACGATTGTACTCATCCAAGCAAAAAGATCGGTGACTTGGTCTAAGCAAGAGATTGACTCTTTTGTTGCCGCCATCGTTGATTATTTATCAGAGGCACCAGCACAACCTCATAGCCAGTACCTAGCAACATTCAAGGAAATGTTTAACAAAGTATTTGAAAATATCGGTCGAATTCGAGGCGGACTCCCTGATCTGCACGCTTATTTTTTCTCCGCAGCGCCAGATACTGACGCGGTGGAGATTAATGCAGCATTCCAAGTCGGCGAAGTCGCACTTAAGCGAATGGGGTATTCTAACGAGACCCAGCTTATTAAAGCTCATCGAGAGCTAATCCACGAATTATGGCTGTCGGCTGACGGGCCAATGGAAGCAAGATTACCAACTGTCGGCTATGCGCCATTTCCCGCTGCGCCCGATATCAACAATGCTTATGTCGCCACTGTAACCGCTCGAAATTTTATAGATTCGGTTCTTAAAGATCCAAACGGAAATCCTCGAAAGAAACTATTCGAAGAAAACGTGCGTGATTTTTTGGGAGTAGATGTCGAAGTTAACTCTGAAATTGCTGAAACACTAAACAGTGCTGATAAAAAGCAACGCTTTGGCCTTATGAATAACGGCATTACCATAGTAGCATCCAGCATTCGGCCAGCAGGACAAGAAATTTTCATACGTGACTTTCAAATTGTAAATGGATGCCAGACCTCCAACATCCTTATATCTTTAGATGCACAAGTTGACAATACCGTAAGCTTAATGATTAAGCTTATCGAAGCAGACAAGCCCTCAGTAATTGACGATATTGTTCGTGCGACAAACCGACAATCAAAGGTTGAGGATGCACAGTTTATATCTACCCTTGATGCTCTACGCATTCTAGAACAATATTTTAATGCAAGAGGAGCTACAGAGGCGAACAGAATTTACTTTGAACGCCGCAAAGGCCAGTATAGAGCTGAGAACGTTGCACCCGCACGTATATTCGATGCTCGGGAGGTGGCACGGTGTTACGCAGCAGTAGTTATGATGCGCCCCGACTTGTCAAGTAGATATCCAAATAGATTGACAGGAGATCTTTTAAATGACGTCTTTTCGCCAGGGCGACACGAAGAAGACTATTATACTGCCTGTTACATCTATTATCGACTGAGACTCCTTACAGGTAATAAGAGGTTTGATGGTAGATACTCGAAGCTTCGTTGGCATGTCATGACAGCAGCATCAAAATTTTGCGGGGCAATGTTCAAGGCGTTTGATTGCAAAACTAAAAACGAAGCATTATACAATCTATTTTCCGCTAATGATGGCATTTGGTTTGACAGACTGGACACATTAATTAGGACTGCAATACCTGATCCAGATATTTCTCGCGACTTGCTTAAATCGCCGCCCCTCACGGCTACAGTGTTAGGAAATGTAGACTCTGTAATTAACTAAAGGGATTATAAATCAAATCAGTGCTGCTAGCATGCGAATACTAGCAGCATAAAGCTTGGTACTATGATAAGTAAACTTTTCTGGCAATGCCAATATAGACCCTCATCAAAACAACTATCTGACAAGATTTTTGCGCTTGTTTATTAGTCTAGCTCAGGCGTGAATGCAATCAATGAACGAATGAATATAAGAAATTTGGTCTATTAAGGCTTGCGGCTGGCACCTGTCTATAGGACTAATTGGATTTGACCCTTCTCAATCTCAAACTATTAAGGCACGAGCTACCTGTCCTCGTGACTCTCGAGCGCAGCAAACAATTTCTCTGTTGACGCCACTACTAGCGTCCCAAAGCGTTTCGGGACGAGCGGTCGAATTATATTGCACATGTATTTATCAGCCCTGAAATAGGAAACGTATGGAGTATAAAGAGAATGAATCATATCCACAAAATCGCTAGCTTTAATTCTGCGGGGACGCTCCGTAAAGGAGTTTTGAAGCGAGTCATAGAAGGTGTTGATGCAAATATAAATCCCAGGACAATATTCTTCGATATCCTTCGCATTATTGCATTCCGACGCTTCGGGCAATAGTAATTTTAGCAGACGATTTACTATATCGACTACCCCCTGCGTTTTTAGCTTCTCCCAGCTTGATGCGGTTACTACTTTATTCAATTCAGTACGGTCGACTTCTGGTAGACTTTCCAACTTTTCTCTTAGCCCCATGATAGTTACGGTACAGCTTTCCATCATTTGTTTTGCCGGGCGCCTGACCCACTCAACAATAGGGCCTAACTGTTGGTGGTAATGGTTAAACCATTGTGCCATATAGCTTGGATCGCGCAGACTTTCTAGAAAAGCTACATTGGCTTCCCCCCGAGTCGATCGGCCTAGAACATAGTTCTTGAGCACTTTAAAATCGCGGGGGCGCATGGGTATTTTATGAATCAGCTCGCTGTAGTCTGCTTGACCGAAACGCCTCTCAACGTCCTTACGAAATTCCCCGCTCTTCTTTGTTGTGCCCGCCTTAACTGTCCTCCGCATTTTCCGGTTGAGTGGATAACTTTCCATTTCCCGCTGTAATTTTCCAGCAATATCTAATTCATCTATTGGATTTATGAGTGTTCCCATATCTGGAAACCATTCGCCATCTCGATTAAGAGCGTTTATGGGTTGAAAGCTTCGCTCGACCAAGCGAGAAAGCTCAGCCTTTATGAGCCTATCAAAGGAGATCAGCGTATTCCGCCCACAGAGTTCTACCATCAAATTAGTACGCAGCAATGCGGCATTAGAGTGCTTTTGATCCAGAGGAGACATCTCTGATATATGAGCACCGGAAAATACGAATAGAAACTTGCCGCTGAGCTTTAGTGCTTTAAGCGTTGCTACATGCTGTGCTTCGGTCTCTGTGAGCTGAGGTTTGCTCAACGCCGAGTAATCGCAACTATCGAGGTACACTAGAACTGGTTTGATAGTCTGCAATTTTTTACACCCTTGGTTAATCAAAATCTGTAAATGCCTAGGTAGTTCACGGTATCACCTATGCAGCCATAGACAATTGTAAAAACTTTGTTAAGGCGAAGCCGTATATTTAACGAGTGGTTCTGTACAATGATCTACACCTTAGAAGCCTCCTACACTAACGCAAAGCATATAGTCAACACCAATAAAGATCCGAAAGCAATCAGCCTAACCTGAACTTTTTACCATTAAAACACACCTTTTCACATACCTTCGTCAATGCCCACCGTCGAAAGAATTTTGCATGCCTGCAAATTCAATTACGCAAATCGCGCCGGTCCAACACAAACTCAGCCTGCGTGCCCTCATAAAAGGCCTGGCAAGGCGCTCGCACGATCATCCGCTATGGACGCTTCTTGAGAGCAATATCAACCAAGCCGTGAATCACCCGCTGAGTCGATTATTCCGGATGGTTAGTGGCGTCGACTCCGGCTTATACGTTGTTGGCGGAACAGCCGCTGGATGTGCTGTTCCGATCTTGGCGTAAGTGTTTTCTGTGCGTTTCCCGGGGATTCGGATCGAATCATATTTATGGCCGTCGCAGCTCAATGATAAGTCTCTGAAGTTTTCGGAAGGCATAGCGACGCTGGAAATGCTGTCGCACATTTACACTATGGTCGTGATACGGCGAAGCGAAAGGTGTTGCTCAGCGCTGCGTTGTTGTCCGGTCTGGCGAAGTGGGTCGATAACTTTATGTGGGCGTTTCTGCGCTAGTTACCTAGTGCGCAGTTTAAACCGCTGAGGTTCATCGCTGACCCTTCGGTGTTGTTGGTGGTGTTTGGGTGATCATCGGCATTCGTGTGAGTATGACGCTGCTGGGCGGTTTGGCGCCGGGGTAAGCCTGAGAGTGTGCTCGACGCTGGCGTCTCTGGCGATTGGCTGTGGGATCTACACCTTGACCAGAACGCTTAGCGGTAAGATCCGGGCCGTACCCAAGGCGGGAACTGCGCTTGGTCTGGTGCTCTCGATCATTCTGATGGTGAGTCTGCCGTACAGTTGTTCGCCGTCAATCTGTGAATGGCACTGATGACCATCCTTCTGCGATTTGCCTAGCAGCGGCAGCGGCGCGGCTGGTCGGCACCACTGTTATTCCGCCGATCTGGGCGATAGGGCAGTTGTCGCAATTGAGCTTCGGGGTCGTCGCGCCCGCTTCCTGCCAAGCACTGCCACCTTTGGTCTGGAGTTTGTGTTTCCAGTGTCAGTGTCGTTAATGATGGCCCTCGGCGCGCTGCTTACCTGGACAGTCTGCTGCCGGTGGGAGAGCCTTACTGAACGATTCGCCATAACCGCCGCTGCGGGTTTGATCGCCGGGGAGAGTATTACGGAAATGGGTGCGTGGTTGTGGCAGATGTTTGGTAATGAGAGAGTAAAAATTTCCGGCGGTGATCTGCTCAGGAATGAAGATGATCCGGGCACGAGCCTTATTGAACCCCCAGACACATCACGTTCAGCGCCTTTGAAAGGCGCTTCTTACATTAACGCACACAACAAAAAACCCACCGTGCAGGTGGGCTTTGGGTATTGCTATATCATCTGTCCGTGGGGGGAGGCATAAGCCAGCTAGGCCCTCGGCTAGTGGACAGACTGTAGGGAGATTTGCAGTTGTCGTCAATGTCAGCTTTAGAGGTCGCAAAAGCAATCAGATTATCCATTTCATCTGCCCGGATTTCGACGTATGAAAACGCAGCGCTCGCTGTGGGCCGAGGTCTTGATGAGGCCATAACTCTATATGCCTGGAACGCCCTCGTCTCTGGAGCGTTCCTTACGCCTCTACACCTGTGCGAGGTGATTGTCCGTAACGGTGTTGCAGACGCAATCGCTTCGGTTTACGGCCCCCGGTGGCCTTGGAGTCCCGGCTTCGAGCAGAGCTTGCCGAATGTTACAGGTCCGGTTTTCAAGCCAAAACAAGAGCTTGCAAGAGCCAGACAGAAATGTGGCACAACCGGCGCCGTTATCGCAGAGTTGAAATTCGTCTTTTGGGAAAAAATGTTCAAAAAACGGTTTGAAGGCCGTATCTGGGCCACCTATCTATACCGCTTTTTTCCAAACCTCGAAAAGTGTTTCACTGTATCTGCCCACCGAGCAAAGATCGCGGCTGATCTCGAACAAATTCGATTGCTTCGACATCGAATTGCTCACCATGAGCCGATATTTTCACGAAACCTGAGAAGCGATTTTGCCGTTATCCAACGCTTGACTGAAACACGCTGCGCAGTTTCTGCAGACTGGATGAATGGCCAACAGCAAGTCATGTCAACGGTCGCCACTAAACCTTTTTAAGCAGAGGTACAACTTCGGTGCCATTCCGTCTTCTGATACTGATAACCGCACTCACCCTCGCCGGATGCGCCGGCCCCTTGCCTGCCGTCAATCCGGACATGGCGTGGGTCGACATGCGCACCATCACCGGCCAGTTGATCATGGGCGACAAGCTCGATGGCAGGAACACTTACGACGGGCGCTATTTTCAGGTCACGCCGGGCAGCCATGAGTTGCAGGTGCGTTATGACTATGAGTACCGCTCGGGCGGCATGGGGATGATCGGCGACGAGTACACCGAGATCACCTGTTACGTCAGTGTTCGTTACGACCACTTCGCTGCCGGGCAGCGTTACGTGCTGGAGGTACGCTCACTGGCGAACAGTGTCGACGCGTGGCTTTACGATGCAGAGCGCAAGGTGGTGGCCGAGGAGGAAGAAGAGGGCGGGGTGCACTGCATCTGATCAGCGACCGTTGAGCTGATAGATGATTTTTTTCGTACCGTTGTCGCAGCTGCCGACGATCATGCTGGGATCGGTGGCTTCTTCGTTACTCACGATTTCCAGCGTGTAGGACGTGACATTGTTGGCCTGGATCTTGGCCTCGATTTCAGCCTTGAGCTCTTCGCAGGATTTCGGTGCCGCCAGGGCGCTGGTTGCCAGCAGGGTGCAGGTCGCTGCCAGAATAAAACGTTTCATGCTCGACTCCTGATCATAATCAAACCATGCGTCAACCAACGCATGACCGATGAAGCAAGCCAGCTTTATACAGCAGATACAGGAGCGCACAAGGCGCCCCCGCAAGGCTGGCTGTGAATCAGCTCAGCAATGTAGCGTCCAGGGTGATCTTGGCGTTCAACACTTTCGAGACCGGGCAGCCTTCTTTGGCCTGCTTGGTCAGTTCGTCGAACTTCTCTTGGGTCGCGCCTGGCACTTTGGCCTTGAGGGTCAAATGCACAGCACTGATCGCGAAACCGCCTTCTACCTGATCCAGCGACACTTCAGCCTGAGTATCGATGCTTTCAGCAGTCAGGCCTGCACCGCCCAGAATCATGGACAATGCCATCGAGAAACAGCCTGCATGGGCTGCGCCGATCAATTCTTCAGGATTGGTGCCTTTGCCGCCTTCAAAACGTGCCTTGAAGCCGTAAGGTGCTTCGCGCAATACGCCGGTTTCCGTGGAGATGCTGCCGATACCGCTTTTCAGATCACCTTCCCAGTGGGCGGATGCTTTCTTGACGATGCTCATGGTGGCTCCTTTTGGAATGAATTTGGATCGTTGCTGTTACAGCATTCTGAGGATAGACGGCTCTGGAAAGTTCAACCGTCGGAAAGACCTACCGTTTCAGTAGGTTTTTCTACACTGCCCCATTGAAAAGCCGGACTTGCGCCCGCACTGCTGTTTCATCGTGGGCAGCTCCAGCAGCCGGCCCATCACAATTCGAGGAGCTACCCCGGCCTATGAAACGTCTGGCAGATGTAAAAATTTCCACCCTTGATCTGGTGCCGGTGCGCCACGACAAAGGGCCCGCCGAATCGCTGCGCAACTCGCTCAACCTTGCCCAGCATGTCGAAAAGCTGGGCTACAACCGCTTCTGGGTGGCCGAGCACCACAACATGGACGGCATCGCCAGTTCAGCGACCGCGGTGCTGCTCGCCTACCTGGCAGGCGGCACGTCGACCATTCGTGTCGGGGCTGGCGGGATCATGCTGCCCAACCATGCGCCGCTGGTGATCGCCGAGCAGTTCGGCACCCTGGCCAGCCTGTATCCCGACCGCATCGACCTGGGTCTGGGCCGCGCACCAGGCTCCGACCAGATGACTGCGCGTGCCTTGCGCCGCGAGCGCTCCGGCAGTGCCGATGACTTCCCGGATGATGTCACCGAGCTGATGGAATACCTGGGGCCGCGCACGCCTGATCAAAAAGTGATCGCCGTACCCGGTTCAAACACCAACGTGCCGATCTGGCTGCTGGGCTCGAGCCTGTTCAGCGCCCAGCTGGCAGGCATGCGCGGCTTGCCGTATGCGTTCGCATCGCACTTTGCGCCGCGCTACATGCACGAGGCGATTCGCGTGTATCGCAATCACTTCCAGCCATCGGAAGTGCTCGACAAGCCTTACGTGATGCTCGGCGTGCCCCTGTCGGCAGCCGACACCGACGAGCATGCCGAATACCTGGCGACATCGGTCTATCAGCGCATTCTCGCGCTGATGCGTGGGCACAGCCTGATGCAGCGCCCGCCTGTCGAGTCAATGGACGGCCTGTGGCTGCCACACGAGCGCGAGGCAGTAGCAAGCTTCCTCGGGCTGGCGATGGTGGGTGGCCCGGAGAAGATCCGCGCCAAACTGGATGTGCTGCTTGAGCAGACCGACGCTGACGAGTTGCTCTTTACCTGCGACATGTACGAGCACCAAGACAGGTTGCGTTCCTACGAGATTCTGGCGCAGGTCGCGCACGGTTAAGCGACTTTCCGAATCGGAAAAAACCAGCCACAAACAGAATCGCCCCGGACTGGATGACAGTCCGGGGCGATTCTGTTCGTGAAACCTGCAAACGGGATTAACCGGGCCGACCGGCCTGCGCCTGGCCCGGTTGGCAATCAACCGCGCTGGTAAACGATTTCCTTGGTGCCGCCTTCGCAGGTGCCGACGACTTGCTTGTCGGCCGCGCTGCCTTTCTCGACCACTTCCAGCGTGTAGGACGTTACGCCCTTCGCCTGGAGTCTCGCGTCGAGTTCACTTTTCAACTCTTCACATGGCTTGCCTGCCGCGAGGGCAGTGCCTGCAATGCTCAGCAAGCCTACAGCCAACAAAAACTTCTTCATGGGTAATCCCTCTCGTCCGGCCAAATGAAGACGCCATCGGAACAGGCGCCCATTGAAAATCCCCACGCTCACACATCAACCGTGTGGCCATATCAGTGTGTGTAGCGCAGGTTATGGCAATCGGCCAGTCGAAAGGTTCAGATCACCCTTAGCTGTTGGTGATGCGGAAGCCCACTTTCAACGTTACCTGGAAGTGCGCGACTTTGCCGTTTTCGATATGGCCGCGGGTTTCGGTCACTTCAAACCATTCCATCAGGTCGAGGCTTTTGCTGGCTTCGGCCAGGGCATTGTTGATGGCGTCTTCGATGGTGGTCGTGGAAGAGCCGACGATTTCAACTTTCTTGTACGTGTGATGATCGGACATGGCAGTTCTCCTGAGGTCTGAAAAAGACGCGATATAGAGCGCGCTCCCTGCTTCTGTCAGGAGAACGCGCGCAAAAGTTCAGACCTTTGCAAAAATCCCATCGCACTTTCCAAAAAGCGCGGAGTCCGAAACAACACGCCCAATCATCATTGCAGGAGAAACACCATGGCTACTACGTCACTTCGCAAAGCCTCGTTGCAGAGTATGGAAGCTGAAATCGAGAGCCTCCTGAAGTCCCTCGAGGGCCTGAAAGCCGACGCTACCGACGAGTCGCGCAAGACACTGAAGAATCTGAAAGCCAACGCTGAAAGCGCGCTGAGCCATTCGCGCAGCCTGCTCAGCGATGTCTACGAAGACGTCAAAGAGAAAACCCGCGAGAACGCGCTGGCAACCCGTGACTACGCTCAGGAACACCCTTGGACCACCGCTGGCGTTGCGGTAGGTGCCATCGGCCTGATCGCTGCCTACATGCTGTTCAAGCGCGGTAACTGATCAGTTTCTGATCGGTTCCCCGGACCGCTTCAGCTCATTTTTCAACCACTGAGCAAGCTGCTGCGCCCGTCCATCGGCCGCACGTCTGGGTACCCAAAGCGCCAGCTGCGCCGGGGTTTCACTGAAGCCCCATGGCGCAGCCAGGCGACCGGCTTTCAGGTCATCGATGACCAGAGGTTCCGGCGCAATCGCGATGCCAAGGCCTGCCACGGCCGCCTCCAGCAAATAATACAAATGCTCGAACCCCTGCCCGTAACGCAATGACTGCGGGTCGATGCCGTTCTGCTGCGCCCAGCTTGGCCACGCCTGCGGACGCGATGTGGTTTGCAGCAATGATTCTTCCAGCAACGCCTCGGCAGGTGCATCGCACAAACGCTCGAACCGCGCGAAGCGCGGGCTCAGTACCGGGCCGATCCGCTCGCTTGCCAGTTCGAAGACCTGCATGTCTGCCGGCCATGGCGGCTCGGCGAATATCAGCAGGGCATCAAGACCTGGTCGACGCGGGTCAAGATCACCTTCGCCCGCCGACAAGTGCAGACGCAGGTCCGGCAGCTCGGCATTCAGGCGACTCAAGCGCGGGATGAACCAGCGCGCCAGCAGGCTGCCGGAGCACCCCAACACGAACGGCGCGTCTGCGCTGCCCCTGCTCAGCTCTGCACATACACCACGCAACCGATCAAACGCATCGCCACTGACATCGCGCAGCCGAATACCGGCATCTGTGAGTTTCAAGCCTCGTCCGTCCTTGCTGAACAGGCTTGTACCCAAGTGTTCTTCAAGCACTTTCAATTGGCGGCTGACGGCGCCATGCGTCACGTTCAGCTGTTCGGCCGCCTGACTGACACTGCCAAGCCGGGCAGTGCTTTCAAAGGCGCGCAATGCATTGAGGGGAGGGAGGTCGCGGCTCATGATCTGTGAGTTTTCCTGACAGGTTGCAGCGATCTTATCGGTTTTCATCCGGCCTTGCGCTGGTTAAAGTGGACCCATTGCCAATACGGCTCAACCTATTCGCCCAATACTGCAACTGGAGCACTTCATGACCCAGACCAATTTCCGCAGCGGCCCCGACGCCAACGGCCTGTTCGGCTCATTCGGCGGCCGCTACGTGGCTGAAACCCTGATGCCGCTGGTGTTAGACCTCAACCGCGAGTACGAAGCGGCCAAGGCCGACCCGGAATTCATCAAAGAAATGGCTTACTTTCAGCGCGATTACGTGGGCCGTCCCAACCCGCTGTACTTCGCCGAACGCCTGACCGAATTCTGCGGCGGCGCGAAGATCTACTTCAAGCGCGAAGAGCTCAATCACACCGGCGCGCACAAGATCAACAACTGCATCGGCCAGGTACTGCTGGCCAAGCGCATGGGCAAAAAACGCCTGATAGCGGAAACCGGCGCCGGCATGCACGGCGTTGCCACTGCTACCGTTGCTGCACGTTTCGGTCTGCCTTGCGTGATCTACATGGGCGCTACCGACATCGAGCGTCAGCAGGCCAACGTGTTCCGCATGAGGCTGCTGGGCGCTGAAATCGTTCCGGTCACCTCCGGCACCGGCACCCTGAAAGATGCGATGAACGAAGCGCTGCGTGACTGGGTGACCAACGTCGACGACACTTTCTACCTGATCGGCACCGTGGCAGGCCCGCACCCTTACCCGGCGATGGTCCGTGACTTCCAGGCCATCATCGGCAAGGAAACCAAAGAGCAGATGCTGGAGAAGGAAGGTCGTCTGCCGGACAGCCTGGTTGCCTGTGTCGGTGGTGGTTCCAACGCCATGGGCCTGTTTCATCCGTTCCTGGATGACGCCAGCGTGGAAATCATCGGCGTCGAGGCGGGCGGTCATGGTGTCAGCACCGACAAGCACGCGGCCAGCCTGAACGGCGGCGTACCGGGCGTGCTGCACGGCAACCGTACCTACCTGCTGCAGGACGGCGACGGACAAATCACCGATGCGCACTCGATCTCTGCCGGCCTGGACTATCCCGGCATCGGCCCGGAACACGCATTCCTGCACGAAGTGAAGCGCGTCGAATACGTCAGCATCACCGATGATGAAGCGCTGGATGCTTTCCATCAGTGCTGCCTGCTCGAAGGCATCATCCCGGCGCTGGAAACCGCTCACGCCCTGGCCGAAGCCATGAAGCGCGCGACCAACCTGCGCGATGATCACCTGATGGTCGTGTGCCTGTCCGGGCGCGGCGACAAAGACATGCAAACCGTCATGAACCACATGGCCGCCGCCGAACACACTCAGGAGCAGCTGGTATGAGCCGTCTAGAACATTGTTTCGCCCAGCTTAAAACCGAAGGTCGTGCGGCGCTGGTCACCTTCATCACCGCCGGTGACCCTGGCTACGACACCTCGCTGAAAGTCCTGAAGGGCCTGCCTGCGGCGGGTGCTGACGTGATCGAGCTGGGCATGCCGTTCACCGATCCGATGGCCGACGGTGTGGCGATTCAGCTGGCGACGCTGCGTGCTCTGGACGCTGGCCAGACCCTGCAGAAAACCCTGCAGATGGTCAGCGAATTTCGTGTCGACGATCAGACCACGCCGATTGTGCTGATGGGTTACTACAACCCGATCCACCGCTTTGGCGTCGAAGCCTTCGTGGCGCAGGCAAAGGAAGCAGGCGTTGACGGTCTGATCATCGTTGACCTGCCACCCGAGCACGACGCCGAGCTGGCGACGCCTGCACAAGCGTCCGGCATCGACTTCATCCGCCTGACCACACCGACCACTGACGATGCGCGTCTGCCGCGTGTGCTGGAGCGCAGCTCCGGGTTCGTCTACTACGTGTCGGTTGCCGGTGTGACCGGTGCTGGCTCGGCTACCACCGAGCACGTCACTGAAGCCATCGCTCGCTTGCGCCGCCATACCAAGCTGCCGATCAGTGTCGGTTTCGGTATCCGCACACCCGAGCAGGCCGCAGCGATTGCGCGTCTGGCTGACGGCGTGGTCGTGGGCTCGGCCTTCGTCGACAAGATCGCCAGTGCCGAGTCGCCGGAGCATGCCGTCGATGGCGTACTGACGCTGTGCGCGGCACTGGCCGAGGGCGTACGTAGCGCTCGCAACTGAGGGTAAAGTTTCTGATACAGAGGAATCAAAGCCTGAGCAGCGGTTCTATGTAGCAAGACATAAGGGGTTCATGACCAACGTCATGAACCCCTTTTTGCTGCATCGCGTGAAGCCGAGGAAGCACCATGAAACTGCCAAACCGTTTTATCACCGGACTGGGTATCTTGATGATCAGCGCCAGTCCGCTGCTGCAAGCTGCACCACCTGATCAGCGCGGTGATGGCCCGGACGACAATCGTGGCGTTCAACAGCCGGGGCCGCAGAACAATGGCGGGCATAACGAGCGTGGCAACGACCGTGGACCGGGCAATGACAATGGCAGGGGTCCCGACAAAGGCCCGGCCAGCCAACCAGGCAGACAGGCGCATCAGGACAACCGCGGCGGCAACCGCCCACCGCAGGATTTCGGCCCGGTACGCGAGACTTTCCAGCAACACCGCGACGTCATCGGTCGGGGCCAGCCGTTGCCGCCGGGCGTACACATCGCCAAGGGCCATCCTTTGCCACCTGGTTACGGCAAACGCCTGGACAGCCGCTCGCTGCAATACCTGCCACAGTATGACGGCTACGAATGGCGCCGCCTGGGCACCGACGTGGTGCTGATCGCCGTGGGTTCGGGGATTGTGTATGCGATTCTGGATGGTGTGTTGAATTGATGGTCTGCTGCCGTCCTTGAAAGCGCGGCGACGCGCAGACGTGTGACACGGAGCGTCACGCAAGGCATTCCTCATCGTTATACACAAGTCCGCTTTTGATTCTGGCCGAAGGCCGTGGGAGCGAACCGGGCGACGCTTCGCTTGTTCGCGAAAGGGCCAGTATAATCGCCGAAAATGCATCGTCTGAAATACCGTCTTCGCGAACAAGTTCGCTCCCACGCCCTTCGGGCAGAAGCCTGAAAGCGCTGCATTCCCGGTTCTGTGTATAAAAGTGAGCACTACAGCGTGGTAGCGCCGCTCCGGAGGGTCTGCATCCGTCCCTGAAGGCGCGGCTCAGCTCAACCCTGCTTCTGGTTAACCCGCGCCAGGAACGTCATCAGCGCACCCGATACGAACGCCGGATTTTCCAGATTGGCGATATGCCCGGCCTCAGGCACCAGCACATAAGGGCAGCCGATCAGGCTGGCCATCTCACGCGTCTCCTCGGGCGGGCGTGGAATGTCTGCATCGCCACACATCACCAGCGTGGTGTCGGCATTCAATTGGTCGATCAAGCCGAGCCGGTCATCACGACCGAAAATCATCCTTCCCAGCGGTACGACGGACTGACGCAACTGCTCGGCATTCATGCCGGCAAGCGCCGCACGAAACGACCTGTACACAGGCGACTGCGGATCAATACCGGGACGGAAGAAGATCGGTACGACGATATCCAGCAGCGGCTCAGGAAAGGTCCCGACCTCTTCCAGCTTGTCCAGCAACGAGAAATAGTAGGCTTTCTTGGCCTCGGTCTCCTTGCCCAGGTAGGTGTCCATCAACACCAGCCCGGTGATGCGCTCTGGCGCGAGCAGCGCAGCAATTGCGCCCCACATGCCACCGACCGACAACCCTACGATGCTGCAACGCTCGATATTCAAATGATCCAGCAGCGCCAGCGCATGCCGCGCCAGATCATCGAGATTGCGAGTGCCCTCAGGAAACCCGCTGGAATCGCCATGACCCCACAGATCCGGCACGATCACCCGATACTGGCTGGCCAGGGTATCAATCTGCGCACTCCACATCGCCTTGTCCCAGAGATAGCTGTGACCGAGCAATACCACCGGGCCCGTGCCCTGGTCGGAATAGTGAAGTGTCTTACCGTCGATGAGTAGATCCGGCATTTCTGGTGATCCTCTGTTCTGGTCTTTCAGCATTCGGCTCAATCGCCCATGGCAGGCAGCTCATGAGGTTGAAGCGTATACGTGACCATTTTGTTGATGTGTGCGCTGCGACGGACCGAGCGGTCATTTTTCAGCGGAGCTATCTTACACCGATCTTTTCGACGATGGATGCGCTGGTAACCGCAGAAGGAAAATGGCCAGGAAGCTGGCTATCAGCCAGTCAGCGCACTCAAATCAAGAAGCCTGACTTCGCCCATCCAGATCGCATGATCGGTATGGTCACGCAACTCATTGCCCGTCAAAGGATGCAGAAACACTACCAGCCCATCGCGATTCAGCGCCAGCCACAGGGTAACGTCAGCCAACAACTCATGCCCAAAAGCCAACTGACAACTCCAGTCCGGATGCGGCCCGACCAGCTTCTGATGGACACGTCCCATCTGCACGGCAAATTTCTCGGTTGCGGCTTCGCACAGGGCTCGGGCCTGGTCGAGGGTTTGGGCATTGAAATAGATGTGGGCGTGGTAGCCGTGGATTTCTTGCATTGAGGTAGGGGCTCATTTTGCGGCTGAAGACCTTACTGGTGCAGGTGTGTGACCAGCCTTGCTCGTTTTTCTCGTGTGTAGATCGATCGTAGATCCTGCATGATGGTTGGTAAAGCGGCCTCACAAAAAAGCCGTCCAACCCATAACGCTGGAGTTGGATGACCTTCTAAACGCACAACGCTACATCGTGTCAAAGAGTCTAAACTAACGCTCTCCGCCAACACAATAAATGTTGCACCGTAAATATCCTCAAGCTCAAACAAGACAAGCTTACCGATGAGAACTAGGTCCGGCTTCTGTAAGAAGCCAGCGTCTTTCAAGTCTTCTGGTTGAGGATTGCGCCCCGCATCAGAAAACCAAACGGCGCGCAATTTCTACTTCTTGATCGTTACTGGCATCGAAAAAATCTATCTTCACCCTTTACTCCTCTCGACGCGGTGTAAAAACTCTTAACCCATCTACAGCTAGCAGAGCAAGGCTTATACTTATCCATACAAGCCCATGCATCTTAAACCAAGTAAAGCTAATTCCAGATAACCATAGGAAATCCTGGCCTCAAAAGCTGCATAGCCTCCGGCCCTTGAAACCCATCCGGACTCATATCAACTCTAATTCTTGTTAAACCTTCGAAAACCAACTCAACTTCTTGCTCGTCTTCTGAGACGTTTACAAGTTTTTTCCCACGCAGGCTCTTCACTGTCGAGCCAACAATACGATATGAATTGTTGATATTTAATATGATGCCTTCAGCAAAAGATATTTGAAAGTAGTCATGCACTATACATGCACCTACAACATTAGACCCAACAAGACTGGTAAGTACGCTCATCGCACAACACTCCATTATTTGATTGGAAAATGACTTTTTGAATTTGGCAACGTCCGCCCTGTATAAGGGTCGACACCCTGACCTGACCTATTCTCATATTTAATGTATCCATTTTTATAGCCCGGGCTACTGCCTCTCGGAGGTGTCGGCTGCATAACGCGCATTACATCAACCTGTCCGTTATCGCCACCCCTACCATTAGTGAAAGCAGAACCTGTGACATTCCCTGCAGGATTCACACTAGCCGAAGGGCCCGTCGCATCCTTGGGCACAGGAAAGACAGTCCCGTTGGGTGATATCAAGAAGTCAGGGGCTGCGGATGATGTAGCGTTGTCGACATGCGGACGTATATCGGATGCCCTTTCCAGTCCTCGTGCTCCCTGAATGGCCAAACCTGCTGCTCCAGGTACCATGGGAATCGCAGCGAGTACCCCATCTGCAGCGATACCGACACCATCTAAGGCCGCTGCGCCATAATTCCCCTCTTTTACATTCTGATGAAAACTAGCCATACCAACCGCTAAGCTCATCGTCTCGATAATGAGGTCAGCATACATACCGCTAGGATCAGAGAACTTATATGGATTATTGTTAGCATAAGCATATCGATTAAAGCTATGCAGATTACCTTCCTGAAAGTCGACCGGATCAGCACCCATGAAGCGACCGAGCAGTGGATCGTAATACCGTGCCCCCATATAAGAAAGGCCGCTATTATCGTCAAATACTTTCCCATGAAAGCCAATCTTGTTGCTACTGCTTGGACTCGTTTGGGTTAATTTTTCTCCGTACGGCTTATAGCTCTCTTTCCAGAGTAGATTGCCAGTTTCATCGGTCGCAACCATAGGGCTGCCGGCTATATCATTATGAAAATAGGTAACGGTGTTTGCCAAAGCGGCATGAGTCACCACGAGTGCCAGCATCGCGACACTGACTTTGCGAAATAGCTTTTTTATAATTTGCATGGTTCGGTTTCCTTGACACCCGATCATGGGCTTACCTGCTGTGCAATGCGCTGGCCACCCAAATAGAAATACTCGGTTAGCTTGTCTCCCTCGAGTTCCATCCGTAACCTTCCATCGGCATCTTGCATCTCGTATATTTTGTTGCCCGCAGAACTGACGGAACTGCGTTGATTCAAACCATCGTACTGATATTCAACTTTTTTGTCGGGACTCTCGCAGTTAACGCATACAAGATTGGGAACATTATTGTAAAGGTAAGCGTTGTCAGCACTACTGCTGACGTTGCCATAAGCATCGTAGTTTATACTATCAATGCGCTGTCCATCGACAGAAGTCAGGCGGTTTTGTATATCGTAGTTATAGTTCAGGCTTGAATCGCCAAACGTTTTTTGGGTCAAGTTTCCTACACCGTCGTAGGCGAGGGTTCCTACCCCCCAGAAACCATCGGCACTCACCAAACGATCAAGGCTGTCGTAAGCAAGGGTACGGTCCATGCTGTTGTCCACACCGTCCCTGATGGTCAACAAGTTACCCGCACCATCATAGTCGTAAATGCTTTTCAGGTAATCGACTCCAGCGGGTGAGGTAATGTTGAAAGAAGCTGGCCAGAGACGACTATTTTGTTCGTAACTGACCGCCGCACCGTTGGCATAGATGACCTGTTTAATCATACCGTTCGGCCAATAAGCAATATTGCTAACGTAGCCCGATACCATTGTGGGCCTGCCTAATACGTCTGGCGCATATTCAACTATGCGACCAGACGGATTATAAGTGAGGCTTTTCAGCCGATCATTTTCATCGTAGCCATAAGAAAGCTCAAACAGCTTACCTTCAATAGAAAGGCTTTCCGTTATGACGAACCCTGCAGGATTGTATGTAAAGCTTCGAATACCCGTACTGCTGTCCGCTATTAGCAGATTATTTTGTTTATCATAAGTATTTTTGATAGCGGGAGTGCCTTGCGCATAATCGATTGCAGTTTGTCGATTCTGCCCGTCGTATGTGTACGTTGTAATATCTGACTGCCCCACCTGCTTTGAAGTCATATTGCCTGCAATGTCTCGACCGTAGACGGTGTCTCCAGTTTCGGGATTGCTGACCGAGATCAAATAACCATTTGCGTTATAGCCGTAATGGCGTGTGGAATTGCCTTGTGTAACCGACGTCACTTGTTCGCGACCATTTCGAGTCAAGGTTATACTGGCTGTCGGATTCGACGGCTGAAATGACATCAGAGACAATTTTTCGGGGTCGCCATAGCCACGATAGTTATAAGTAGTGGAATTGCCTCGTTCGTCAGTTATGACTTTGTGGGCAAAACCGTAGGCAGTGCTCTGGTAGGTACCGTCCGCATGGGTGATCCGAATGACGCGACCCAGCGCATCATACTGATAACTGGTTCCCATACTTGAGTTAGGGTCTGAAGTAAACGTTACGCGGCCATAGGCATCGTACGCATAGGTGGTTGTTATATCACCTCTAACAATACTGGAGACACGACCAGACAGATCATATTGAGTTATCTCGGACAGATTGCCGCGCAGATTTGTCTTGCTGGTGGGTGTGTATATTATTTTTTGACCAGCGCCTTGCGGCGGAGTGATAGAGGTTACGCGATTCAACCTGTCGTATTCGTAGTGCGTTGTGTGGCCTTCACCGTTGGTCTCAGAGGTAACATTGCCAGCGTCGTCGACTGCACGCGAAATAGTAATACCCTCTGGCTGAACCTCAGTTTGCGGAGTACCGAGTTTATAATTCATGTAGCTGTAATGACGATCACCCGGGCGAATTTGCGTCGCTTGATTACCTTGCGCATCGTAGGTATACGCAGTCGCAACACCATCGCGATTGTAATTGATTAGCTTACCGTTCTCATCGTAGATACGATGTACAGAACTATCAGGTGACATCTGATCTATAGGGCGACCTATTATCCATTTATCAGTATTATTATACCAAGTCAGCGTGGTAGTTCGACCATCACTATTAGGACCTGTTTCAGTCAGTATTCCAGGATTGCCATAAGCATCGTAGTTAGAGTAGTGACTACTGTAGGTTGCGCCATCACGGAAAAAAGTTCGCTCTTGAAGGTCAGCTGCCCAGATTGTATCGTCCGTGACTACACCGAGTTCAAACACATATTCTCTTCCATGTGAAATAAACCGTTGCTGCCACTTGTATGTTTCATAACTCCCGTCCGGGCGGGTAATTTTAACCGGACTTCCTATACTCCACACGGTATTATTTATAGTGTTTCCATCTGTAGCAATACTGTATCCAGGGCCAATGAACTCATGGATGGTTGTGCCATCCGGCCCGGTGATAACTGTACTATCGTATTGTCCAATATTTCCACGATTATAGGCATAAGCCCAGTGATTTCCGGCTGCATCAATTTTGCGGCTTATACGCTCGAAACGCGACCAGACAAAGCGTCCACCAAGATGGCCTTCTAGATCCACATATGAGTATTCATATGTCGTTTTTCCACCGCTGGGCTGCTCAATCGATATAAGTTTGCGAGCGGCAGCTCTTTGATCATTCGCATAACTTTCATTGGAAACTACTATCTGAAACCATTCTCCAGGGTGATAGGCATACTTCCAGACTTCTCCAGTAGGTCCAGTTACCTGAGCCAGGGCCTGAGAGTTCAGATGGTCTTTCGCGGTATATCCATACTGAACCATGCGCTGATTATTATCGACCAGCGAAAGAAGGCGGCCTGTCGCAGGGTCGTAATTAAAATCAACAGCTCTGCCGTCACTGGACGTTATCCTAGATAAAAGCATATCGGATTTTTCGCAATTGGCGGCGTCTTCAAGGTTGGCTTGAAGACAGTGGTCAATATAAACACTCCCTGAAATTGGAACGCTTAAAGGGGGGCCAAATTGAGTATAGTCGTAAGCAATCCAGTTACCATTAAGGTCAGTTGCCTTTTTTGTCAGAAAAATAGATTCTGTAAAATCTGGATCTTCGTTAGGAAACGATGTAACTGAAGCACTAAATTTCATATCTACATCGGCACGCCCCATGTCATACCTAATTCCAGATGGTGACGTTAGCGTAAGCACCATTGAATCGCAACGTAAACGCCAATTTGATTTGGTTCTGTCTTCATAAGGTGCAACACGATAAAATTTTTCGCTACTACCATCCGGAAGTCTTAAATTAAATCGGGCACTGGGACGTTCCCCTTGATTGTGACACAACTGAAAAGTTGAGTTCATGTAATAGTTAGGTGTCCCGCTACGATCACGAAGATGATAATTGGTGGCATGATAAATCTTCGGCGCTGCCGCGATTGTCCAACCGGGTCCTAAAGCGGTCCATTCCGTACTTTGCCTATAAGGCGCCGCAAGCCCGGCGGTTAAACGCTGTAGGTCGTAGCTTCGATGAATATTGATATCCATGCCTGCCGTCCCAGGAATACTTAAATCAATATGACTGACTTTGAGATTCCCGGACCAAGGGTCAACGCTGTCAACCGCATTAGAAACCAGCCCACGATTTTTCTTCGGTGCTAAATCATACGGCGTAGACTCTAACTCTTCAGAATGTCCAAGCTGACTTCCCAATAGCGCGCCAAACAGCAAAACTTTCATAATATTGTTTTTCTTTTTTCCAAGCACGTTAAATCCATCCATTATCTTAAATAGTAAAAAGCAAAGCTCATAGCAGCCTTCTACAGCCTTATTGATTTGATATAGATTTTTGGGCCTATGATCACTCGCTGCATGCCATAAACTGGTCAGTATTGATACGGCATGGGCAAAGCGCTCTATTTAGGAGCACTTAAACTGATCTATAAGTTAAATCTCAAATACTCGCTTTATGCGCTTTTAAGCAAGATCCATGATGATTGAAACTATCAAATCGCGTCACACACGTCTATTTGAGAAAGCCATAACTTAAAGTCATTCCAGATGCAGCCGCCATCTAATACACAACCTAAGTAATACTATATGAGAACAAAAGTAAACCCGCTTACTTCCGTAAAACTTGTAAGAAATTTCCTATCTAACCACTAATTGCTTCGAACTTATATTTAATTCAACCTTGAACACCGCCTCCCTAAACCGCAATCGACGGCAATGGCCTACCCGCCAGCGAAACCCCGCTCAACGCCTGCTCGCTGGCCAGCCAGTCCACGAACTGCTGAACGATCTGCACGCGGCGTTTGCGCTGGGGCAGGACCACGTAATAGCCCTGACCGGAAATCGCCGCGCCGGCGATAGGGCGACAGAGCAGGCCCTGATCGAGGAGGTCGTCGACCAGGTGCTTCCAGCCGATGGCGATGCCTTGTCCGCCGATGGCCGCCTGGATCAGCAGGGTGTAGTTGTCGAAGCGCAGTTGACCGGGCGCGGGGGCCTGGGGGATGTCCAGCGCGCGGAATACACCCGCCCAGTCGAACCAGTTGTTGATGCTTTCGCCACGCAGGTGCAGGAGTGGAAAGTCGCGCAGCGCATCGGTGGGCAGCGGCGTCTGGCGCCCGGCGAGCAGTTGCGGGCTGCACACCGGGAAGACTTCTTCGCTGAACAGCCAGTGGCTTTCTCCCTGTTTGAAGCGCCCGTCACCGAACAGCACGGCAACGTCGATATCGGCGCGTAACATGCTGTGGGTACGCTCGCTGGTGACCAGGCTGACGTCCACGTCCGGGTTGACCTTGTGGAAGCGGTGCAGACGCGGCATCAGCCAGTAAGCGGCGAAGGCGAAGTCGGTCGCCACTTGAAGCACTTCGTGCTGGTGGTGTTCGGTGATGGCTATCACTCCGCTGTCGATGGATTGCAGCCCGGCCTGCACATGGCTGAACAACACTTCACCGGCGTCGGTCAATTCGATGCCACGGTAGATGCGGTCGAACAATCGGGTAGCGAGTTGCTCTTCGAGACGCTTGATCTGCTGGCTGACAGCGGGCTGTGTCGTGCCCAGTTCGAGGGCTGCCGCGGTGAAGCTGCGCAAGCGCGCCGCGACCTCAAAGGCACGCAGCAGGTCGAGTGACACATCGCCGAGAGATTCAAACATTAGCTGGGCTTATCCTAGGCATTGCTGTGTATGGGCTTTACCCTGAAACTTATGGACTCCATCCTCATACCCGGCACTTTCGCATAACTTTTCACAATGGGACGCAGCGATTACATGAAGCGCAAAAATATTCTGTTCATCATGGCCGATCAAATGGCCGCGCCAATGTTGCCGTTTTACGCCCGGTCCCCGATTCTGATGCCGAACCTGAGCCGCATGGCTGCCAACGGCGTAGTGTTCGACTCGGCGTATTGCAACAGCCCGCTATGCGCACCGTCGCGCTTCACCCTGGTCAGCGGCCAGCTGCCGAGCAGGATCGGCGCGTACGACAACGCAGCCGACTTCCCGGCCGATATTCCGACCTATGCCCACTACCTGCGTGCGCTGGGCTACAAGACCGCCCTCGCAGGCAAGATGCATTTCTGCGGACCGGATCAACTGCACGGCTACGAAGAACGCCTGACCAGTGACATCTACCCGGCCGATTACGGCTGGTCGGTCAACTGGGACGAGCCGGACGTGCGGCCAAGCTGGTATCACAACATGTCTTCGGTGTTGCAGGCCGGTCCGTGCATTCGCACCAACCAGCTGGACTTCGATGAAGAGGTGCTGTTCAAGGCCCAGCAATACCTTTATGACCATGTGCGCCAGGACGGGGATGCGCCGTTCTGCCTGACCGTTTCCATGACTCACCCTCATGACCCGTACACCATCCCTCTGCCGTTCTGGGACCTGTACGCCGACGACGAAATACCGATGCCCACGCCGCACGCCAACCAGGCCGCGCTGGACCCGCATTCACAACGGCTGCTCAAGGTCTATGACCTGTGGGACAAGCCCATGCCGACCGACAAGATTCGTGATGCCCGCCGCGCCTACTTCGGTGCGTGCAGCTACATTGACCTCAACGTCGGTAAACTGATGCAGACGCTCGATGAAGTCGGGTTGGCGGAAGACACCATCGTGGTGTTCTCCGGCGATCACGGCGACATGCTGGGCGAGAAGGGCCTCTGGTACAAAATGCACTGGTTCGAAATGGCCGCGCGCGTGCCGCTGGTGGTGTACGCGCCGGGCCAGTTCAAACCGGGAAGGGTCAGTGCGTCGGTGTCGACTGCCGACTTGCTGCCGACCTTCGTCGAAATGGCCAAAGGCAAACTGGACGCCGGTTTGCCATTGGACGGACGCTCGCTGATGCCTCATTTGAAACGCAAGGGCGGGCACGATGAGGTGTTCGGTGAGTACATGGCCGAAGGTACCACCAGCCCGCTGATGATGATCCGCCGTGGCGCGTACAAATTCATCTATTCGGAGCAGGACCCGTGCCTGCTGTTCGATGTGAAAAAGGACCCGAAAGAGCAGAAGGACCTGAGCCAGTCACCCACCCATGAAAAGCTGTTCAACGATTTCCTGGCCGAAGCTCGGGCCAAGTGGGACATCCCGGCGATACACCAACAGGTGCTCGCCAGCCAGCGCAGAAGGCGCTTCGTCGCCAAATCGCTGGCAACCGGCAAGCTGAAGAGTTGGGATCACCAGCCACTGGTCGACGCCAGTCAGCAGTACATGCGCAACCACATTGATCTGGACGATCTGGAGCGCAAGGCACGTTTTCCGCAACCTTGACCCTGCCCACACCAAAAAAACCAAAGGGGTACATCAATGAAGAAGTTATCCACAGCCGTTGCGGTCGCGGTCATGACCCTCGGCAGCCTTGCAGCACAGGCAGAGGACGCCAGTTGCAGCACCGTGAAGATGGCCGATCCCGGCTGGAGTGACATTGCGGCCACCAACGCCATTACCAGCGTGGTACTCGAAGGTCTGGGCTACACGCCCAAGGTCGATACCCTGGCCGTGCCGATCGCCTATGGCGGTTTGAAAGACGGCAAGCTGGATGTGTTTCTGGGCAACTGGATGCCGGCGCAGCAGGGCTTCTACGACAAGTTCGTGGCCACCGGCGATGTGACGCAACTGGCGAAAAACCTGGAGGGCACCGAATTCACCCTGGCCGTGCCGGATTACGTCTGGGATGCCGGTGTGCATGACTTTGCCGACCTGAGCAAATTTGCTGACAAGTTCGACAAGAAGATCTATGGCATCGGTTCTGGCGCGCCTGCCAACCTGTCTTTGCAGGAGATCATCAAGAAGAACGAATTCGATCTGGGCAAATGGAAGCTGGTGGAATCCAGCGAAACCGCGATGCTTGCCGAGGTCAATCGCAACGTGAAGAAAAAGGCCTTTGTGGTGTTCCTCGGCTGGACGCCGCACCCGATGAACGTGCAGATCAAGGGCATGCACTACCTCAAGGGCGGCGAGAAATACTTTGGTGACACCGGCTCGGTCTTTACACTGACCCGCAAAGGTTATGCTCAAGCCTGCCCGAACGTCGGCAAGCTGCTGACCCATCTGAGCTTCACCCTGGACATGGAAAACAGCATCATGGCCGAGGTGGTCAACAAGAAGGTCAGCAACAGCGAGGCGGCAAAGGCCTGGATCAAGGCCAACCCGGCGGTGCTGGAAAAGTGGCTGGAGGGCGTGAAGACGGTTGATGGCAAGGACGGGCTGGCAGCGGTGAAGGCGAAGTTGTAGGCCTCGACGCTAAGTAGTGACCCGGCGTCAGGAGTTTCCACTGCGCCGGTTTTTTCAGCAATTATTAGCGCTCCGAAGCGTCATTCTGGAATAGCAATAAGGAACCAACGAACGGGGACAAACCACTAGACTGCCGTGCGGCCTATCCGCTAACTCTGGAGAACAGTATGAAAAGGTCACTTATACCCCTCTCGCTGGCCCTGATTCTGAGCGCATCCTTTGCCTCTGCGGGTAGCTGGCCACCAGAAACCAGCGCCAAAGTGCCTGGAAACGCGCTGGAATATCCGACCAGGCTGGAGGCCGTCAATGTCTCTATGGAAGAGATGCTCAACGCAGGAGCAACGGTCGTTTCTTCGTACGTGGCAGACATTGGTCCGGTAGTGACCCTCAAGAACAAGAAACACTATGTTATCTGCATGCTCAGAGGTGCTGGAACCGGGTCAGATACGAACGTCGCCACCTCGAAATGCTACGCCATGAACTAGCGTTCGCTCGCGGCTCCGGGCAGAAACGGTCTGACGCCGTGATGCAGTGACCCATCCAACATGAGGGACCGATGCGCTGGCTCAATCGCCATAAATTTCTACCCTTTCTCGCCTGGCTGCCGCAGCAGAATCGCGCCAGCGTCGGGCGTGATGCGCTGGTGGGCCTGAGTGGCGCCATTCTGGCGCTGCCGCAATCCATCGCTTACGCACTGATCGCCGGGCTGCCGCCTGAGTACGGTCTGTACGCTGCGATTGTTCCAGTCCTCGTGGCCTGCCTGTGGGGATCGTCCTGGCACCTGATCTGCGGGCCGACTGCCGCTATATCCATCGTGCTGTATGCCAGTGTCAGTCCGCTCGCCGTCCCGGCCAGTCAGGACTACATCATGTTGATCCTGCTGCTGACCTTCATCGCCGGTGTGTTTCAACTGTTGCTGGGGATGATGCGCTTCGGTGCGCTGGTGAATTTCGTTTCGCATTCGGTGGTGCTGGGTTTCACGCTGGGCGCTGCGGTGGTGATTGCGCTGGGGCAGATGCCCAATCTGCTGGGCATCGATCTGCCAAGTCAGACCACCGCCCTCAAAAGCCTGAGCGCCGTGCTTGAGCATTGGCGTGAAGTCGATCTGTCTTCGCTGATGCTCGGTCTGTTGACCCTGGCGCTGGGTATCGGACTCAAG
The DNA here is from genome assembly GCF_030208985.1 of Pseudomonas sp. MEJ108. Classification (NCBI taxonomy): domain Bacteria; kingdom Pseudomonadati; phylum Pseudomonadota; class Gammaproteobacteria; order Pseudomonadales; family Pseudomonadaceae; genus Pseudomonas; species Pseudomonas sp. MEJ108. The sequence continues at coordinate 90,798 of NZ_JARVSW010000029.1, forward strand.
CTTCTGGTGCCTCGCTGGCCGACGCTGTTGATCGCCCTGGTGTCGAGCAGCCTGCTGGTGTGGCTGTGGCCGGCGATGTTCGGCCATGTCCGTGTGGTCAGCGCCTTCGTCGGCCATCTGCCGCCCTTCAGCCCGTTGCCGCTGGACCTCGAACTGATCCTCAAGCTGCTGCCGACCGCCGTGGCGGTGGGCATGCTCGGGCTGGTCAACAGCCTGTCGATTGCCCGCTCGCTGTCGGCTCGTTCGCAGCAGATGCTCAATGCCAATCAGGAGGTGCGTGCCCAGGGGCTGTCGAACATGGTCGGCTCGCTGTTCTCCGGCTACCTGTCAGCCGGGTCTTTTACCCGGGCGGCATTGAGTTACGAGGCTGGTGCGCGCTCGCCGCTGGCGGGTGTGTTTTCTGCGTTGTGGGTGGCATTGTTCGCGGTCGCCGGTGCCTCGTTGATATCGCACATTCCGATCCCGGCCATGGCCGCCTCAATCCTGCTGATCTGTTGGGGGCTGGTGGATCGCCGCGGCATTCGGGCGCTGTTCCGCGTCAGCCGCGCCGAGTTTTTCGTGATGGCGCTGACCTGTCTGGCCACCTTGCTGCTGGAGCTGCAAACCGCGATCTACGCCGGTGTACTTGCCTCGCTGTTTTTCTACCTCAAGCGCACCTCGCAACCGCGCGTCCAGCAATGGCGCGAGGGCGACGAGGAGGTCCTGCGGGTCGGCGGATCGATCTTCTTCGGCGCCAGCCACTACCTGCAAACCCGCCTGCAACGTACCGAAGGTGTGCGAGTGGTGATCGATGCGCAGCAGATCAACTTCATCGATTACTCAGGCGTGGAGATGCTTCATCAGGAAGCCAGACGTCTGGGCCGGCAGGGCAGAGTGCTGGTCCTGCGCAATGCCAGGCCGCAGGTAATCGAAGAACTGCACAAGCTGGAAGGGGCGGAGAATTGCCCGATTCTGTTTGAGGATTGAGTTGTAACTCATCGCCGCGACGCTCTGCGTTCTACAAAGGTCCCGATAAGCCCGTAGATTTGGCTTCTGCCCGGAGGGCGTGGGAGCGAACCGGGCGACGCTTCGCTTGTTCGCGAAAGGGCAGGTATAATCGCCAAAAATACATCATCTGAAATACCGCCTTCGCGAACAAGCGAAGCGTCGCCCGGTTCGCTCCCACGGCCTTCGGCCAGAATCAAAAGCGGACTTGTGTATAACTCGGAGCATTGGCACGATAGTCCGCAGATAGCCGATCAACCCGCAGCCAGCAATCTGCGCAACTCCGCCAATACAGGCGCTGAATCCGGACGCACACCGCGCCACAGCAGGAAGGCTTCTGCGGCCTGCTCGACCAGCATGCCCAGACCATCCACCGCCTGCGCTGCGCCGTGCTCGGTGGCCCAACGGCAAAAAGCAGTAGGCTCGTTGCTGTACATCATGTCGTAGCAGAAGGTCACTCCCGGCTGGATCAGGCTGGGCGCAATCGGTGGCAGCTCTCCGGCCAGGCTGGCAGAGGTGGCATTGATGATCACGTCCACCGACTCTTCAAGCCAGTCGAAGCTGCTGGCGAATACCGGCCCGAGGTCGGCGAACTCCTGCGCCAGCCGCTCGGCTTTCTCGACCGTACGATTGGCGATCACCAACGCAGCGGGCTGTTGCGCAAGCAACGGCTCCAGCGCGCCACGCACCGCACCGCCTGCGCCCAGCAACAGAATGCGCTGACCACGCAGGCTGCGCCCGCAATTGACCGTCAGATCGCGTACCAGCCCCGCACCGTCAGTGTTATCGCCCAGCAGAGTTCCGTCGTCGAGCTTGCTCAGGGTGTTGACCGCCCCGGCGCGCTGCGCACGTTGGGTCAGGCTGTCGGCCAGGCGCCAGGCTTGTTCCTTGAACGGCACGGTGACGTTGGCGCCACGCCCGGCCTGGAAAAACGCCTGGGCAAACGCGGTGAAATCGTCCAGCGGTGCCAGCGAGGTTTGGTAATCCAGCGTTTGCCCGGTTTGCTCGGCAAACAGGCGATGAATCAACGGCGACTTGCTGTGGCCGATGGGATTACCGAAGACGACGTACCGGTCCATCAGTTTTCCGCCAGCCAGTCGCGGTCGGTCAGGAAATACTCGGTCAGGCGCGCTTCTTCGCTGCCCGGCGCGGCCTTCCAGTCATAACCCCAGCGCACTTGCGGCGGCAGCGACATGAGGATCGATTCGGTACGCCCACCCGATTGCAGACCGAACAACGTGCCGCGGTCATACACCAGGTTGAACTCGACGTAGCGACCACGACGGAATTCCTGAAACTCACGCTGCTGCACGGTATAGGCCGCCGCCTTGCGCCGCCGCACGATCGGCAGATAGGCATTGATGAACGCATCACCGATGGCGCGGATGAAGGCGAAGCTGGTGTCGAAATCCCACTGGTTCACGTCATCGAAAAACAGACCACCGATGCCGCGCGGTTCATCGCGATGCTTGAGGTGGAAGTAACTGTCGCACCAGGCCTTGTAGCGCGGGTAGACATCCTCACCGAAGGGCGCACAGGCGCGCTCGGCAACCCGGTGCCAGTGCACGCAGTCTTCCTCGACGCCGTAATAGGGCGTCAGGTCGAAACCGCCACCGAACCACCAGACGGCCTCTTCACCTTCTTTCTCGGCAATGAAGAAGCGCACGTTGGCGTGGGACGTCGGCACGTGCGGGTTGTGCGGATGGATCACCAGCGAAACGCCCAGCGCCTCGAAACCACGCCCGGCCAGTTCAGGCCGATGAGCGCTGGCAGACGGCGGCAGATTGCTGCCGAAAACATGGGAAAAATTGACACCGCCTTTCTCGATGACCGTGCCATTCTCGATCACCCGCGTGCGACCACCGCCGCCCGCCGGACGCGTCCAGGCATCTTCCATGAAGTGTGCGCTGCCATCTTCCTGTTCAAGCGCAGTGCAGATACGGTCTTGCAGGTCGAGCAGGTAGGCTTTTACGGCCTCGGTACGGGTACTCATGAGGATCCCTTACGGCTGACGTCAAACGGCTGAGCCCCCGCAGCAAAAGAGGCGCAGGCAAATTGGCGCGTAGCATACCATCGGCGGCGCGGGCTGGCAGTTGACGAAGGTCCGGGGAAGGAGTCCGATGGGGGCTTTCGCAGCTTGTTTTAACCATCAAGGAGAGAGCACATGGCAAAGCGTATCCAGTTCAGCACTGTCGGAGGACCCGAGGTTCTTGAATATGTCGATTTCGAGCCGGAGGCTCCGGGGCCGCAGGCGGTGGTGGTGCGTAACAAGGCCATCGGCCTGAATTTCATCGATACCTATTACCGCAGCGGGCTGTATCCGGCGCCGTCGCTGCCTTCCGGCCTCGGTGCCGAAGGGGCGGGGGTGGTCGAGGCGGTGGGGGACGAGGTGACGCGCTTCAAGGTCGGTGATCGTGTCGCTTACGGCACCGGGCCGCTGGGGGCGTACAGCGAAGTGCACGTGCTGCCTGAAGCGAATCTGGTGAAGCTGGCTGACTCGATCAGCTTCGAGCAGGCCGCAGCCCTGATGCTCAAGGGCCTGACGGTGCAGTATCTGCTGCGTCAGACGTATGAGGTAAAGCCGGGCGAGATCATTCTGTTTCATGCCGCTGCGGGTGGTGTGGGCTCGCTGGCCTGCCAATGGGTCAAGGCGCTGGGCGCCAAAATGATCGGTACGGTCAGTTCGCCGGAGAAGGCCACGCACGCCAAGGCGCTGGGTGCCTGGGAAACCATCGATTACAGTCACGAAGACGTCACCAGGCGCGTGCTGGAACTGACCGACGGCAAGAAATGCCCGGTGGTCTACGACGGGGTGGGCCAGGACACCTGGCTGACGTCGCTCGACTGCGTGGCACCACGCGGGCTGGTGGTGAGCTTCGGCAATGCGTCCGGGCCGGTCTCGGGCGTGAATCTCGGGATTCTGGCGCAAAAGGGTTCGGTGTATGTCACCCGTCCGACGCTGGGCTCTTACGCCAACAATGCGCAGAACCTGCAGGCCATGGCTGACGAACTGTTCGACATGCTTGCCAGCGGCAAAATCAAGGTCGACGGCATTCAGCAGTACGCCCTGAAGGACGCCGCCAAGGCGCAGACCGAGCTGTCGGCCCGGCGCACCACTGGCTCGACCATTCTGATTCCTTGATCGTCTGCCCCTGAATGCGATGTGTGCGCCAGCGTCAGCCGGCGCGCACGATCTGCGCGGTCGCGATGTCCCGTATCACACTGGGGTTTCGACGCCCACCCAGGCTGCCGCCGAGAACCCCGTCGATCTGCCCGCGGAAATACTGCTCAACGCGCAATCTCGAACGCGCAGCCGGTCGACCCGCCGGGTTGGCCGAAGTGGAGATCAACGGGCCGACCAGCGCGCACAGTTCACGCACAGTCGGGTGATCGGTAACACGCAGCGCCACGGTTTCGTGAATGCCGGTGATCCACTCGGGCAGCAGGTTCTGATGCGGTACCAGCCAGGTGTTCGGCCCCGGCCAGGTGCTGGCCATGCGGTCGAGCCACAGTTCAGGGAAGTCTTCGAACAGGAAGTCGAACTGGCGAATGTTGTCGGCAATCAGGATCAGGCCTTTTTCCACCGGCCGTGACTTGATCGCCAGCAGACGATAGACCGCTTCTTCATCCCACGGATCGCACCCCAGCCCCCAGACTGCCTCGGTCGGGTAGGCAATCACCGCACCTGCTCGAATATCCTGAGCGGCTTGTCGCACTCGCCAACTGCTGACCATTGTTTGTCTCTCCACTGAATCCTGGGGGCAGTTTAACCTCAGGGCGCTCTGGCGAACCATCGTCCTGCTTCACAGCTTATGCGTCCGTCCAGTTCCAGCTCGGTCAGGCCCGCCAATACTTTGGGCAATGGCCAGCCGCATGACACCGACAGCCCCTCGCTGGTGTGCGGTGCGGCGTGCAGCAGCGCCAATAAAGGATGATCGCAAGGGGCAGGCTTCGCAGGCGTGACGGGGTCGACGCTGGGCGCAACACGTTTCCAGTGCTGCAGGCCTTCAAGAATGTGCTCGACGGTCTCGACCAGTGTCGCGCCGTCGCGTATCAACTGATGACAGCCCTTGGCGCCAGGGTGATGAATCGAGCCGGGTATCGCATACACCTCCCGTCCATGCTCGGCGGCCAGCCGCGCGGTAATCAACGAGCCGCTGGCGACACTGGCCTCGACCACCAGTATGCCAAGCGACAGGCCGCTGATGATTCGGTTACGCCGAGGGAAGTTGCTGGCCTGCGGTCCGGCGTCCAGCGGGAACTCGGAAATCACTGCGCCGCCCTGTGCCGCGATCTGCGCGGCGAGGGCGCGGTGCTGCTGTGGATAAAGTTTTTCGAGCCCCGTGCCAAGCACGCCGATTGTAAGCCCCCCGACATCCAATGCGCCCTGATGCGCGGCGCCGTCGATACCCCGCGCCAGGCCGCTGGTGATCACAAAACCGGCAGCCGCCAGGCTGCGCGCGAAAGCGCTGGCGGTGTCCAGCCCGGGGCGCGAGGCGCGGCGACTGCCGACCATTCCCAACTGCGGACGCTCAAGGATCGAAGGGTCGCCGGCAATGAAGATCAGCGGCGGTGGATCAGCGATCTGCGCCAGCAATGCGGGGTAGCCAGGGTCGTCCCACATCAGCAAATGCTGGGCCGGACGCTCCAGCCAGGCCAATGCGGCACTGGCGCCATCACGTACGGTAGGGTCACGACGCGCCTCGGCACAGGCACCAGGAATACCCAGCGCACGCCATGCGCTGGCCGGCGCACTGAGCGCCGACGAGGCCGAACCGAAGGCTTCGATCAGTCTGGAAAAGCGTTTCGGCCCTATCTCGGGCAAGCGGTGCATGCGCAAACGCGCTTCCAGCTCTGCGGGCGAAGAGGGGGCATTTTCGAACAATGGCATGAGATCGTCCCTGATCCATCGTGCATCCCGAGGGATGCACAAACCTGTGGATAACTCTGTTGACAACAATTTGATAAGTGTCTGGTTCGTCGCACAAATCCGTGTCAGATCTGAAACATGCGTCTACGGGTTGCGAACCTTGTCCATGATGGCCAAAGATCGGTTGGCTTGCAGGACCAAGGCGTAACTAAGCTTGTCGTAGGTACGGAAAACCATTAGCAGGCCGGCCCGTTCGTCGGGGATTTTTACCTGTTCACCGGTGATCCGGTCGCGCACGGTCTCGCTGGTCTTGTAGATCGCCAGCACGTTGCCCTCGGTCAGCCCGTCGCGTTTGCCCTTGTCGAGCGTGACTACGTCCAGCACGCTGACCTGGGTGACGCCGCGTGGCACATCCAGAATCAAACCGTCTATCGGCGCCTGCGGAGCGCTGGGCAGAAACGTCGAGTTGATGGCCCGCTCTTCGCTGCTGAATAAACGATCGCCCAGACGCACTTCCTGTGTGGAGCGCTGCAGAATCAGGGTCGAGACGTCACCCTCGGTGGCAACCACCTCGGCGCTGCCGACGTCATCGGCATTGATCCCCAGCACTTCCTGGGTCTTGGGATCGACGTAGGTCTTGCCCTGACGGAAGATGCCATAGACGCTGTGCGCCGGGTCCAGCGCGCCCCGTGCATAGGCGCGATCACCGTTGCCACTGAGCACGCGCTCGGCATTGCCCGCAACGATGTAGGGGGCTTTTTCGAACTGCTCGGCGCTGTCGACAATCCGATTGTTGATCAGGAAGGCGTTGATCGCGCCCAGCGGAATGCTCGGAATGGCCTCGACCATTGGCGTACTGCGCACACGCGGTGACAATTTGATGGTGCCACGCGACTGGCCCCGATTGAGCGTCACGCGCGGCTGACCATCGACCCAGGTTAGCGCGAGGGTGTCACCGGGGTAGATCAGGTCAGGATCATGGACTTGCGGATTGGCCCGCCAGATCTCGCGCCATTTCCACGGTTCACGCAAGAACTTGCCGGAAATGTCCCAGAGTGTGTCCCCGGCGACAACGGTGTAGCTCTGTGGATAGCCTTCCCTGAGTTGCACTTGCGCCTGCGCAAGACCGCTGGCGGTCAGCAGCAGCAGGGCGAGTAGTGATTTCCTCATGCGGTGAATCCCTTTATCATGTTGCCTCACGCGAACCCTAGAGTCCTGTCCTGGGCTGCCTGCCTTGAACTCCCGGGCCCGGCACCCAACATTGACTTTACCTTAACAGTGCAGCTCTTACGTATATGGCCATTCTAAACATCCTCGAATTTCCCGATTCGCGCCTGCGCACCATCGCCAAACCTGTGGCGATGGTAGACGACGGCATTCGCCAGTTGGTCGACGACATGTTTGAAACCATGTACGAAGCGCCAGGTATTGGCCTGGCCGCGACTCAGGTCAACGTCCACAAGCGCGTGGTCGTCATGGACCTGAGCGAAGACCGCAGCGAACCGATGGTCTTCATCAATCCTGAAATCGAAAAACTGACCGATGAAATGGACCAGTATCAGGAAGGCTGCCTGTCGGTGCCGGGCTTCTACGAGAACGTCGACCGTCCGCAAAAGGTCCGCGTCAAGGCGCTGGACCGTGACGGCAATCCTTACGAACTGGTGGCCGAAGGGCTGCTCGCGACCTGCATTCAACACGAATGCGATCACCTGAACGGCAAGCTGTTCGTCGATTACCTGTCCAACCTCAAGCGTGACCGGATCAAGAAGAAGCTCGAAAAGCAGCACAAGCTCAACGCCTGATCCGTCGTTACCCCAAAAGGCCTGAACAGGCCTTTTTTTATAATGAGAACTCCATGACTGAGCCACTGCGCATCGTCTTCGCCGGCACCCCGGAATTCGCCGCCGAACACCTCAAGGCCCTGCTCGACAGCCCTCACCAGATCGTCGCCGTGTACACCCAGCCCGATCGCCCGGCCGGTCGTGGACAAAAGCTGATGCCCAGCCCGGTCAAGCAACTGGCGCTGCAACATGACGTACCGGTCATGCAACCGCCCACACTGCGCGATCCCGACGCGCAGGCCGAACTGGCAGCGCTGCAACCCGATTTGATGGTGGTCGTCGCCTACGGCCTGATCCTGCCGCAAGTGGTGCTGGATATTCCGCGCCTGGGCTGCATCAACAGCCATGCGTCGCTGCTGCCGCGCTGGCGCGGTGCGGCGCCGATTCAGCGCGCGGTGCAGGCCGGTGATGCCGAGAGCGGCGTGACCGTGATGCGCATGGAAGCAGGGCTGGACACCGGGCCGATGCTGCTCAAGGCGGTCACCCCGATTACCGCGCAGGACACGGGCGGCACGCTGCATGATCGCCTGGCCGAACTCGGTCCGCCTGCTGTGTTGCAGGCTATTGCCGGTCTGGCGGACGGTACGCTGGTCGGCGAGGTTCAGGATGACAGCCTGGCCAACTACGCCCATAAGCTGAACAAGGACGAAGCACGCCTGGACTGGACGCGTCCGGCCGATGAGCTTGAACGCCTGGTCCGCGCCTTCAACCCCTGGCCGATCTGTCACAGCACGCTGAACGAAGAAACCCTGAAAGTCCTGGCCGCCGATCTGGCCGAAGGGCAGGGCGCGCCGGGGACGATTCTCGGCGCCAGCAAGGATGGCCTGATCGTCGCCTGCGGGCAGAACGCGCTGCGCCTGACCCGTCTGCAATTGCCGGGCGGCAAGCCGCTGAACTTCACTGACCTGTTCAACAGCCGCCGCGAGAAATTTGCCATCGGCACGGTGCTGGGCCAATGAACCCGCGTCTGGCCGCCGCCAAGGCACTGGCTGCCGTACTCAGCGGCAAGGCCTCGCTGAACAGCTCGTTGCCGACTCAACTGGACAAGGTCGAGGTGCGTGATCGTGGCCTGACGCAGGACCTGGCATTCGGCACCGCGCGCTGGCAGCCACGCCTGTCGGCACTGGCGGCCAAGCTGCTGCAAAAGCCCTTCAAGGCCGCCGACGCCGACGTTGAAGCCTTGTTGCTGGTCGGCCTTTATCAGCTTTTCTACAGCCGCATTCCGGCCCATGCTGCGATTGGCGAAACGGTGGGCTGCGCCGACAAATTGAAAAAGCCGTGGGCCAAAGGCTTGCTCAACGCCGTGCTGCGCAATGCGCAACGTGACGGCGAGGCGCTGCTGATCGAGCTGGAACACGACCCGGTGGTGCGTACCGCCCACCCGCGCTGGCTGCAGAAAGCTTTGAAAGCCGCCTGGCCGGAACAGTGGGAAGCCATCTGCGCGGCCAACAATGCGCACCCGCCAATGATCTTGCGCGTCAACCGACGCCATCACCGTCGCGATCAATACCTCGAACTGCTCGACACTGCCGGCCTGCAAGCCAGCGCGTGCATCTTCAGCCAGGACGGCATCGTCCTCGCCGAGCCGTGCGATGTGCGCTCGCTGCCCGGTTTTGCCGAAGGCTGGATCAGCGTGCAGGATGAAGCCGCGCAACTGGCCGCCGACCTGCTGGAACTGGCCCCCGAGCAACGGGTACTCGATGCCTGCTGCGCGCCGGGCGGCAAGACCTGCCACTTGCTGGAAGTGCAGCCGCAACTGAGCGGCGTGGTGGCGGTGGATCTGGAAGCCAAGCGTCTGGTGCGCGTGCGTGAAAACCTCGATCGCCTGGGGCTGGATGCCGAGCTGATTGCAGCCGACGCCCGCGAGACCGCGCAGTGGTGGGACGGCAAACCGTTCCAGCGCATCCTGCTCGACGCACCGTGCTCGGCGACCGGCGTGATTCGTCGGCATCCGGACATCAAACTGACTCGCCAGGCAGATGACATCGCCGCGCTGGCGGCCTTGCAGGGCGAGCTGCTCGACGCGTTGTGGCCTACGCTGCAGGTAGGCGGCATGCTGGTGTACGCGACCTGCTCGACGCTGCCAACCGAAAACACCGACGTCATCGAGGCGTTTCTGGCGCGTACCTCCGGGGCCAGAGAGCTGGACATCGCCGGGCAGGCCGGACAGCCGCCCGCGGGTATCAAGCAAGCCCATGGTCGCCAGCTGCTGGCCCAGCAAGGCGGCCACGACGGTTTCTACTACGCCAAACTGATCAAGATCGCGTCGGCGCGGGAGTAAGCGCGTGAAAATCATCATTCTGGGTGCAGGGCAGGTAGGCGGTACGCTGGCCGAGCATCTGGCGGGCGAAGCCAACGACATCACCGTGGTCGACACTGACGGCGACCGGTTGCGCGATCTGGGCGACCGCCTGGACATCCGCACCGTGCAGGGCAAGGGCTCCTACCCGGCGGTGTTGCGTCAGGCCGGCGCGGACGACGCCGACATGCTGGTCGCGGTGACCAGCAGCGACGAAGCCAACATGATTGCCTGTCAGGTGGCCCATACGCTGTTCCATACGCCGACCAAGATCGCGCGCATCCGTGAAGCGGCGTACCTGACACGCGCAGGCCTGTTCGATAAAAACGCGATCCCGGTCGACGTGCTGATCAGTCCGGAGCAGGTCGTCACCAACTACATCAAGCGTCTGATCGAGTACCCCGGTGCGCTGCAGGTGATCGACTTCGCCGAAGGCAAAGCGCAACTGGTCGCGGTCAAAGCCTACTACGGCGGCGCGCTGGTCGGTCAGCCGCTGCGTCAGCTACGAGCGCACATGCCGAATGTCGAAACGCGCATCGCGGCGATCTATCGCCGCGACCGGGCGATACTGCCGCATGGCGACACGGTCATCGAGGCCGACGACGAGGTGTTCTTCATTGCCGCCAAGGCTGACATTCGCGCCGTGATGGGCGAGCTGCGGCGCCTGGACGAGAACTACAAACGTATCGTCATCGCCGGCGGCGGCAACATCGGCGAGCGTCTGGCTGAAGCCATCGAAAGCCGCTATCAGGTGAAGATCATCGAAGTGAGCCCGGCGCGCTGCCGCTATCTGTCGGAACACCTGGACAGCACGGTGGTGCTGCAGGGCAGCTCGTCGGACCGCGACCTGCTGCTGGAAGAAAACATCGGCAACACCGACCTGTTCCTGGCGCTGACCAACGACGATGAAGCCAACATCATGTCGTCGCTGCTGGCCAAGCGTCTGGGCGCACGCAAGGTGATGACGCTGATCAATAACCCGGCCTACGTCGACCTGGTGCAGGGCGGTGAAATCGACGTTGCGGTCAGCCCGCAACTGGCAACCATCGGCACGCTGCTGGCCCACGTGCGCCGCGGTGATATCGTCAGCGTGCATTCGCTGCGACGCGGTGCAGCCGAAGCCATCGAGATCGTCGCTCACGGCGACTCGAAATCCAGCAAGGTCGTCAGCCGTGCGATCAAGGACATCAACCTGCCGACCGGTACGGCAATCGGCGCAGTGATCCGCGACGAACAAGTGCTCATTGCCCATGACATCACGGTGATCGAATCCGGTGACCATGTGATCATGTTCCTTGTGGACAAGAAGTGCATTCGCGATGTCGAGCGGCTGTTCCAGGTCGGCCTGAGCTTTTTCTGAACCGCTGCTGAACAGGGCATGACCCTGACTGAACCTCTTGCCGGCCGGCCCTGTCGGCAACGCTCGTCGACTCGGACGAATTCTCTCTGAGCCCGTGTATCTCAGACACACGAGCATCATGCCTTCACGGGCTTTAGTGAGAGAGAACACACCCCATGTCCGAATCGGAAAATTCCCCGGCCCCGCTTCAAGGATCACAGACCGACGGTACACCGGCGGGTGGCTGGCCCGCGCTCAGTGCGGTCAACAAGCACCTGTTGCACCAGCATGTGCTGATCAAGGGCAACCGCACGCTGATGTCCATGAACAAGCCTGGCGGCTTCGACTGCCCCAGCTGCTCCTGGCCGGACCCGAAGAAGCCGCACACCTTTGAATACTGCGAGAACGGTGCCAAGGCACTGGCCTGGGAATCGACCAAGAAACGCGTGACTCCAGAGTTCTTCGCCCGGCATACGGTCAGCGAACTGGCCACCTGGAGCGACCACGAGCTGGAAGCAGAAGGCCGTATTACCGAGCCGATGCGCTACGACGCCGCCAGTGACAAATACCTGCCCGTCACCTGGGACGAGGCGTTCGCCGAGATCGGCGAAGAACTGCGCAACCTGAGCGACCCGTGGAAGCTGGAGCTGTACACCTCAGGGCGCACATCGAACGAAGCCGCCTTTCTGTATCAGCTGTTTGGCCGGATGTACGGCATGGCCAACTTCCCTGACTGCTCGAACATGTGCCATGAGACCACCACCGCGGCGCTGCCCGAGTCGATCGGGGTCGGCAAAGGCACCACGACGCTGGAGGATTTCGAGAGCGCCGACGCGATTTTCATCATCGGCCAGAACCCCGGGACCAACAGCCCGCGCATGATGTCCGAGCTGCACGCCGCCGCGCGCCGGGGCGCGAGCATCATCTCGTTCAACCCGCTGCGGGAGAGGGCGCTGGTACGTTTTGCGGCGCCGCAGGACCCGCGCGACATGCTCAGTCTGCATGGGGTGGAAATCAGCTCGCAGTACCATCAGGTCAGGATCGGCGGCGACATGATCGCCCTGCAAGGCGTTTGCAAGGCCGTGATCGAAGCCGACGATGTGGCGCAGCGTGAACACCTGCCACGCGTCCTCGATGTGACGTTCATTGAAGAACACACCCATGGCTTCGAGCAGTACGCCGATTACTGCCGACAGTTGCCCTGGGACATCATCGAGCGCCATTCGGGCCTGACGCGTCAGGCCATCGAAGAGGTGGCGGCGGTCTATAAGCGCTCGAAGGGGGTCATCTGCTGCTGGGGAATGGGCATCACTCAGCACAAGCGCGGCGGTGACGCCATGCAGCAGATCATCAACCTGCTGCTGTTGCGCGGCAACATCGGCAAGCTCGGTGCGGGTGCTTGCCCGGTACGTGGACACTCCAACGTACAGGGCGACAGGACGATGGGCATCTATGAAAAGGCCGGAGAACCGTTTCTGGCCAGCATGAGCAAGGTGTTCGGTTTCGAGGCGTCCAGAAAAAAAGGTCACGCCGTGGCCGAGACCTGCGAAGCCCTGTTGCGTGGCGAGGTGGAAGCGCTGATTTCCATGGGCGGTAATTTTTTCCGTGCCATTCCGGACACCGATGTGATCTGCCCGACCGTCAGCCGTCTGAAAATGACGGTGCTGGTCAACACCAAGCTCAACCGCAGCGCGACAGTCCATGGCCAGAAGGCCTTTCTGCTGCCGTGCGTGGCGCGTTCGGAACGCGACCTGCAGAACGGTGTGGCGCAAACCATTACGGTGGAGGACTCGATGTCGATGGTGCACGGCTCGACCGGCATGCTCGAGCCTGCGTCGAAACATCTGATTTCCGAAGTGGCGATCATTGCCGGTATCGCCAAAGCGACGCTTGCGCCCAATCCCAAGGTGGACTGGGACAGCTATGTGGGCGACTACTCAAGGATTCGCGACAAGATCGAAGAAGTGTTACCCGAGCAGTTTTATGACTTCAATCAGCGCATCCTCGAACCCGGAGGGTTCCGCTTGCCCAATGCCGCCAGTGAGCGCAAGTGGGACACCGAGTCGGGCAAGGCCAACTTCCTCTTTCCCGAAGGCATCTACGACGAAGACGACACGCCGCCGGGCGCCGAGCATCTGCAGTTGATGACGATCCGCAGCCATGACCAGTTCAACACCACGGTGTATTCCAACGATGACCGCTATCGGGACATCTTTGGCGACCGCATGGTGGTGATGCTCAACCCGCAGGACATCGAGCGCCTGGGGCTGAAGGCCGGGGACTACATCGAGTTTCAGACGGCGCTCGACCCGACCACCGCGCGGCGTGCAGCGGGTTTCAAGGTCATCCCCTACGACGTGCCGCAGGGTTGCTGCGCCGCGTACTACCCGGAGACCAACGGCCTGCTACCACTGGCCAATCGGGATAAACACGGCAATACCCCTGCGGCCAAATCCATCCCGGTGAACCTGGTGCGGATGAGTTCAGAGGGTACTCAGGTGGCGCTGGAGCGACGCGGGTTGATTGCGGCGGCCAGTTGAGGGAAACACGATCGTGCCCATGCTCCAGCGTGGGCATGCCGTTCTGGACGCTCCGCGTTCTATCCTGAGAACTGTGGCGCGGCGCAGATTTGTGACGCAGAGCGTCACGCACTGCATTCCCACGCTGGAGCGTGAGGAACGATAGGTGTCTGCAGAAACACGATCGTGCCCATGCTCCAGCGTGGACACGCCGTTGCGGACGCTCCGCGTCCGGTCCTTTCTAGTACCAGCGCGCCTCACCTGGCGGGCGTTTCTTGAAGCGCTTCATGGTCCACATGTACTGGCTCGGATACGCCCGCACGTATTTCTCGACCACTTTGCTCATCGCCGCTGCCGAGGTTTCGGTGTCGGTGCTGTACATCGCTTCGGGCGCCGCTTCGAGTACCACTTTGTAACCCGAACCGTCCGGCAGGCGCATGGCGTGCAGGAAGACGCCGACTGCCTTGCCGCCTGCCAGCATGTTCGGCACAAACTTGCTGGTCAGGGCCATGGTGCCGCAGAAGGGCACGAAGATGCCCGCTGATTCGGCCGGCTCCGGATCGGCCGGAATACCCACCGAGCCGCCTTTGCGCACTTCCTTGATGACACTGAGAATGCCTTCCTTGGTCGACGCCGCCACCCGGTTGCCCAACTGCACACGCTGTTTGCGCAACAGGTCGTCCACGGCTTTCAGCTTGGGTGGACGATAGAAAATGATCGGCTTGCACTGGCTGCAGTAGAAGTGATTGAGCACTTCCCAGTTGCCCAGGTGACTGGTGATGCCGACCACGCCCTTGCCGGACGCCAGCGCGTCCTTGAGCACATCGAGCCCTTCGACTTCACGCACCAGGTCGATCGATTTCTGTGCCGGCCAGATCCACGCACAGGCGCTTTCGGTCAAGGTCTTGCCGATGTCCATGAGGCTGCGGCCGACGAGTTTTTCCAGCTCGGGTTCGCTCAACTCAGGGAAGCACTTGGACAGATTGATCCGCGCCACTTCCCGCGAGCGGTTGGGCAGCTTCCACATCAGCCAGCCAATCGCGGTGCCTGTCCACTGCACCGCGCGCCATGGCAACAGCGCAAACAATCGCAACGCCCCGACCATTACGGCGCCTTTGAACTTATCCACAGATGACTCCCAGATTCTCGAGGCGGGTAGTGTAACCGTCAGCGGCTCAGGATCGCATACCGATCGCAATCGACAGTGTGGTCCATGACCATGCCGCTGGCCTGCATGTAGGCGTAACAGATGGTCGGGCCGACAAAGGTGAAACCGGCCTTTTTCAGTGCCTTGCTCATCGCTTCGGCCTCGGCGGTAATCGCCGGGACTTCGCTGCGATCCTTGAAGTGATTGATCTTCGGGGTACCACCGACAAACGACCAGAGCAGCGCGACCGGGTCTTCCAGTGCCAGCCAGGCCCGCGCATTGGTGCGCACCGCCTTGAGCTTGAGGCGGTTGCGGATGATGCTCGGATCAAGCATCAGCGCCTCTATTTCGGCATCGCTCAGCTGCGCCAGGCGCTCGACGTCAAAACCGTGCAGCACTTCGCGATAACGCGCGCGCCGCTTGAGAATCGTGATCCACGACAGCCCGGCCTGGAACCCTTCGAGCAAAAGCAACTCGAAGAGCTTCTGCGCATCGCGCAGCGGCACTCCCCACTCCTGATCGTGATATGCGATGTACAGGGGGTCTTCGTTGCACCAAAAGCAGCGTGTCATAGGGCTCCCAAGGAGTGGACGTGCGGCCGAATCGGGTATACTCCCGCTCTTTGAATCGCAGCCCAGCACAGGTGAAATTTGTGAGCCAGCCTACGCCAGCCGTGCGTACCTTCCAAGACTTGATCCTCGCCCTCCAGCAATACTGGGCAGAACAAGGTTGCGTGGTACTTCAGCCCTACGATATGGAAGTAGGCGCCGGCACGTTCCACACTGCCACGTTTCTGCGCGCCGTAGGCCCGGAAACCTGGAACGCCGCTTACGTACAGCCAAGCCGTCGCCCGACTGACGGCCGTTACGGCGAAAACCCGAACCGCCTGCAGCACTATTACCAGTTTCAGGTGATTCTCAAGCCGAACCCGGACAACTTCCAGGAACTGTACCTGGGCTCGCTCAAGCACATCGGTCTCGATCCGCTGGTGCACGACGTGCGCTTCGTCGAAGACAACTGGGAATCGCCGACGCTGGGCGCCTGGGGTCTGGGCTGGGAGATCTGGCTCAACGGCATGGAAGTCTCGCAGTTCACCTACTTCCAGCAGGTCGGTGGTCTGGAGTGCTACCCGGTTACCGGCGAAATCACCTACGGCCTCGAGCGTCTGGCGATGTACCAGCAGGGCGTGGACTCGGTCTACGATCTGGTCTGGGCTGACGGCCCGTTCGGCAAAGTGACCTACGGCGACGTGTTCCACCAGAACGAAGTGGAGCAGTCGACCTACAACTTCGAACACGCCAACGTCGACAAACTGTTCGAGCTGTTCGACTTCTACGAAAGCGAAGCCGCACGCCTGATCGAGCTGGAGCTGCCATTGCCCGGCTACGAAATGGTCCTCAAGGCCTCGCACACCTTCAACCTGCTGGATGCCCGTCGCGCGATTTCCGTGACGGCGCGTCAGCAATACATTCTGCGCGTGCGCACGCTGGCCCGTTCGGTGGCTCAGGCCTACCTGCAGGCTCGGGCCCGTCTCGGCTTCCCGATGGCGCCGCCCGATCTACGCGATGAAGTGTTGGCCAAGCTGGAGGCAGCGCAATGAGTGCTCAAGATTTTCTGGTCGAACTGGGCACCGAAGAACTGCCACCCAAGACCCTCGTCTCGCTGGCCGATGCGTTTCTCGCCGGTATTGAAAAAGGTCTCGCAGGCGCAGGTCTGACCTACAGCGCCAAACAGGTCTACGCCGCACCGCGTCGTCTGGCCGTGCTGATTACCGCACTGGCCACGCAACAACCGGATCGCAGCGTCAACCTCGACGGCCCACCGCGTCAGGCCGCGTTCGATGCCGACGGCAACCCGACTCAGGCCGCCCTGGGCTTCGCCAAGAAGTGCGGCGTCGACCTGAGCGAAATCAATCAGAGCGGTCCGAAACTGCGTTATAGCCAGACCATCCTCGGCAAGCCGACGACGTCGCTGTTGCCGACCATCGTCGAAGACTCGCTGAACGACCTGCCGATTGCCAAGCGCATGCGCTGGGGTGCTCGCAAGGAAGAGTTCGTGCGGCCGACCCAGTGGCTGGTGATGCTGTTCGGTGATCAGGTGGTGGACTGCACGATCCTCGCCCAGAGCGCGGGTCGTCATTCGCGCGGTCATCGCTTCCATCATCCGCAAGACGTGCGCATTTCTTCGCCTGCCGGTTACCTCAGTGACCTGCGCGCCGCTCATGTACTGGCCGACTTCAACGAACGTCGCCAGATCATCAGCAAACGCGTCGACGAGCTGGCCACCCAGCAGGAAGGCACCGCCATCGTACCGCCAAGCCTGCTGGACGAAGTGGCCGGTCTGGTCGAGTGGCCGGTTCCGCTGGTGTGCTCGTTCGAAGAGCGCTTCCTGGAAGTCCCTCAGGAAGCCTTGATTACCACCATGCAGGACAACCAGAAGTATTTCTGCCTGCTGGATGTCGACGGCAAGCTGCTGCCGCGCTTCATCACCGTGGCCAACATCGAGAGCAAGGACCCGGCACAGATCATCGCCGGTAACGAGAAGGTGGTTCGTCCACGCCTGACCGACGCCGAGTTCTTCTTCAAGCAGGACAAGAAGCAGAAGCTCGAAACCTTCAACGATCGCCTGAAGAACGTCGTGTTCCAGGCGCAGTTGGGCAGCGTGTTCGACAAGGCCGAGCGTGTGTCGAAACTGGCCGCTTACATCGCACCGCGCATCGGCGGCGACGCCCAGCGTGCTGCGCGGGCCGGTCTGCTCTCCAAGTGCGACCTGTCGAGCGAGATGGTCGGCGAGTTTCCGGAAATGCAGGGCATTGCCGGTTACTACTACGCCAAGGCCGACGGCGAGCCGGAAGATGTCGCGCTGGCGCTCAACGAGCAGTACATGCCACGTGGCGCGGGTGCAGAACTGCCGACCACACTGACCGGTGCTGCGGTGGCCATTGCCGACAAGCTCGATACGCTGGTCGGTATCTTCGGTATCGGCATGCTGCCTACCGGCAGCAAGGACCCGTATGCCCTGCGTCGTGCAGCACTGGGCATCCTGCGCATCCTGATCGAGAAGAAGCTCGACCTGAACCTGGTCGAAACGGTGAAATTCGCCGTCGCGCAGTTCGGCGCGAAGATCAAGCCGGCCGGTCTGGCGGAACAGGTTCTCGACTTCATCTTCGATCGTCTGCGTGCGCGTTATGAAGACGAAGGCGTCGACGTAGCGGTGTACCTCTCGGTACGTGCCCTGCAACCGGCTTCGGCGCTGGATTTCGATCAGCGCGTCCAGGCGGTCCAGGCCTTCCGCAAACTGCCACAGGCCGCTGCACTGGCCGCAGTGAACAAGCGTGTATCGAACCTCTTGAGCAAGGCCGAGGGCAGCATTGCCCAGACCGTCGAGCCCAAGTATTTCGACAACGCCAACGAGTTCTCGCTGTACTCTGCCATCCAGCAGGCCGATCACGCGATCCAGCCTATGGCTGCCGAGCGTCAGTACAGCGAATCGCTGGCGCGTCTGGCGATGTTGCGTGAGCCGGTCGATGCGTTCTTCGAAGCCGTGATGGTCAACGCGGAAGACGCCAACGTGCGTGCCAACCGTTATGCCCTGTTGTCGCGTTTGCGCGGCCTGTTCCTCGGCGTCGCCGACATCTCGCTGCTGGGCTGACAAGGAGTCGCTGTGAAACTGCTGATACTCGATCGGGATGGCGTGATCAATCATGACTCCGACACTTACATAAAGTCGGTGGCGGAGTGGCTGCCCATTCCTGGCTCGATCGAAGCTATCGCAGCGCTGAGCAAGGCCGGCTGGACGGTGGCCATCGCTACCAACCAGTCGGGCATTGCCCGAGGTTATTACGATCTGGCCACTCTGGATGCCATGCACGTGCGCTTGCGCAAGCTGGTGGCAGAGCAGAGCGGCGAGCTCGGTTTGATCGTCTATTGCCCGCATGGGCCAGACGATGGCTGTACCTGCCGCAAGCCAAAACCCGGCATGCTGCAGGCCATCGCCCGTCATTACGCAGCGGACCTCAAAGGTCTCTGGTTCGTGGGCGACAGCAAGGGTGACCTGCAAGCCGCATTGGCCGTCGATTCTCAGCCTGTGCTGGTAATGACCGGCAAAGGCCGCAAGACGATGGAAGGCGGAGTGCCGGCAGGCACATTGATTTTTGACGATCTGGCGGCAGTTGCCGCAGAACTTATCCACAACAGCACTCACTGAACAATCAGCTCTTCAGGTTCAGGACGCTAAGGAGCGGGCACCTGCCCGTACGGTAAACGTAACTATGTCGATCATGCAGGCAATCAGGACCTTCTTCTTTTACCTGTTGCTGGGCACCAGCTCGCTGCTGTGGTGCACATTGAGTTTTTTCATTGCGCCTTTTCTGCCGTTCAAAGCCCGCTATCGCTTCATCAACGTCTACTGGTGCCGCTGCGCCATCTGGCTGACCAAGGTGTTTCTGAACATCAAGGTTGAAGTAACTGGCGCCGAGAACGTACCGAAAACCCCCTGCGTGATCATCTCCAACCATCAGAGCACCTGGGAGACCTTCTTTCTGTCGGCGTATTTCGAGCCGATGAGTCAGGTCCTCAAGCGTGAACTGCTGTACGTGCCGTTCTTTGGCTGGGCGATGGCAATGCTGCGCCCGATCGCCATCGACCGCGAAAACCCGAAAGCCGCACTCAGGGAGATTGCCAAGAAGGGCGACGAGTTGCTCAAGGACGGCGTCTGGGTATTGATCTTCCCGGAGGGCACACGCGTGCCTTACGGCCAGGTCGGCAAATTCTCTCGCGGCGGTACTGCACTGGCAGTGAACGCTGATCTGCCTGTGCTGCCTGTTGCGCACAACGCAGGCAAGTACTGGCCTCGCGACGGCTGGGCGAAAAAGCCAGGCACCATTCAGGTGGTGATCGGCGAGCCGATGTATGCAGAAGGCACAGGCCCACGTGCCATTGCTGCGTTGAATGAGCGTGTGCAGGCCTGGAATGAAGACACACAACGCGCAATGGGTTCGCCTGTCGAGCCTGCAGCCACCCCCGAAAAAGTCCCGGCGTGATTTTGTGGATAACCTGTGTACGGTTTTTCTGAAATCGCTGAAAAAGGCTGTCTAACCTGTTAATTCGTATACATATTTTTTCAGGCTATAAAAACCGGAAAAACGTGCATAAGTTTTGATGATGTATCAGAAACCGACCTTTAAGAGGTCGGTTTTTTTATGCCCGGGGGTTGGCGAAGTTTCAAGCCGATATTCCCTTGCAGGCACTCCGAAGCGCTGGCGGAAGACTCTGCTGAAGTAAGCGACATCACTGAATCCCCAACGCCAGGCGATCTCGCTGATCTGTCGATTGGCGAGTAATGGCTCGCGCAGATCACTGGCGCAGCGTTGTAGCCGGGAGCCCAACAGGTAGCGCCCGAACGAGGTCTGTTCATCCTGAAACAGGCTGCTGACATAGCGCGTGCTGACTCCGAATCGGACGCTGACACTGGCCAGAGACAGTTTTGTATCTGCCAGGTTGGCCTGAATATGGTCCTTAATGCGCAGCAGTAAGCCACTGCGTCTCGAACCTTGTGCCTGCCCTTTGACTCTTTCGGACAAAGCCATTGCCAACAAGTCCAGCCCTTGCTCGGTTATCCGCGCCTGCTGCGATTCGCCTACCCGGTTCTCGAGTGCAGCGAGACCGGTAAAAAAGTCGAAGACCAGTCCATTGAGCGGGTTATCGCGAGACATGGATAAAGCGGTCAGATACTCCAGATTGCACAGGCGCTGCTGCAGACTGTTGCGCGGGATTTGCACCACGGTCTGACTGAACGCACTGTCGAAGTGCAGTCGGTAAGGGCGACGAGTGTCGTAGATAGCAAAGTCGCCGACCTCCAATATCGCTTCGCGTCCCTCTTGAGAAACCTGCGCCCGGCCTTCAAGCGCCAGACTCACCAATACGAACTCGTCGTCACTGCGCGAAATACTCGAGGTATCTCGAACGACCGTCTGCTCGCAGGCCTGTACTTCAACCAAGCCAAGCCCTGCGACGCTATGCGAGCGCAAACGACCCTGGAAGTTTTGTCGATCCGGGAAGGCACATTCCAATGGCACGAAAGTACTGCACACCACTTCCTGCCAGAACTCTGCCCGTTCCCGCACGACAATGCTGTTGGTATCGAAATAGATGCTCATCGCGTTCAACCTGCACTTCGATGCGTCGAGCCAATCGCCATGCAAGTCTGAAACCATCCCTGTCAGCCTATCCCTTCCAGTCAAAAAGCCGTTCCTTTTCGTCCTAATACCGTCGTCAGGAAAGCTCATAGCCTGTGGCCATCCAACAGCCATTCGAGTTTTGACGATGAAAGACCCTCTGAAAGTCGCCTGTGTGCAAGCTGCGCCCGTGTTCCTGGATCTGGACGCCACCGTAGACAAGACCATAACCCTGATGGAGCAGGCGGCAGCCGCCGGAGCCGGTCTGATTGCATTCCCGGAAACGTGGATTCCGGGCTATCCGTGGTTCTTGTGGCTCGACGCACCGGCCTGGAACATGCCGTTGGTGCAGCGTTATCACCAGCAGTCTCTGGTGCTGGACAGTGTTCAGGCCCGACGTATCAGCGATGCGGCTCGCCATCTCGGTCTCTATGTGGTGCTCGGTTACAGCGAGCGCAACAAAGCGTCGCTGTATATCGGTCAGTGGATCATCGACGATCACGGTGAAACGGTTGGCGTGCGTCGCAAGCTCAAGGCTACTCATGTGGAACGTACGATGTTTGGCGAAGGCGACGGGGCATCATTGCGTACCTTTGAAACCCCTGTCGGCGTTCTCGGTGCGCTTTGCTGCTGGGAGCACCTGCAACCGCTTTCCAAGTACGCCATGTACGCACAGAACGAACAGATCCACGTAGCGGCCTGGCCAAGCTTCAGCCTGTACCGCAACGCCACGAGTGCCCTGGGCCCCGAGGTCAATACTGCGGCTTCGCGGGTTTATGCCGCAGAAGGGCAATGCTTCGTCCTCGCACCCTGTGCAATCGTTTCCCCTGAAATGATCGAAATGCTTTGCGACAGTGATGCCAAACGCAGCCTGCTGCAGGCCGGTGGCGGGCACGCACGGATTTTCGGTCCGGACGGAAGTGATCTGGCGACCCCATTGGGCGAACATGAGGAAGGTCTGCTCTACGCAACACTTGATCCAGCCGCATTGACCTTGGCCAAAGTAGCAGCCGACCCGGCTGGACATTACTCACGTCCCGACGTCACTCGTCTGATGTTCAATCCCAATCCCACTCCATGTGTAGTCGATCTGCCAGGCCTGCCGATCAGCAGCGAGTCCATCGAGCTGCTTCGGCCTGACATCGCGCTGGAGGTGTGACATGCACTCAGCGATTCCTGAACATCTGCGCAAGCCACGTGAGCTGAACAGCAATCTGCCCGAGGGCTATCAACCACCTTTTCCTGCATGGTCCGCGCGTTTCGATCCGCTGGCAGGGCAGGTGGTGATGGCTTATTTCGGCGTCCAGTCCCTGCATCCGGTAGGTCTGCCAGAACTGGCAGCGATAACCGCTTGGTTTGATAGCGACTCAGGCCCGCGGTATTGGGACAGCGCATGTTGCGTGGACGCCGATGGTTTCCATACCTGCATAGCCATCGCTTACTGGCACGACGTGGACGCTTTCAATCGGTGGCGAAACAGCTCGGGGTTCTTGCGCTGGTGGCAGGATCCGGCTCGTGAAACAGGGCCGCTGGGATGGTTCCTAGAGGTCGTTTGCCCCAGCACGGAGCGTTTCGAAACATTGTTCTCCGCCCCGGATGTGCCCGAAGGTGTTACTCACCTGGCCACTCACATGAGTGAGCCTATTCAGGAACACGCGTACTGGGGCAGTTCCCGCGACCGTATCCCTTTTGCCCAGACTGATGCACTGGCAGGTAGCAGCAATCCTTCAAGTGCGGACGTGCTGCGTGCTGGCAGGGTGCGTATGTCCGGTCGCGACAACCTGTGCCTGATTCGCTCCGGGCAGGACTGGAGCAGCACCACCGGACAGGAACGTGATCTGTACCTGAACGACATACAGCCCGTGTTGCAGACCGGCATGACGTTTCTGCGCGACGAAGGCGCCACCGTCGGCTGCCTGAGCTGTCGCTTCATGCAAGCGCTGGACAACGAGAGCGGCGAGCCTTTGGAGAAGAGCTTCGGCCTCGCCTGGTTCGATGACCTGAGCAACCTGGAGCGTTGGGCAAAGACCCATCCCACTCATGTGGCGATCTTCGGCGGCTTCATGCAGTACGTACAGACCCTCAACTTCCAGGTCCAGTTACGCCTCTACCATGAGATCGCGGTGATCCCCCGTGAGGCCCAGTATTTCGAATACCTCAATTGCCACCCCGGCAGCGGCTTGCTGAGCCGCTGACACGCATTAATCCTTGAGGAAACAGATATGCAAAGACTCAACCTGGTTGCTCGTTCAGTGCTGGCCAGCTCTACCATGCTGTGTTGGTCGACCGTGACTCATGCCCTGGAAATCACCGCAGGCGATTATGAGCCGCTGCCTGTCGGCATGAACGCTTTGCTGGTTTATGCACAACACGCTGAAAGCTCGGACTTTTACAGCAACGGTCACAAAGTCTCGGACGATTTTCGACTCAAGACCGATGTCAGCCTGGTTCGCTATATCCACTCGTTTGCGCTGAGCAACAACGCGGTGATAGAGCCACAGTTCATCCTGCCTTATGGACATCTGAAAGCTGGTGGTGAGGCAAACGCGCTTGGCCAGACCACCGGCGCCGGAGATCTGATTCTCGGCGCACCGGTAAAGTGGACCTTAGCCACTGCAAATAAGGATGTCTTTTCCGTGGCGCCTTACCTTTATTTGCCTACCGGCAGTTACGAAAACGACGACACACTCAACCTGGGTGAAAACCGCTGGCGTCTTTTGCTGCAAGCAGCCTACATCCATCACTTCAATGCCAGATGGGCTCTGGACACCGCTGCGGATGTCTCATGGTTCAGCGATAACGATGATTACGGTTCAGGCAGTGACACATTGGCACAGAAGACCCGCTACGAATATCAGGCTTACCTGAGCTACAACGTTTCGCCGCAAACCCGGTTTGCCGTTGGTGGAGGCCATATTGATGGCGGAGAAAACCGGGTGGGTGGCGTCAATCAAGACGATCAACTAAGCACTACCTACCTGCGTGTGAGTGCCACTCACATGCTGACCCCGTCGATTCAGGTCCAGGCCGTACTCGGCAGGGATGTAGAAGTGGAGGAGGGCTTCCGGGAAAAGTCCCGCTTGAATCTGCGACTGGCGAAACTGTTTTAGAGCACAAACAAAAACCCCGGCTTTCGCCGGGGTTGATGTTTGCTCATACGCTCATCAGAAGTCCAGGTTGGACACGGCCAGCGCATTGCTCTCGATGAAGTCACGACGTGGCTCGACCGCATCACCCATGAGGGTGTTGAAGATCTGGTCAGCGCCGATGGCGTCTTCGATGGTGACTTTCAGCATGCGGCGCACACTCGGGTCCATGGTGGTTTCCCACAGCTGGTCCGGGTTCATCTCACCCAGACCTTTGTAGCGCTGGATGGTGTGGCGCTTGGTGCTTTCGGCCATCAACCAGGCGAGGGCTTCCTTGAACTCGTTGACGGGCTTCTTGCGCTCGCCACGTTGTACGTAGGCACCTTCTTCCAGCAGCGTGCTGATCTGCGCGCCCAGAGCGGTAACGGTCTTGTAGTCGTTGCTGCCGAAGAAGTCGCGGTTGAAGGTGACGTAGTTCGACAGGCCGTGGGAGATCAGTTCGACCTCTGGCAGCCAGACGTTACGTTCACGGTCTTCACGCAGGCTGGCCTTGTAGACCAGACCCGACTTCTCGCCGGTGCGCAGACGCGCGTCGAACAGTGCCAGCCAGGCTTGCATGCCCTCGTGATCCGACAGTTGTTCGAGCGTGATCGGCGGCAGGTAGACGAAGTGCTCGGTCAGTTCCTGTGGGTACAGACGCGACAGGCGCTTGAGCGTCTTCATGACCATGCGGAAGTCGTTGACCAGCTTCTCCAGTGCGGTACCGGAGATACCCGGCGCCGATTCGCTGAGGTGCAGGCTGGCGTCTTCAAGGGCCGACTGGGTCATGTATTCTTCCATGGCCTCGTCGTCCTTGATGTACTGCTCCTGCTTGCCTTTCTTGACCTTGTACAGCGGCGGCTGAGCGATGTAGATGTAGCCACGCTCGATCAGCTCGGGCAACTGACGGAAGAAGAAGGTCAGCAGAAGGGTACGGATGTGCGAGCCGTCGACGTCAGCATCGGTCATGATGATGATGTTGTGATAACGCAACTTGTCGATGTTGTACTCTTCACGGCCAATACCGCAGCCCAGCGCAGTGATCAAGGTGCCCACTTCCTGCGAAGAGATCATCTTGTCGAAACGCGCTTTTTCAACGTTCAGGATCTTGCCCTTGAGCGGCAGGATGGCCTGGGTTCTACGATTACGCCCCTGCTTGGCTGATCCGCCAGCAGAGTCCCCTTCCACCAGGTACAGTTCGGAAAGGGCAGGGTCCTTCTCCTGGCAGTCCGCCAGTTTGCCCGGCAAGCCGGCGATATCCAGCGCGCCTTTACGACGAGTCATCTCACGCGCCTTGCGCGCAGCTTCACGGGCACGGGCAGCGTCGATCATCTTGCCGACAACCGCTTTGGCTTCGTTCGGGTTTTCCAACAGGAAGTCGGAGAAGTACTTGCCCATTTCCTGTTCGACAGCCGTTTTGACTTCGGACGAAACCAGCTTGTCCTTGGTCTGCGAGCTGAACTTCGGATCAGGCACCTTGACCGAAATGATCGCCGTCAGACCTTCACGCGCATCATCGCCAGTGGTCGCGACCTTGTGCTTCTTGGCCAGACCTTCCTGCTCGATGTAGTTGTTCAGGTTACGCGTCAGCGCAGAGCGGAAGCCCACCAGGTGAGTACCGCCATCACGCTGTGGAATGTTGTTGGTGAAGCACAGCAGGTTCTCGTTGAAGCTATCGTTCCACTGCAGAGCAATCTCGACACCGATGCCATCATCACGCTGGATGTTGAAGTGGAACACTTCGTTGACCGGCGTTTTGTTGGTGTTCAGGTACTCGACGAATGCACGCAGACCGCCTTCGTATTTGAACAATTCTTCCTTACCGCTGCGCTCATCCTTGAGGACAATGCCGACACCGGAGTTCAGGAAGGACAGCTCACGAATCCGCTTGGCCAGGATGTCCCAGCTAAAGTGGATGTTCTTGAACGTTTCAGCGGAAGGCTTGAAGTGGATCTGAGTGCCTGTGCTGTCACTTTCACCGACAATCTTCATCGGTTCCTGTGGAACACCATGAACATAGGTCTGTTCCCAGATCTTGCCGCTCCGACGAACCGTCAGCAACAGAAGCTCTGAAAGGGCGTTAACCACAGAGACACCTACACCGTGCAAACCACCGGATACTTTGTAGGAGTTATCATCGAACTTACCGCCAGCGTGGAGCACGGTCATGATGACCTCGGCTGCCGACACGCCTTCTTCTTTATGCACGTCTACCGGAATACCGCGGCCGTTGTCGCGCACGGTGATAGATTCGTCTGGGTGGATGATGATGCTGATGTCGTCGCAATGGCCTGCCAATGCTTCGTCGATCGAGTTATCAACCACCTCGAACACCATGTGGTGCAGACCGCTGCCATCGTCTGTATCACCGATGTACATTCCGGGACGCTTGCGTACGGCATCAAGTCCTTTCAGCACTTTAATGCTGGACGAGTCGTACGTTTGGTTTTCGCTCATGCAATCACTCCCGATGGTCGTGGGTCTGGGTGATACGGCCTTGTTCCACGTGGAACAAAGCGACTGGCGTTTCCGTCTGCCAGCCTTCCCTCAAAAATTCTTGATCTACACAGGTGATAAACACCTGGCAGCGTAATTCTTCCAGCAAGCGGCAAAGCGCGCGTCGATGGTTGTCATCCAGTTCGGAGGGCAAATCATCTACCAGGTAAATACACTGGCCGCGACGGACCTGGCTGACCAGATGTCCCTGAGCAATACGCAGTGCGCAGACCACCAGCTTTTGCTGACCGCGAGACAGAATATCTGCCGCATTATGCGCGCCTAATCTAAGGCGCAGATCAGCTCGCTGTGGTCCGGCCTGGGTGTGGCCCATTTGCTGATCGCGGTGGATGGAAGAGGCGAGCACTGTACTTAGCTCTTTTTCCTTGTCCCATCCTCGGTAGTAGCTCAGGGTCAAACCTTCAAGCTCAACAAGTTCGCTCAAAGTCTGTTCAAAGACTGGCTTCAATGCCTTGATATAAGCCCGGCGGAACTCGTCGATCTCGTCACTTGCCGAGCACAGCTCACGGTCCCATGCCGCCTGTGAAGCGGCGTCAAGTGTACCATGCCGAAGCCACGAGTTTCGCTGCTTGAGGGCCTTCTGCAGGCGCTGCCACGTGGCCATAAAGCGAGGTTCCACGTGGAACACTCCCCAATCCAGAAACTGCCTGCGTATCTTCGGCGCACCTTCGAGCAATCGGAAGCTGTCGGGGTTGATGAGCTGCAGCGGCAGAATTTCTGCAAGCTGCGCGGCGCTTCTGGCGTTCTGCCCATCGATACGAATCTGGAACTCGCCTTGGCGGTCGCGTGAAACACCCAGATTGCTGTGTCCACCTTGTGCAAGATCGACCTGACCGAAAACGGTGCAGGAAGGCTGCTCGTACTGAATGACGGGCAGCAGGCGACTGCTGCGGAACGAGCGGGCGATGCCCAGCAGATGGATAGCTTCCAGCACGCTGGTTTTGCCACTGCCGTTTGCGCCGTAGAGGATATTGATACGCGGGGAGGGGGAGAGGGTCACCGGGTGCAGATTGCGCACCCCGGTGACCGAGACGCGACTAAGAGACATCTAGGTTGCGCTGGACATGAAGTTACAGACGCATCGGCATGACAACGTAGGCGGAGTCGTCGTTATCGGACTCTTGCACCAGGGCGCTGCTATTGGAGTCAGACAGGATCAGGCGCACCTGTTCGGTGGTCATGACGCCCAGCACGTCGAGCAAGTAGCTCACGTTGAAACCAATCTCCAGCGAGTCACCGTTGTACTCGACGCTGATTTCCTCTTCTGCTTCTTCCTGCTCAGGGTTGTTGGCCTGAATCTTCAATTGACCGCTGGCCAGTTGCAGACGGATGCCGCGGTACTTCTCGTTGGACAGAATCGCCGTGCGGCTGAACGCCTCACGCAGTGCCTGACGATCACCGAGCACCAGCTTGTCACCACCTTTAGGCAGCACACGCTCGTAATCCGGGAACTTGCCATCGACCAGTTTGGAGGTGAAGGTGAATTCGCCAGTCGTCGCACGAATGTGATGCTGACCCAGAACGATACTGACCGTACCGTCCTGCTCGGTCAGCAGGCGCGCCATTTCAAGAATACCTTTACGTGGAACGATCACCTGATGGCGATCGGCATGTTCGATATCGGCAGACATCGAGCACATGGCCAGGCGGTGGCCGTCGGTGGCAACCGCACGCAAGATACCGGCACTCACTTCAAGCAGCATGCCGTTGAGGTAGTACCGAACGTCCTGCTGGGCCATCGCAAAGCTGGTGCGCTCGATCAAGCGGCGCAGTTTGCTCTGCACCAGAGTGAACGTCAGCGAACCCGGGCCTTCTTCGACGGTAGGGAAATCATTGGCAGGCAGAGTCGACAGGGTGAACCGGCTACGACCGGCCTTGACGATCAGTTTCGAATCATCGAGCTTGATGTCGATCAGCGCGTCATTGGACAGGCTTTTGCAAATGTCCATGAGCTTGCGCGCAGGAACCGTGATTTCTCCAGGTTCGGCAGGCTCTTCCAGCTGGACGCGGCCAACCAGTTCGACTTCCAGATCCGTACCGGTCAGCGACAGTTGCTGACCTTCGACGACCAGGAGCACATTGGAAAGAACCGGCAAGGTCTGGCGGCGTTCGACGACGCCGGCGACCAATTGCAGGGGTTTCAACAGGGCTTCGCGTTGAATGGTGAAATGCATGGTCTAGTCCCTTGCCTTGATGAGCTGCACTGGCGTTATCACGTAGTCAGAGTGCGCAGCAGGTTCTTGTAGTCCTCGCGGATATCCGCATCGGATTCCTTGAGCTCGTTGATCTTTCGGCATGCGTGCAAGACAGTCGTGTGGTCACGGCCACCAAACACGTCACCGATTTCCGGAAGACTGTGGTTGGTGAGTTCCTTGGAGAGCGCCATCGCGACCTGACGAGGCCGGGCGACAGAGCGGGAACGACGCTTGGACAGCAGATCGGAAATCTTGATCTTGTAGTACTCGGCGACAGTGCGCTGAATGTTATCCACACTGACCAGCTTGTCCTGCAACGCCAGCAAGTCCTTCAGCGACTCGCGAATCAGCTCGATGGTGATGTCGCGGCCCATGAAGTGCGAGTGAGCGATGACGCGCTTGAGCGCACCTTCCAGCTCACGGACGTTGGAGCGAATTCGCTGGGCGATGAAGAACGCTGCGTCATGGGGCAGATCGACCTTGGCCTGATCTGCTTTTTTCATGAGGATCGCCACGCGGGTTTCCAGCTCCGGAGGCTCGACGGCAACCGTCAGGCCCCAGCCAAAACGCGATTTGAGTCGCTCTTCAAGGCCTTCGATTTCCTTGGGATAGCGGTCGCTGGTCAGAATGACCTGCTGTCCGCCTTCCAGCAGCGCGTTGAACGTGTGGAAAAACTCTTCCTGCGAACGTTCCTTGCGGGCAAAAAACTGGATGTCGTCGATCAGCAGCGCATCGACTGAACGGTAGAAGCGCTTGAACTCGTTGATTGCATTGAGCTGCAAGGCCTTGACCATGTCTGCAACGAAGCGCTCCGAATGCAGGTACACGACCTTGGCGTTCGGGTTCTTCTTCAGCAGGTGGTTACCCACCGCATGCATCAAGTGAGTTTTACCAAGACCGACGCCGCCATAAAGGAACAGCGGGTTGTAGCCATGCTTGGGGTTGTCGGCAACCTGCCAGGCCGCAGCGCGTGCCAGCTGGTTGGACTTACCCTCGACGAAATTTTCGAACGTGAACGTACGGTTCAGGTAACTGGTGTGCTTGAGCGCACCTTCTACCTGGACGGTGCGTTGTTCCGCGCGAGCGGGCGCTTGTTGCGAGCTGGCACCGGCCATCGGATCGAAGCTGTCACGCGACGGTTCGTCGTGTGTTGCAATGTTCTGGACCGGTGCAGGCGTCGCTACAGCAGCAGCTGGAGCAGCCGTGGCAGGAGCCGGGGCCGAGACGCTGCTGACCGAATTGGCAGACAGCGCCTGTGAGGCTGCAGCGGCCAAGGGTGCATTCGGGGCAGCACGCGGTGCTGAGCTGCGCTTGCTTCCTATTAATAAGGAAAGAGCAGGGGCCATGCCTTGACCGTGTTCGCCGAGAAGCTCGAGCAGACGACCAAGGTACTTTTCGTTGACCCAGTCGAGAACAAAACGATTGGGTGCGTACACACGCAACTCGTCGCCTTCGGCTTCGACCTGTAGCGGACGGATCCAAGTGTTGAATTGCTGGGCAGGCAGCTCATCGCGCAAAAGCTCCACGCACTGCTGCCAAAGTTCCACTGACACGGATATCCCCTGAGTTGAAAGCCGGTGAGGCAAAAACAGCCGCCATTGTAACGACCCAGAGGCGACTTATCCACATGTAGGTTGCTCACAGACAGCTATAAATCAACGATTTATGCCTGAAGCACACGACAAACGGTCGATGCCTAAGCTCTGTGGATAACCCGTCTTCAGCCCATTGCATAAGTCAGGCTTGAACTCTGTGCATAACTCGCCTGTGGATAAAACAGCGTTCCATGCACAGCTTTTCCGAGGGTCCGGCACAGGCAGGGCACCGTTTCTCGACAACCTTTCTAACCTCTGTACACATTGAATAACAAGGGCTGTGAGAGGTTATCCACAGAAAAGCGCTGCCTAAGAGTTATAAGCTTTATAAAGAAGCTTTAAATACTTTCTTCTTTTTATTTCTATAACAGGATCGGGTCAGCCTAGCGGTGAACGAGAGGAAGAGGGCTTTCAGCTATAAAAAGACGCCCATGAAGAAAAGCTGGTTGGAAATTGACCTGCGGGCCCGCTTTCTCTAGAATCCCCGGTCTCTTAAAACGGGGGCCATTCCGGCCCGTAGTGGACGAACCAGGTAACACGCCATGAAACGTACTTTCCAACCCAGCACTATCAAGCGCGCCCGCACCCACGGTTTCCGTGCACGCATGGCCACCAAAAACGGCCGCGCAGTTCTTTCGCGTCGTCGTGCCAAAGGCCGTAAGCGTCTGGCAGTTTGATAAATCGGCACAGGAGGTGAGTCGAGACTTCAGTCGGGAAAAGCGTTTGCTCACTCCCCGGCATTTCAAGGCAGTCTTTGACTCCCCTACCGGTAAGGTTCCGGGGAAAAATCTCCTGCTCCTTGCGCGCAACAACGACCTTGATCATCCCCGCCTGGGGCTTGTGATAGGTAAAAAGAGCGTGAAGCTTTCCGTCGAGCGCAATCGTTTGAAACGCCTGATGCGCGAATCATTTCGCCAACACCAAGACAGTTTGGTCGGTTGGGATATCGTTATCGTCGCGCGTAAAGGCTTGGGTGACGTAGAAAACCCTGAACTGATTCAGCATTTCGGCAAGCTCTGGAAACGTCTGGCGCGTAGCCGACCCATTCCGGAAGAAAAATCCGAACCTGCAGGGGTAGACAGTCCAGATGCGTAAACTGGCACTCGTTCCGATCCAGTTTTATCGCTATGCCATTAGCCCGCTGATGGCCAGTCACTGTCGTTTCTACCCCAGTTGCTCCTGCTACGCGTATGAAGCCATCGAGAATCATGGCCTTTTGCGCGGTGGCTGGCTGTCAATTCGTCGTCTTGGTCGCTGTCACCCATGGAATCCCGGTGGTTATGACCCGGTTCCAGCTGTCCCCACCTCCCGTTCTTCTTCGATGGCCGAGTAATCATGGATATTAAACGCACGATCCTGATCGTCGCCCTGGCAATCGTGACCTACGTCGGGGTTCTGAAATGGAACCAAGACTATGGCCAGGCTGCCATGCCGACCCAGAATGTTGCAGCCAGCACCACCGCACCGGGTATTCCGGACACGGCCGCTGGTACTAATGGTTCTGCAAGTGCCGATGTTCCAAGCGCAAACGCTACTGCCAATACGGCTGCAGCACCTCTTGAAACTCCGGCCGTAGCCAGCAAAGACCTTATCCACGTCAAGACCGATGTGCTCGATCTGGCGATCGATCCGGTGGGTGGCGACGTCGTTCAACTTCGTTTGCCTCTGTACCCGCGTCGTCAGGATCGTCCTGACGTTCCGTTCCAGTTGTTCGACAACGGTGGCGAGCGTACTTTTCTGGCACAAAGTGGCCTGACCGGGACCAATGGTCCTGATGCTCGCGCTGCCGGTCGTCCGGTTTACACCTCCACACAAAAGACTTATCAACTGGCTGACGGCCAGGGCACGATGGTCGTGGATCTGAAATTCTCGGAAAACGGCGTCAATTACATCAAGCGCTTCACGTTCAAGCGCGGTCTGTACGATCTGGTCATGACTTACGTTGTGGATAACCAGAGCGCACAACCCTGGTCCGGCAATCTGTTCGCGCAATTGAAGCGCGATGCCAGCTCCGATCCTTCTTCGACGACTGCTACCGGCACTGCTACCTACCTGGGCGCTGCCCTGTGGACTGCGGCCGAGCCGTACAAGAAAGTGTCGATGAAAGATATCGATAAGGGCCAGGTCAAGGAAACTGTCCAGGGCGGCTGGGTTGCATGGTTGCAGCACTACTTCGTGACTGCGTGGATTCCGGATCACAACGCAACCAACGCCGTTCAGACCCGCAAAGACAGCCAGGGCAACTACATCATCGGCTTCACCAGCCCGACTCTGTCGGTTGCACCTGGTGCACAAGGTGAAACCAGTGCCACCCTGTACGCAGGTCCGAAAAGCCAGGCGGTACTCAAAGAGTTATCCCCAGGCCTGGAGCTGACTGTCGATTATGGTTTCCTGTGGTTCATTGCCCAGCCTATCTTCTGGCTGCTGCAACATATCCACGCCATTCTCGGTAACTGGGGCTGGTCGATCATTGTTCTGACCATGCTGATCAAAGGCCTGTTCTTCCCGCTGTCCGCAGCCAGCTACAAGTCGATGGCACGCATGCGCGCCGTGGCTCCGAAGCTTGCACTGCTGAAGGAACAGCATGGCGATGATCGTCAGAAGATGTCCCAGGCAATGATGGAGCTGTACAAGAAAGAGAAGATCAACCCGCTGGGTGGATGCTTGCCTATTCTTGTGCAGATGCCGGTTTTCCTTTCGCTTTACTGGGTACTCCTGGAAAGCGTGGAAATGCGTCAGGCACCATGGATCCTGTGGATAACCGACCTGTCGATCAAGGACCCGTTCTTTATCCTGCCGATCATCATGGGCGCGACCATGTTCATCCAGCAGCGTCTGAACCCGACTCCGCCGGACCCGATGCAGGCCAAGGTCATGAAAATGATGCCGATCATTTTCACGTTCTTCTTCCTGTGGTTCCCTGCCGGTCTGGTTCTGTACTGGGTTGTGAACAACACCCTGTCGATCGCTCAGCAGGCTTACATCACTCGCAAGATCGAAGCAGCTACCAAGAAAGCAGCTGTCTGATCTAACCTGTGAATAAGTTCTACAAGACGCCCCCTCGTGG
Organism: Pseudomonas sp. MEJ108; assembly: GCF_030208985.1. NCBI lineage: Bacteria > Pseudomonadati > Pseudomonadota > Gammaproteobacteria > Pseudomonadales > Pseudomonadaceae > Pseudomonas > Pseudomonas sp. MEJ108. Next base: position 124,471 of record NZ_JARVSW010000029.1, read on the forward strand.
GGCGTTTTGCTATCCGTCATTTGTCCGGGAGCCGGAGCATGAACGTTCCTCGTGAAACCATTGCCGCCATTGCTACAGCCCAAGGGCGTGGCGGTGTGGGTATCGTCCGGGTGTCAGGTCCTCTGGCGGGCAAGGCCGCCGAAGCCATTATCGGTCGGACCCTCAAGCCACGATTTGCCCACTACGGACCTTTTGTAGATGGCACCGGGCAGGTGCTCGATGAAGGTATCGCACTGTATTTTCCGGGACCCAACTCGTTCACCGGCGAGGATGTACTGGAACTTCAGGGTCATGGCGGCCCCATTGTTCTGGACATGCTGCTGCAGCGCTGCCTGCAACTGGGCAGCCGCCTGGCTCGTCCGGGAGAGTTCAGTGAGCGTGCGTTTCTCAATGACAAGCTCGATCTTGCCCAGGCGGAAGCGATTGCCGACCTGATCGAGGCGAGTTCTGCACAGGCAGCGCGCAATGCACTGCGCTCGCTGCAGGGCGCTTTCTCGCGGCGTGTGGATAACTTGACCGAGAAATTGATCAGCCTGCGTATCTACGTAGAGGCTGCAATCGACTTCCCCGAAGAGGAAATCGACTTCCTTGCCGATGGCCACGTTCTGAACATGCTCGATGACGTGCGTGCCGAGTTATCCACAGTGCTGCGTGAAGCCGGGCAGGGTGCCTTGTTACGCGACGGCATGACCGTAGTGATTGCCGGGCGCCCCAATGCGGGCAAATCCAGTCTGCTGAACGCTCTGGCGGGCAGGGAGGCGGCGATTGTCACCGAGATCGCCGGCACAACCCGCGATGTACTGCGTGAACATATCCACATAGACGGAATGCCCTTGCATGTCGTCGACACCGCAGGGCTGCGGGATACTCAAGACCAGGTGGAAATGATCGGCGTGCAGCGCGCACTCAAGGCCATCGGCGAAGCTGACCGGATTCTGCTGGTGGTGGATGCGACCGCGCCGGAGGCAGCCGACCCGTTTGCACTGTGGCCCGAATTTCTCGAGCAGCGCCCGGACCCGTCGAAAGTCACGCTGATACGCAACAAGGCAGATCTGAGTGGAGACCCCATCAATCTGCAGACCAGCGTTGATGGCCACGTCACCATCAGCCTGAGCGCCAGGTCTGGTGGCGAAGGGCTTGAACTGCTGCGCGAACATCTCAAGGCCTGCATGGGCTATGAACAAACCTCGGAAAGCAGCTTCAGCGCGCGTCGACGCCACCTTGAGGCGCTGCGCCATGCCAGTGACTCGCTGGAACACGGCAGGGCTCAACTCACCCTGGCGGGCGCTGGAGAGCTGCTGGCCGAAGACTTGCGTCAGGCACAGCAAGCGCTTGGCGAGATTACCGGCGCATTCAGTTCCGATGACCTGCTTGGCAGAATCTTCTCCAGCTTCTGCATCGGCAAGTAAACCTCTTGGCATGGCCCGCCCTGGGTCATGCCTTCAAGCACCACAAAACGCCTCTTTCAGCGGCAGCGTTATCCACATACTCCGCCATTTCCTCCTTTAATTTTGCCTCGACACCTGAATCTGACGAGCAGGAATGCCCGAGGGATGGATTTTCCGTGCCTGATTTTTGCTGAATAGCCGTTTTTTTGTGGATTAAGCCCTGTGAATAACTGCCCTTTAGCTCGGTGGGTAAGCAGGGTGCAAACCTGAAGATAAATCCCCCTGTGGACAAGTGGCTATCTTATCAACAGGCTCAGGACGGTTATCCAAACCCCTCATCCCCACATGAACACAGACTTTTGAATCTCTGTACACATTGAAAATAAAGGCCTGTAGCAATCTATCCACAGAAAGGTGGCTCAGTAAGAATAAACATAAAAACAAGGCTTTATAAACTTTCTTTCCTTTTTATTTTCTTTATCCGCGACTTTTCCACAGCTGGTTAAATTTTGTCCAACGGGTTTCATTCAGGTGGGGTAAGTCCCTATACTTGTCAGCTATCCCAATTTCTCATCGACAACAGGCACGAGGTGCGTGGTGGATTTCCCTTCCCGTTTTGAAGTGATCGTCATCGGTGGCGGTCATGCCGGTACCGAGGCCGCACTGGCGTCGGCACGCATGGGTGTCAAAACCCTGTTGCTGACCCACAACGTGGAAACACTCGGCCAGATGAGTTGCAACCCGGCCATCGGTGGTATCGGTAAAAGCCATCTGGTCAAGGAAATCGACGCCCTGGGTGGCGCCATGGCCATGGCTACTGACAAGGGCGGTATCCAGTTCCGCGTGCTGAACAGCCGCAAGGGGCCGGCAGTACGGGCCACGCGTGCACAGGCCGATCGCGTGCTGTACAAGGCAGCCATCCGTGAAACCCTGGAAAATCAGCCGAATCTGTGGATATTTCAGCAAGCCTGCGATGACCTGATCGTTGAACAGGATGAAGTGCGCGGCGTCGTGACCCAGATGGGTATGCGCATATTTGCTGATTCCGTGGTGTTGACCACAGGTACGTTCCTTGGCGGACTTATCCACATCGGTATGCAAAATTATTCGGGCGGTCGGGCAGGTGATCCTCCTTCGATCGCACTGGCGCAACGACTGCGTGAGCTGCCGCTGCGCGTCGGCCGCCTGAAAACCGGGACCCCGCCACGCATTGACGGGCGTTCTGTGGATTTCTCGGTGATGACAGAGCAACCAGGTGACACGCCGATCCCGGTCATGTCGTTCCTGGGCAACAAGGAACAGCATCCGCCGCAGGTCAGTTGCTGGATTACCCACACCAACGCGCGGACTCACGAGATCATTGCGTCCAACCTTGATCGCTCGCCGATGTATTCGGGCGTGATCGAAGGTATTGGTCCACGTTACTGCCCGTCGATCGAAGACAAGATCCACCGGTTTGCCGACAAGGAAAGCCACCAGGTCTTCATCGAGCCGGAAGGGTTGACCACGCATGAGCTGTATCCGAACGGTATTTCCACGTCGTTGCCATTTGACGTGCAACTGCAGATCGTCCGGTCGATTCGCGGCATGGAGAATGCACACATCGTTCGCCCTGGTTACGCCATCGAATACGACTATTTCGACCCGCGTGATCTGAAATACAGCCTGGAAACCAAGGTCATCGGTGGCCTGTTCTTCGCTGGCCAGATCAACGGCACGACCGGTTACGAAGAGGCCGGTGCCCAGGGTTTGCTGGCCGGGACCAATGCCGCGCTGCGCGCACAGGGTCGAGACAGCTGGTGCCCGCGTCGCGATGAAGCGTACATCGGCGTTCTGGTCGATGACCTGATCACGCTTGGTACGCAAGAGCCTTACCGGATGTTCACCTCCAGGGCCGAATACCGTTTGATCCTGCGCGAAGACAACGCTGACCTGCGACTCACCGAAAAAGGCCGCGAACTGGGCCTGGTCGACGATGCCCGCTGGGCTGCGTTCTGCACCAAGCGTGAAAGCATCGAGCTGGAAGAACAGCGTTTGAAAAGTACCTGGGTGCGTCCCGGTACCGAGCAGGGCGATGCGATTGCCGCACACTTCGGCACACCACTGACCCACGAATACAATTTGCTCAACCTGCTGACCCGTCCGGAAATCGACTATGCCAGCCTGATTTCAATCACTGGCCAGGGCTGCACCGATCCCCAGGTCGCCGAGCAGGTCGAGATCAAGACAAAATACGCCGGTTACATTGATCGCCAGCAGGATGAAATTGCCCGTCTGCGCGCCAGCGAAGACACCCGCCTGCCGGAAGACATCGATTACGCCGCGATATCCGGCCTGTCGAAAGAAATCCAGAGCAAGCTGGGGATAACTCGTCCGGAAACGCTCGGACAGGCATCGCGCATCCCCGGTGTTACGCCTGCAGCGATATCGCTGTTGATGATTCATTTGAAAAAACGCGGCGCGGGCCGTCAGTTGGAGCAAAGCGCTTGAGTTCTATGGTCACCCCGCAACACGCCCAAGAGTTATCCACCGGTGCCCGGGAATTGGGGATTGACCTCAGTCCGGCCCAGCACGAGCAATTGCTGGCGTATCTGGCGTTGTTGATCAAGTGGAACAAGGCCTACAACCTGACTGCGGTACGCAACCCGGACGAAATGGTATCGAGGCATCTGCTCGACAGTCTCAGTGTGGTGCCCTTCATCGAAGGTACACGCTGGATCGACGTCGGCAGCGGCGGTGGGATGCCCGGCATTCCCATGGCCATCCTGTTTCCGGAGCGCAAAGTGGCGCTGCTGGACAGCAATGGCAAGAAAACCCGGTTTCAGACCCAGGTCAAACTTGAGCTGAAACTGGATAATCTTGAAGTTATCCACAGCCGTGCAGAAAGTTATCAGCCCGAAGTGCCTTTCGACGGGATCATCTCCCGTGCGTTCAGCAGCCTGGAAGACTTCACCGGCTGGACCCGTCACATGGGCGACGTCAATACACGCTGGCTGGCAATGAAAGGGCTGCATCCTGACGATGAGCTGGTAGCATTGCCCTCGGATTTTCACCTCGATAGCGCACACGCCTTGACCGTTCCGGGTTGCCAAGGCCAACGCCATCTGCTGATACTGCGCCGCACGGCATGACTGGGAACACAAGCAAGAATGGCTAAGGTATTCGCGATAGCGAACCAGAAAGGTGGGGTCGGCAAGACCACCACATGCATCAACCTCGCCGCGTCACTGGTCGCGACCAAGCGCCGTGTGCTGCTGATCGACCTCGATCCCCAGGGCAATGCGACCATGGGTAGCGGTGTGGATAAACACAACCTGGAAAACTCCGTCTACGACCTGTTGATCGGCGAATGCGATCTGGGCGAGGCCATGCAGTTTTCCGAGCACGGTGGTTATCAACTGCTTCCGGCCAACCGTGATCTGACGGCGGGTGAAGTGGTTCTGCTGGAAATGCAGATGAAAGAGAGTCGTCTGCGCAATGCGCTGGCGCCCATCCGCGAGAATTACGATTACATTCTCATCGATTGCCCACCTTCGCTGTCGATGCTGACTCTGAACGCGCTGGTCGCGGCAGACGGCGTAATTATCCCCATGCAGTGCGAATACTTTGCACTCGAAGGTCTCAGTGACCTTGTGGATAACATCAAGCGCATCGCTGAACTGCTCAACCCGCAGCTGAAAATCGAAGGTTTGCTGCGCACCATGTATGATCCGCGGCTGAGTCTGATCAACGACGTTTCGGCGCAGCTCAAGGAACACTTCGGCGAGCAGTTGTACGACACCGTGATCCCGAGAAACATCCGTCTGGCCGAGGCTCCGAGTTTCGGCATGCCCGTGCTGGCGTATGACAAGTCGTCTCGCGGTGCGCTGGCCTATCTGGCCCTGGCAAGTGAACTGGTTCGTCGTCAACGTCGCGGCGCAAAAACCGCTCAGCCAACCTAAGGAATTCCCATGGCCGTCAAGAAACGAGGTCTCGGACGTGGGTTGGACGCACTTCTGAGCAGTCCAACCGTCAGTTCGCTGGAAGAACAGGCCGTCAAGGCCCCGCCAAGTGAGTTGCAGCATGTGCCGCTGGACCTGATCCAGCGCGGCAAGTACCAGCCGCGCCGTGACATGGACCCGCAGGCACTCGAAGAACTTGCGCAGTCGATCAAGTCGCAGGGCGTGATGCAACCTATCGTGGTGCGTCCTATCGGTGACAACCGCTTCGAGATCATTGCGGGCGAGCGTCGCTGGCGTGCCAGCCAGCAGGCGGGAGTCGAGACGATCCCGGCGATGGTCCGCGATGTGCCGGACGAAACCGCGATTGCGATGGCGCTGATCGAGAACATCCAGCGTGAGGACCTCAACCCGATCGAAGAGGCCATGGCACTGCAGCGCCTGCAGCAGGAGTTTCAACTGACCCAGCAGCAGGTGGCCGATGCCGTCGGCAAGTCGCGAGTCAGTGTGGCCAACCTGTTACGCCTGATTGCCTTGCCGGAGGCCATCAAGACGATGCTGTCTCATGGCGACCTGGAAATGGGTCATGCTCGCGCCTTGCTCGGGCTGGGTGAGGATCGGCAGGTCGAAGGTGCGCGACACGTTGTCGCACGCGGGCTTACCGTGCGCCAGACCGAAGCACTGGTCAGGCAGTGGCTGAGCGGCAAGGCAGAGGCCGCCGAGCCGGTGAAGACCGACCCGGACATCAGCCGCCTGGAACAGCGCCTGGCCGAGCGTCTGGGCTCGGCGGTGCAGATTCGTCACGGTCAGAAGGGCAAAGGGCAATTGGTCATCCGTTACAACTCGCTGGACGAGCTTCAGGGAGTGCTCGCCCACATCCGCTGAAACAATTGCTCTGTAGCGTATAGTCGGAAATCACTACCCGACTGTTGAATAGGGGCTTAACCGCCCCTATACTCTGCGCGCATTTTGTCGGCACAAATTATGCCAAGTTATTGATTATGGCGACCGACATCAAAGGAGCAGTTGCGATGGAATCCCGCATGCCAGACCGCTTGCCGTTCTATCGCCTGGCGGTTTTCCCGCTTTTGCTGGCTCAATTGATCGTGCTGCTCATGGCCGCATTGGTGCTGTGGCAGTGGCAAGGAGTCGTTGCAGGATATTCGGGACTCTGCGGAGGCCTGATAGCCTGGCTACCCAATTTATACTTTGCTCACAAGGCATTCCGGTTTTCCGGGGCCAGAGCAGCGCAAGCCATCGTTCGGTCGTTCTACGCCGGCGAGGCAGGCAAACTGATTTTCACGGCAGTGCTTTTTGCATTGACGTTCGCAGGTGTGAAGCCTTTGGCGCCGCTGGCTGTATTCGGCGTGTTCATGTTGATCCAGGTGGTCAACTGGTTCGCTCCCCTGCTTACGAGAACAAGACTTTCGAGACCTTAGGGCGTTTGAGGCAACCATGGCAGAGCAAACAGCTTCGGGCTATATCCAGCACCACTTGCAGAACCTTACCTTCGGGCACCTGCCCAATGGCGAATGGGGCTTTGCCCACACCGCAGCGGAAGCCAAGGAAATGGGTTTCTGGGCCTTCCACGTCGATACCCTCGGCTGGTCGGTTGCGTTGGGTCTGATTTTCGTTCTGATCTTCCGCATGGCGGCCAAGAAGGCAACTTCCGGTCAGCCTGGCGCACTGCAGAACTTCGTCGAAGTGCTGGTCGAGTTCGTCGACGGCAGCGTGAAAGACAGCTTCCACGGCCGCAGCGCGGTTATCGCGCCACTGGCGTTGACCATTTTCGTCTGGGTCTTCCTGATGAACGCGGTCGACCTGGTACCGGTGGACTGGATTCCACAGCTGGCGATGATGATCTCGGGTGACTCGCACATTCCGTTCCGTGCCGTGTCGACCACTGACCCGAACGCCACGCTGGGCATGGCCCTGTCCGTGTTCGCACTGATCATTTTCTACAGCATCAAGGTCAAGGGCATCGGCGGTTTCATCGGCGAGCTGACCCTTCACCCGTTCGGCAGCAAGAACCTGTTCGTTCAGGCGCTGTTGATCCCGGTCAACTTCCTGCTGGAATTCGTGACGCTGATCGCCAAGCCGATTTCCCTGGCTCTGCGTCTGTTCGGCAACATGTATGCTGGCGAGCTGGTCTTCATCCTGATCGCCGTGATGTTCGGCAGCGGTCTGTTGTGGCTCAGCGGTCTGGGTGTAGTGCTGCAGTGGGCGTGGGCTGTGTTCCACATCCTGATCATCACCCTGCAAGCGTTCATCTTCATGATGCTGACCATCGTCTACCTGTCGATGGCTCACGAAGATAACCATTGAGATTCGTCTCAGGACGCGTCTGATGACCGTCTCGCCAGTGGCGAGGCGGTGCCCGCAAGGGCTGATGTAGAAACGATTTTGTTTTACCGCTTCAATTAAAAAAACCTAACCAATACGACGTAAAAGTCGGGAGGAAAGATGGAAACTGTAGTTGGTCTAACCGCTATCGCTGTTGCACTGTTGATCGGCCTGGGCGCACTGGGTACTGCAATCGGTTTCGGCCTGTTGGGCGGCAAGTTCCTGGAAGGCGCAGCGCGTCAGCCGGAAATGGTTCCAATGCTGCAAGTTAAAATGTTCATCGTTGCGGGCCTGCTCGACGCCGTGACCATGATCGGTGTTGGTATCGCTCTGTTCTTCACCTTTGCGAACCCCTTCGTTGGTCAACTCGCTGGCTGATCACTCGAATTTTCGAGTTGATTGGTGTGATGGACAACGAACGAGCGAGGTGTTGGCGTGAACATTAATGCAACCCTGATTGGCCAGTCCGTTGCGTTCTTCATTTTTGTGCTGTTCTGCATGAAGTTCGTGTGGCCTCCGGTCATCGCGGCTTTGCACGAACGTCAGAAGAAGATCGCGGATGGACTGGACGCTGCTTCCCGAGCAGCTCGCGACCTGGAGCTGGCCCAAGAAAAAGCGGGTCAACAACTGCGCGAAGCTAAAGCTCAAGCAGCCGAGATCATTGAGCAAGCCAAGAAACGCGGTACCCAGATTGTCGACGAAGCCCGTGAAACGGCACGCGTTGAAGCTGACCGTGTGAAGGCTCAGGCTCAGGCCGAGATCGAGCAGGAACTGAACGGTGTCAAAGACGCCTTGCGCGCCCAGTTGGGTAGCCTGGCAGTCAATGGCGCAGAGAAGATCCTGGGTGCCACAATCGATCAAAACGCGCACGCGGAGCTGGTTAACAAACTGGCTGCTGAAATTTAAGCGAGGGCGATCATGGCAGAACTGACCACGTTGGCCCGACCTTACGCGAAGGCGGCCTTCGAGCATGCGCAGGCCCACCAGCAGCTGGCCAATTGGTCAGCCATGCTCGGCCTGGCTGCTGCGGTGTCGCAAGACGACACCATGCAGCGCATGCTCAAGGCCCCGCGACTGACGAGCGCACAAAAGGCCACCACTTTTATTGAAGTGTGTGGCGAAAAGTTCGATGCCAAGGCACAGAATTTCATTCACGTCGTTGCTGAAAACGACCGCCTCCCGCTTTTGCCGGAGATCGCCGAACTGTTCGACCTGTACAAGGCCGAGCAGGAAAAATCGGTCGATGTGGATGTCACCAGTGCTTTTGCATTGAACCAAGAACAGCAAGACAAACTCGCCAAGGTTCTCAGTGCACGGCTCGGCCGGGAAGTGCGCCTGCATGCTGCGGAGGATGCCTCTCTTATAGGGGGTGTCGTCATCCGCGCCGGCGACCTGGTTATCGATGGCTCAGTTCGTGGCAAGATCGCGAAACTAGCCGAAGCATTGAAATCTTGAGTTTGAAGGGGCAGCAGAGCAATGCAGCAACTCAATCCTTCCGAAATAAGTGAAATCATCAAGGGTCGCATCGACAAGCTCGATGTAACCTCCCAAGCCCGTAACGAAGGCACAGTCGTCAGCGTGTCTGACGGTATCGTGCGGATTCATGGTCTGGCCGACGTAATGTACGGCGAAATGATCGAGTTTCCGGGCGGCGTCTACGGTATGGCGCTGAACCTTGAGCAAGACTCCGTGGGTGCCGTTGTACTGGGCGCTTACACGACTCTGGCTGAAGGCATGAGCGCCAAGTGCACTGGCCGCATCCTCGAGGTTCCGGTAGGTAAGGAACTGCTGGGTCGCGTTGTCGATGCACTGGGTAACCCAGTTGACGGCAAAGGTCCGCTGAACAACACCGAGACCGATGCGGTCGAGAAAGTTGCTCCAGGCGTGATCTGGCGTAAGTCGGTAGACCAGCCTGTACAGACTGGCTACAAGGCTGTCGATGCCATGATTCCTGTCGGCCGTGGCCAGCGTGAGCTGATCATCGGTGACCGTCAGATCGGTAAAACCGCTCTGGCCATCGACGCAATCATCAACCAGAAGAACAGCGGCATCTTCTGCGTCTACGTAGCGATCGGTCAGAAGCAATCGACCATCGCCAACGTTGTTCGCAAGCTCGAAGAAAACGGCGCACTGGCTAACACCATCGTCGTGGCTGCAAGTGCTTCCGAATCCGCTGCGCTGCAGTTCCTTGCACCGTACTCGGGTTGCACCATGGGCGAGTTCTTCCGCGACCGCGGTGAAGACGCGCTGATCGTTTATGACGATCTGTCCAAGCAAGCAGTGGCTTACCGCCAGATTTCCCTGCTGCTGCGCCGTCCACCAGGCCGTGAAGCTTACCCAGGCGACGTGTTCTATCTCCACTCCCGTCTGCTGGAGCGCGCATCGCGTGTTTCCGAAGAGTACGTAGAGAAGTTCACCAACGGCGCAGTGACCGGCAAAACCGGTTCCCTGACCGCACTGCCGATCATCGAAACCCAGGCTGGCGACGTTTCCGCGTTCGTTCCGACCAACGTGATCTCCATCACCGACGGTCAGATCTTCCTGGAATCGGCCATGTTCAACTCCGGCATCCGTCCGGCTGTGAACGCCGGTGTTTCGGTATCCCGTGTGGGTGGTGCCGCTCAGACCAAGATCATCAAGAAGCTTTCCGGTGGTATCCGTACCGCTCTGGCTCAGTACCGTGAGCTGGCGGCATTCGCCCAGTTCGCTTCTGACCTGGACGAGGCGACCCGCAAGCAACTTGAGCATGGTCAGCGCGTTACCGAGCTGATGAAGCAGAAGCAATACGCACCAATGTCGATCGCTGACATGGCGCTGTCGCTGTATGCCGCTGAGCGTGGGTTCCTGACTGACGTCGAAATCACCAAGATCGGCAGCTTTGAACAAGCGCTGATTGCTTACTTCAACCGCGATCACGCCGATTTGATGGCGAAGATCAACGTGAAGGGTGACTTCAATGACGAAATCGATTCTGGCATGAAAGCCGGCATCGAGAAGTTCAAGGCCACCCAAACCTGGTAAGCCGCAGCGGGGGCCGCAAGGCTCCCGCTTGCTAACCTGATAGGTGTTACATGGCAGGCGCAAAAGAGATTCGCAGCAAGATTGCGAGCATCAAAAGCACGCAAAAGATCACCAGCGCCATGGAAAAAGTGGCGGTCAGCAAAATGCGCAAGGCTCAAATGCGCATGGCTGCTAGCCGTCCTTACGCGGAGCGCATTCGTCAGGTGATTGGTCATCTGGCAAACGCCAACCCGGAGTACCGCCACCCGTTCATGATCGAGCGCCCTGTGAAGCGCGTCGGTTATGTCGTCGTGAGCAGTGACCGTGGTCTGTGTGGTGGCTTGAATACCAACCTGTTCAAGACTCTGGTCAAGGACATGGCGGTGAACCGTGAAAACGGTGTAGAGATCGATCTGTGCGTGGTCGGCAGCAAAGGTGCGGCATTTTTCCGCAACTTCGGCGGTAACGTCGTCGCTGCGATCAGCCACCTGGGCGAAGAGCCGTCGATCAACGACTTGATCGGCAGCGTCAAGGTGATGCTGGATGCCTACCTGGATGGCCGTATTGATCGCCTGTCCGTGGTATCCAACAAGTTCATCAACACCATGACCCAGCAACCAACAGTGGAGCAATTGATTCCGCTGGTGGCAACCCCGGATCAAGGGCTCAAGCACCACTGGGACTATCTCTACGAACCCGATGCCAAAGAGCTGCTAGACGGCCTTATGGTTCGCTACGTGGAATCGCAGGTGTACCAGGCGGTGGTCGAGAACAACGCAGCTGAACAAGCAGCGCGGATGATCGCGATGAAGAACGCCACAGACAACGCCGGTGATTTGATCAGCGATTTGCAGCTGATCTACAACAAGGCGCGTCAGGCAGCGATCACCCAAGAGATCTCGGAAATCGTCGGCGGCGCTGCCGCGGTTTAACGGTTCAAATATTAGAGGAACCAGCTAATGAGTAGCGGACGTATCGTTCAAATCATCGGCGCCGTGATCGACGTGGAATTCCCACGCGATAGCGTACCGAGTATCTACAACGCGCTGGAAGTTCAGAGCGCGGCAGGAACCACCCTGGAAGTTCAGCAGCAGCTGGGCGACGGCGTGGTTCGTACCATTGCGATGGGCTCCACCGAGGGCTTGAAGCGTGGTCTGGAAGTCACAGACTCTGGCGCAGCCATCTCCGTACCGGTCGGTAAAGCGACGCTGGGCCGGATCATGGACGTGCTGGGCAACCCGATCGACGAAGCTGGCCCGATCGCCACCGAAGAGCGCTGGGGCATTCACCGTCCTGCACCGTCCTTCGCTGAGCAGGCAGGCGGCAACGACCTTCTGGAAACCGGCATCAAGGTTATCGACCTGGTCTGCCCGTTCGCCAAAGGCGGTAAAGTCGGTCTGTTCGGTGGTGCCGGTGTCGGCAAGACCGTAAACATGATGGAGCTGATCCGTAACATCGCCATCGAGCACAGCGGTTATTCCGTGTTCGCCGGTGTGGGTGAGCGTACTCGTGAGGGTAACGACTTCTACCACGAGATGAAGGACTCCAACGTTCTGGACAAAGTGGCACTGGTCTACGGTCAGATGAACGAGCCGCCGGGTAACCGTCTGCGCGTAGCACTGACCGGCCTGACCATGGCCGAGAAGTTCCGTGACGAAGGTAACGACGTTCTGCTGTTCGTCGACAACATCTATCGTTACACCCTGGCCGGTACCGAAGTGTCCGCACTGCTGGGCCGTATGCCTTCCGCAGTAGGTTACCAGCCGACCCTGGCTGAAGAGATGGGTACTCTGCAAGAGCGCATCACTTCCACCAAGAATGGTTCGATCACCTCGATCCAGGCCGTATACGTACCAGCGGACGACTTGACTGACCCGTCGCCAGCGACCACGTTTGCCCACTTGGACGCCACCGTCGTACTGTCCCGTGACATCGCCTCCCTGGGTATCTACCCAGCGGTAGATCCACTGGACTCGACTTCGCGCCAGCTGGACCCGAACGTCATTGGCCAGGAACACTACGACACCGCTCGCGGCGTTCAGTATGTGTTGCAGCGCTACAAAGAGCTGAAAGACATCATCGCGATCCTGGGTATGGACGAGCTGTCGGAGACCGACAAGCAGTTGGTTAACCGTGCTCGTAAGATCCAGCGCTTCCTGTCCCAGCCTTTCTTCGTGGCAGAAGTCTTCACCGGTGCTTCGGGTAAATACGTTTCCCTGAAAGACACCATTGCTGGCTTCAAAGGCATCCTCAACGGTGACTACGACCACCTGCCAGAACAAGCGTTCTACATGGTCGGCGGCATCGAAGAAGCGATCGAGAAAGCCAAGAAACTGTAATCCCGGCGCCCGGCAACGGGCGCTATTAGGTTGAGGCAAGCAAATGGCTATGACAGTCCATTGCGACATCGTCAGCGCGGAAGGGGAAATCTTCTCCGGTCTGGTCGAGATGGTGATTGCGCACGGCAACCTGGGTGATATCGGTATCGCTCCAGGCCACGCGCCGCTGATCACTGATCTGAAGCCGGGCCCGATCCGCTTGATCAAGCAGGGTGGGGAAGCCGAGGTGTTCTACATCTCCGGTGGTTTCCTTGAAGTTCAGCCGAACATGGTCAAGGTGCTTGCCGATACTGTGCAACGTGCTGCCGACCTGGATGAAGCTTCTGCTCAGGCGGCCGTACTGGCTGCAGAGAAGGCCCTGAACGAGAAGGGCGCAGATTTCGATTACGGATCTGCAACTGCTCGTCTGGCCGAGGCTGCAGCTCAGCTGCGCACCGTTCAGCAAATTCGCAAGAAGTTCGGCGGCTAACCCTGCTGCACTCGATGCGCGATTGAGAAAAAGGGTAGCCTCGGCTACCCTTTTTCTTTTTTCAGATTTCCTCTTTCAAGTCAGCCCGCCTTCGGTCCGGTTGCCGCTCAGTTGGTAGTCCTATCATGTCTCTCGATATCGTTATTCTCGCTGCTGGCCAAGGTACCCGGATGCGTTCCGCGCTGCCGAAGGTTCTGCACCCCGTGGCCGGCAATTCCATGCTGGGTCATGTTATCCACAGCGCACGTCAGTTATCCCCAAGTGGAATACACGTAGTGATTGGGCACGGCGCTGACGCCGTGCGTGAACAGCTGGCAGCCGATGACTTGAATTTCGTGATGCAGGACAAGCAACTCGGTACCGGCCATGCGGTTGCTCAGGCGCTGCCCGCGCTGACGGCTGACACCGTGTTGATTCTTTATGGCGATGTACCGTTGATCGAAGTGGAGACGCTTTCGCGCCTGCTCGAACGGGTCAACCCGCAGCAACTGGGTCTGCTGACCGTTACGCTGGATGACCCTACCGGTTACGGCCGTATCGTTCGCGATGATCAGAATCGTGTCTGTGCCATCGTCGAGCATAAAGACGCGAGTGACGCGCAGAAGGCTATTACCGAAGGCAATACCGGCATTCTCGCCGTGCCTGCCGCTCATCTCGCTGACTGGCTGGGGCGGCTGTCCAACAACAATGCCCAGGGCGAGTATTACCTCACCGACGTGATTGCCATGGCGGCTAATGACGGCCTGGTGGTTGCCACAGAGCAGCCCCACGACGCGATGGAAGTGCAGGGCGCCAATGATCGCAAGCAGCTTGCCGAGCTGGAGCGTCATTACCAGATGCGCGAAGCCCGCCGTCTGATGGCGGCTGGCGTGACCCTGCGTGACCCTGCGCGCTTCGATGTGCGCGGTGAAGTCATTGTCGGGCGCGACGTGCTGATCGATATCAATGTGATTCTTGAAGGCAAGGTCGTGATCGAGGATGACGTGGTCATCGGTCCGAACTGCGTCATCAAGGACAGCACCCTGCGCAAGGGTGTCGTCGTTAAAGCCAACAGCCATATCGAAGGCGCGATCCTGGGTGAGGGCAGCGATGCCGGCCCGTTTGCACGCTTGCGACCAGGCAGCGTGCTGGGTGCCAAGGCGCATGTGGGTAACTTTGTCGAGCTCAAGAATGCGAACCTGGGCGAGGGTGCCAAGGTCGGCCACCTGACGTATCTGGGCGACGCCGAAGTTGGCGCACGCACCAATATCGGCGCCGGTACCATCACCTGTAACTACGATGGTGCCAACAAGCACAAGACCACGTTGGGTGCAGACGTCTTCATCGGTTCCAACAACTCTCTGGTTGCGCCTGTGGATATCCTGGACGGTGCGACGACTGCAGCCGGTTCGACCATCACCCAGAACGTGCCAGCTGAACAACTCGGCGTAGCCCGCGCCCGCCAACGCAATATCGAAGGCTGGAAGCGTCCGGTGAAAATCAGCAAAGACTGAGTTATCCACAGCTCCTGATGACCCGCGTGCCAATGTTCAACATTGGCATGCGTCCATAACTATCCACACCTGACACTCAAGCCAGGACGCAGAGCGTCCAGAACCGCATACCCACGCGGAGCATGGGTACGATAGCGTTCCGGCAGACACCTCTCGTTCCTCACGCTCCAGCGTGGGAATACCGTTCTTGACGCTCCGCGTCACACCCTCGCGCGGTCCCCTGCGTTCGGAACTGCATCCTCACGCGGAGTATGGGTGTACGATCAGCGTAAGCCCAGACACCTCTCGTTCCTCACGCTCCAGCGTAGGAATGCTGTTCGTGATGCTCCGCGTCAAACCCCAGGCTCAAAAGCCGATGTCACGAGTATCCGATAGAAATTGCGCCCCCCATCCCGAAACCTTGACCAAACCCCAAAAATAGGTTTTGATTGCCTTCGTTATCTTTCGAAACGAAACTTAAGGCAGTCATGTCGAAGCGCAATACACCACAACGTCGCCACAACATTCTCGCCCTGCTCAACGAGCAAGGCGAAGTCAGTGTGGACGACTTGGCCAGACGCTTTGAAACTTCCGAAGTTACGATTCGAAAGGACCTGGCTGCGCTTGAAACCAACGGCCTGCTGTTGCGCCGTTACGGGGGCGCAGTGCCGCTTCCCCATGAGCTTATAAGCGATGGCAGTCAGCCAGTTTCGCGCTACAAACAGGCCATCGCCCGCGCTGCGGTTTCCAGGATTCGCGAGCACGCCAGAATCATCGTCGACAGTGGCAGCACCACGGCGGCATTGATCCCTGAGCTGGGCCAGCAACCCGGCCTGGTGGTCATGACCAATTCCCTGCATGTTGCGCGCGCCCTGACCGAGCTGGAACACGAACCGGTCCTGTTGATGACGGGCGGAACGTGGGACCCGCACTCGGAGTCCTTTCAGGGGCAGGTCGCGGAGCAGGTACTGCGTTCCTACGACTTTGATCAGCTGTTCATCGGTGCCGACGGCATTGATCTGGTGCGTGGCACTACCACCTTCAACGAACTGCTGGGCTTGAGCCGGGTCATGGCGGAAGTCGCCCGGGAAGTGGTGGTCATGGTCGAAGCCGACAAGGTCGGTCGCAAGATCCCCAATCTGGAACTGCCCTGGAGCAGTATCCACACCCTTATTACTGATGATCGCCTGTCCAGTGAGGCACGCGATCAGATACAGGCCCGCGGCATCAATCTGATTTGTGCTGCTGTCAGCTAGGAGATAACCATGTGTGGAATCGTCGGCGCCGTTGCTGAACGTAATATCACGGCCATTTTGCTCGAAGGCCTCAAGCGCCTTGAATACCGCGGTTATGACAGCGCGGGCGTGGCAGTCTTCAGCAACGAAGGCACCCTTGAGCGCCGTCGTCGCTCCGGCAAGGTCAGTGAGCTGGAACAGGCACTTGCCGGCGAGCCGCTGATCGGCCGTCTGGGCATCGCCCACACGCGTTGGGCGACCCACGGCGCCCCGTGTGAGCGTAACGCCCACCCACACTTCTCGGCCGACACGCTGGCAGTTGTCCACAACGGCATCATCGAGAATCACGAAGCGCTGCGTGAACAGCTGAAAGGCCTGGGTTACGTATTCGCATCCGATACCGACACTGAAGTCATCGTCCACCTGCTGCACCACAAGCTCAAGGACACCGCCGATCTGGCGGTTGCCCTGAAAGCTGCGGTGAAAGAACTTCACGGTGCTTATGGGCTTGCGGTCATCAATGCCGCGCAGCCCGATCGCCTGCTGGCAGCCCGCAGCGGCAGCCCGCTGGTTGTCGGCATGGGCCTGGGTGAAAACTTCCTGGCCTCCGACCAACTGGCGCTGCGTCAGGTCACCGACCGTTTCATGTACCTGGAAGAGGGCGACATCGCCGAGATCCGTCGCGACAGCGTGCAGATCTGGAACGTCGACGGTGTTTCGGTCGAGCGCGAAGTGGTGCAATACCATGAAGGCGCCGAAGCCGCCGACAAGGGCGAGTACCGCCACTTCATGCTCAAGGAAATTCACGAGCAGCCCAAGGTCGTACAGCGCACCCTCGAAGGTCGTCTGGGGCAGCAGCAAGTGCTGGTCCACGCATTCGGTCCGCAGGCTGCCGAGCTGTTCGCCAAAGTACGCAACGTTCAGATCGCCGCCTGTGGCACCAGTTACCACGCCGGCATGGTCGCGCGTTACTGGCTTGAAGGCCTGGCCGGCATCCCTTGCCAGGTTGAAGTGGCCAGCGAGTTTCGCTATCGCAAGGTAGTGGTTCAGCCGGACACCCTGTTCGTCTCGATCTCGCAGTCTGGTGAAACCGCCGACACCCTGGCAGCGCTGCGCAACGCCAAGGAACTGGGCTTTCTGGCCAGCCTGGCGATCTGTAACGTGGGCATCAGCTCACTGGTGCGGGAATCCGACCTGACCCTGCTGACCCAGGCCGGTCCGGAAATCGGCGTGGCATCGACCAAAGCCTTCACCACCCAGCTGGTTGCCTTGTTGCTGCTGACCCTGTCGCTGGGTCAGGTCAAGGGTTCGCTGGAGGAGGGCGTCGAAGCGCAACTGGTCGAAGAACTGCGTCGCCTGCCAACCCGCCTCGGCGAAGCGCTGGCAATGGATGGCACGGTCGAGAAAGTCGCCGAACTGTTCGCCGAGAAGCACCACACCCTGTTCCTCGGGCGCGGCGCACAGTTCCCGGTGGCAATGGAAGGCGCACTCAAGCTCAAAGAGATCTCCTACATCCACGCCGAAGCCTACCCGGCCGGCGAACTCAAGCATGGCCCGCTGGCGCTGGTCGACGCCGACATGCCAGTCGTCACCGTCGCACCGAACAACGAACTGCTGGAGAAACTCAAATCCAACCTGCAGGAAGTGCGCGCACGCGGCGGCGAGTTGATCGTATTCGCAGACGAGCAAGCCGGCCTGAAGAACGGCGAAGGCACCCACGTCATCGCCATGCCACACATCATCGATGCCCTGGCACCGATTCTGTACACCATTCCGCTGCAGTTGCTTTCGTATTATGTGGCTGTGTTGAAGGGGACGGATGTCGATCAGCCGAGGAACTTGGCGAAGTCGGTGACGGTGGAGTGAGTTATCCACAGGGGTGAGGGCTTCAGTAAATTAGAGCAGACTCAGATTTATTCAAAATAAGTCCTAACGCGGTCACTCCTTCGTACGGAGTAACTGCGTTGTGGCGTCAAGCCTCCATGGAAGGAGACCACCCCAGTATGCGCTTGGCTTTTTCGTTGCTGACGGTCGGGCTGTCCTGAGTGATATTAAAAATACCACTTTGCTCTTTTTGCAACGCCAGCAGTACTGCACGCGCAGCGTCTTGTACGTGTACTGGGCTGGTACCGGTCGGCTCGTCAGTGCCGGTGTCGGGCCCGTACAACTGACCATAGCGCAAGACTGTGCCGTTCAATGCAGGCTCGCTGAGCACTTGCTGTTCCAGGGCCGCCACACCCTCCACGCTGATGCCACGGCTGCCTTGTGCCTCTACGTCCAGAGGGCTGGTTTCCAGATAAGGGGTGTCGCCTGGACGGTAGGCCCAGGCGATGCTTTGAGCTATCAGGCGTGTAGCGCCAGCGGCTCGAGCGGCGGCTACCAGATTACGCTTTCCTTCTGTACGGATACGTGCGTTGTTCTCGACCGCTTTGGCCATCAATTCAGGACTCAAGCCACGAGGCAGATCTGTCAGTTGATGAATAACAGCCCATGGCTGTATGCGGACCAACTCTTTGTTTAAACGCTCGGCGTCATAGACATCAACCACCACTGCCGTAGCACCTGTGGCCTCGATGTCCTTCACT
Source organism: Pseudomonas sp. MEJ108 (assembly GCF_030208985.1). Taxonomy (NCBI): domain Bacteria; kingdom Pseudomonadati; phylum Pseudomonadota; class Gammaproteobacteria; order Pseudomonadales; family Pseudomonadaceae; genus Pseudomonas; species Pseudomonas sp. MEJ108. The sequence goes on from NZ_JARVSW010000029.1 coordinate 143,240, forward strand.
TTTTCGGCGCGACGGGTAGCGCCATATACGCTGTAGTCCGCAGCCACCAAAAGCTTGAGCAGGGCTCTGCCGATTACACCGGATGCGCCGGCTACGAAAACTTTACGCGACATTGCACTCATCTCCTTGAGGGTTCATTGCAGCGGAAGCAGTGCGCCAACTCGCCTGGCACTGTGTCAATACCCTCCAATAAAAAATGTGGATTCTATTGGATAGGCCTAGGATTAGGCCCGACCTGCTAGCGCGCTTGACGATGGCTAATTATTCACTATGATTAACTTTGAATCGAGTGACAATCAGGAGTATCTCATCATGGCAACAACCGCCAAAACCCGATCTGTCACGGCTCACGTTCCTGAGCAACTGGCACAAAAAGTCGATTTGATGGCAGAGCGTCTCGAACGCTCCAAAAACTGGATCGTCAAACAGGCGCTGTCCGCTTGGATAGACCAGGAAGAGGAACGCAGTCGCCTGACCCGCGAAGCCTTGGCTGATGTTGATGCTGGCCGCATAATCGACCACCAGGCTGTGCAGGCCTGGGCTGATAGCCTTAGCACCGACACGGCGTTGCCGTTACCGCGCTGATGGAACTGAAGTGGACAAGCAAGGCGCTTTCTGACATTGCTAGGCTTTACGAGTTTCTGGCAGCGGTAAATCAGCCTGCTGCTGCACGAACCGTACAGCAGCTCACGTCAGCGCCGACTACGCTGCGGACTAACCCGCGCATCGGCGAGCGCCTTGAAGAATTTGAGCCCAGGGATGTGCGCCGGATTCAGATCGGCCATTACGAGATGCGTTACGAGATAGTGAATTCCACTGTCTATCTGCTGCGCCTGTGGCACTCCCGTGAAGATCGATAGCGTTGTGAAAGCAGCAAAACCGACCTTTGCGCCTGGTCAAGACCGGTCGAAAAGCCTCAGCGTCCGATTTTTCCGACTTCCGTAAGCTCTCCCAAAACAGACCCTACCCCCCGAAAGTCACCCTCAAGGCCTAGTTTCTTCACTACCTATTCCGGCACTTTCGAAAACTTGTAAAACAGATTCGGCTCACTGACGACGTACAGGTTGCCTGCGCGATCCATGGTCAGGCCTTCGGGTTGGGGGGCGCTGTGCTTGAGGTCGGAGAAGGTAGCCAGCAGTGATCGAATGCTGACGAATCGTCCTTTGCTGTCCAGTTCCGTGATCGAGCGCGACTGGTCGCTGAGCAGCAGTAAATGGCCAGTTCGCGGATCGTAGTAGCCGTCTGAAAGGTCGCGTGCAGCGACACTTTTCATGATCCAGTCCAGCCGGTCGGCAATTTTGATCTGCAAACGGCCTTGATCGATGGAGCGCAGGACGCCGGAAACCTCGAACATCTGGCGTGGATCGCGCTCTTTGATCGCGAACAGGCGGTCGTTGGCGGGATCGTAGGTTACGCCTTCGAATCCCTTGTTATGAATACTGGGGTTGATCAGTAGCGCAATGAACTGAGCTTCCTCGACGTGGATGGGGCGTGCCTGCGTCGGCAACGTGATGATGTCCAGTTGCTGGAGATCTTCATCGCACAGCACGATGCGACCGTTGCCCAGATAAGCCACACCCTCTGTGTCGTCGAAACCGATCAGTGGGTAGCGGTCGATTATGTCGCCGTTCACGTTCAGCGCCAGCAGTTGCATGGGGCCTTTGTTGGTCACTGCCAGCAGTCGGTCATTGTCGTAGTCGTAGGTGATCCCGGAGATATTGGCGACGTCCGGGGCAAGTGGTTTGGCGTCGATAACCACCTGGAAATCCGGCAGCCAGATATTCTTGTCGGCTGCCGTATTGCCCTTTAACCAGGTGCGACCGTACTGGTACAGCTGTTGGTGGACCTGAAAGTGTGTCGACACGGCGTAGGCCAGGATCAACAGCCCGAGGGCACCTGCACTCAGCACAAGTTGTGCGAGTGATACCTGCCTTCGAGCGACGTTCGACCACGTCAAGCGCTTTGCCTTGATCGTTTCCAGCTGCATGGCTTCAGGCACTCCCGCGTGTTGGGTGGCTGGGCGGGGGATTAATCAACATTCTGCTGCCAGGCGAAGCGATAGGCCTGCATAGGGCGTTGCGGTTTACACCGGCCATTGTCGGCATCGGCATCGACGATGAACCAGTCAGCTCTGGAGGTCTGGCCCAGCGGCCGGGCTTTTTCCGGCAAGAAGCAATTGGCCAGTTGCTCGCCTGGCACCAGCGCAAAGGTGCCGGGGTGTTCTCTTAGCCAGCGGGCGGCCTGTTCGGTTGCCGACGGCTTGGCAAAACCGAAATGCACAATGGGTTGGCGTGCATAGAGCCAGTGCCCCTCGCGCCAGTTGACCAGCACCAGATCAGCACCTTGAGTGACGTAAGCGGCCTGTTCCATCAATTCCTTGTGTGGGTTTTGGCCTTCTATGACGGGTTCGACGAACCCTCTGGCGAACCACAGACCGAGCCAGATAACCACCACCACCGGGACGATTCGCCGAGCCCGTATGCGGTCATGGAACCAGCGTTTCAATAACCAGGGCAGCAAGGGGGCGGCTATCAGTACCAGGCCGGGCAGCGCCGGAAAGATGTAGATTTTGCGTTTGCCACTGGAGAGGCTGAAGAACAGCAGCACCAGCAACACCCACCCGAGCAGTACCAACACCCGGCCATCGTGCTTGCTCAACTGTCGGCGCCAGGCCGGGATCAGCCAGGGCAGCGCCAGCACCAGCGGCAGCCAATACTGCGGGATGACTTTGACGAAGAAATACCAGAAGGGCTCGCGATGGTCCCAGGCGCTGGCGTAGCGATTGGCGGTCTGGTGCAAGAGTATTTCCTGCACGTAGGCGAAGCCTTCCGGGCCGCCGTCACGCACGACCGAGATAATCATAGGCACCAGCCACAGGCAGCAGGCCAGCAATAACACCAGCAGACCCAGCGCCCAGCGCGCGGCCTGTCCAGGCATGGCCACGACACCGTGCCAACCTTTGTGCGCGGCATAGGCGTAAGGGATCAACATCAACGCGGGAACAAAACCGACGCCCTTGGTGATAATGCCCAGGCCCATCGCCGCACAGCTGAAATAGAACCAGCCCCAGGCTGGCCCGAGCAACACGTGGCGAACCAGGCCGTAGAAGCCCAGCGCAATCCACAGGCACAGAAAACTGTCGATCTGCCCGGTGCGCAGGATGCTGTAGGTCTGATAGGTGGCCAGGAACAGCAAGGCGGCGTACCGACCGATGCGTCGGTTCCACAGGCGGGTGCCCAGATCGTAGAGGACTGCGGTGGTCGCGCCTGCAGAGAGCAGCCCGGGCAGGTACAGCGCGATGTTCGGGCTGCCCGTCAGCCAAATGAAGAATGCCGTCGCCCACATGAACAGCGGCGGTTTGTCGGCATAGATCTGCGCGGCCCGGTGCGGGACGAACCATGAGCCGTTCTGTAGCATTTCCAGGGCAACGCCGAGAAAACGCTCTTCGTCCACGTTCTGCGGCAGACGCAAGCCCAGGCCGCCCCCGACCAGTAAAACGGCCAGCGCGACCAGCAGCCAGCCCTCGAGGCGAGGCGAAAGGTGAGTTCGCACCGTCATTGCTCCTCAGGTGTCTTGGCCTGTCGACTGATCAGCTGCAGGTTGCGCATGTACACCAGCAGGCCAAAGGCCTGGCCGGCGATGAAGACCGGGTCCTGTCGATAAATGGCGTAGGCCAGCAGGATCGTGCTGCCCAGCATGCTCAGGTACCAGAAGCCTACCGGGATGATGCTGCGCTTCTTGAATTCGCTGTACAGCCATTGCAGGACAAAGCGGCCGGTAAAAACCGCCTGCCCGACAAAGCCGAGGATCAGCCAGAAAGTCTCGTTGTCCGGCTTCATGGCCGCAGTTCCTGTGCCTGAACATCCAGGCGAGTCCGACGGATCAGCCACCAGACGCCGACCAGATCAAGAATGCCTACCAGCGCGCGGTCCAGGTTGCCGTACTTGGACACGCCAGCCTGGCGATGACGGTGGTTGACGGGGTGCGTAACCATACGGCCGTTATGTCGCTGAATCAGCGCTGGAATGAACCGGTGCATATGGTCGAAGTACGGCAGGCGCAGAAACGCGGCTCGCTCGATCAGTTTCAGGCCGCACCCGGTGTCTGGAGTCGCGTCCTTGAGAAGCCGGCTGCGCAGGCCGTTTGCAAAGCGCGAGGCCCAGCGTTTGCTGGCGGTATCGCGCCGATTCACCCGGTGACCGGCCACCAGCTGTATCGCCTCCGAGCCCGTTGCGTGAGCGCGTACCAGCGCCAACATCCCCGGAATGTCCGCAGGGTCGTTCTGACCGTCACCGTCCAGGGTTGCCAGCCAGGTGCCGTTGGCTGCCAGTGCTGCGTGATAGACCGAGGTGCTCTGCCCGAGTGATCGCTCGTGGCGCAGGATCCGCAACATGGTCAGCCCGCTGTCCTTGAGGTGCGTCAGCACTTTCAAGGTGTCGTCTGTGCTGCCGTCGTCAACGACCAGTATCTCGTAGCGTTCCCCGTCCAGCGCTGTGCAAATTTCTTTTATCAGGCTGGGCAGGTTATCGGCTTCGTTTTTGGCCGGGATCACGACGGAGAGAAAAGTGGGCGTGGTCATGGAAGTCCTTGTTATTGAAGTGGCTCGCAGATCCGGGCCTGATAGTGCTCCCGATACCAGTCGACGAAGGCCCTGACGCCGGTGTCGACCGAGACCTGTGGTTGAAAGTCGATCCATTGGCTCAGCGCACTGACGTCAGCCCAGGTTTGCAGCACGTCGCCCGCCTGCAAGGGCAGGTAGCGCCTTTCCGCGCGCAGGCCTAGCGCGGCCTCCAGGCAATCGACGAACTCCAGCAGCTTGACGGGCTGACCCCGGCCGATGTTGAAGAGTCGATGGGGCGGCTCGCTGCCAACCGCATCGGGCGGCAGCAGACGCAGGCGCAGGATGCTTTCGACAATGTCGTCGATGTAGGTGAAGTCCCGCGCCATTTCGCCGTGGTTGTAGATATCCACAGGCTGGCCGGCCAGCATGGCTTTGGTGAATTTGAACAGCGCCATGTCTGGCCGACCCCAGGGGCCGTAGACAGTGAAAAAGCGCAGTCCTGTGGCGCGCAGGCCGTACAAGTGGCAATAGCTGTAGGCGGTGAGTTCGTTGGCGCGCTTGGTGGCGGCATACAGGGACAGCGGCCGGTCGACGGCATCCTCGACCTGAAACGGCATGCGCGTATTGGCACCGTACACCGAGCTGCTGGACGCGTAGATCAGGTGCGCAGGTCGATACTGCCGACAGGCCTCGAGCACGTTGATAAAGCCGACCAGATTGGATTGGGCGTAAACATTCGGTTGTTCAAGCGAATAACGCACACCGGCCTGAGCCGCCAGATGAATGACCTGTTCGAAGCCATTTTGCGAGAAGAGCGCGGACAGCCCTTCGGCATCGGTGATGTCCAGCCTGTGGAACGTGAAACCTGGCAGGCGCTGGAGTAGGGCCAGGCGCGATTGTTTGAGCTCGACGCTGTAGTAATCGTTGAGGTTGTCGATGCCGACGACCTCCACACCGAGCTCGCACAGACGCTTGGCGACATGAAACCCGATGAACCCTGCAGCACCTGTCACCAGTACCGTCATGCCGGCGTCGCCTGGCCACGACCAATGCCGTAGTAGGTAAAGCCCGCCTCACGCAGCTGTAACGGGTCGAACAGGTTGCGGCCATCGAACACCACGCGATCACCGAGCTTTTCGCCGAGCGCGTCCAGATCCAGCACCCGGTAGTCCTGCCATTCGGTCACCACCACCAGAGCGTCTGCGCCTTCCAGTGCATCTTGCTTGCACTGCACCAGTTGCAGGTCGTTTCGCTCGCCGTAATGATGCCTGACCGCTTCTATTGCTTGAGGGTCGTGCGCTTGAACCCTGGCACCGGCTGCCCAGAGTGCTTTGAGCAGGGTATGGCTGGTTGCTTCGCGAATGTCATCGGTATTGGGCTTGAAGGCCAGTCCCCAGACAGCGAAAACCTTGCCCCTCAGATCACCGTGATAATGCGTGTGGATATTTTCGAACAGGCGGTGCTTCTGGCGGCGATTGACCTGTTCCACGGCGTTGAGCAACGCCGTCTCCACGCCGTGCTCGCTGGCCGTGCCGATCAGCGCCTGCAAGTCCTTGGGAAAGCATGAGCCACCGAAGCCGCAGCCCGGGTAAATGAAGTCATAACCGATACGAGGGTCGGAGCCGATGCCAAGCCGGACCTGTTCTATGTCAGCACCCACCTGTTCAGCCAGGTTGGCGATCTCGTTGATGAACGAAATCTTGGTCGCCAGCAGGCAGTTGGCAGCGTATTTGGACAGCTCTGCGCTGCGCGCATCCATGACCACAAACTTCTCGCGGTTGCGACTGAAGGGCTGATACAACTCGCGCATCTGCTCCAGCGCTCGCGGACTGGCCCCGCCGACAATAATGCGATCCGGACGCAGGCAATCACTGACTGCGCAGCCTTCCTTGAAAAACTCGGGGTTGCTGATCACTTCAAAGCCGTCATCGCATCGCGCACTGGCAGCTATCTCAGCGAGCAGGCGGTCAACGGTGCCCACTGGCGAGGTCGACTTGTTGACAATGATCGGGGCACTTTCGGCGTGTCTGATCACGCAGCGCAGTACGGCAAGCACCTGGCTCAGGTCCGCCTTGCCGTCGGCTTGCGCTGGCGTACCGACGGCGATGAAGACCAACTCTGCAAAGCGACTGGCGTGTACCTCATCGGTCGTGAAACTCAGTCTTTTGCAGTCCAGGCCGTTGCGCAGAAGTTCGCCAAGACCGGGTTCGAATATCGGACATATGCCTTCGCGAAGCGCATCAATGCGCTTGCTGTCGACATCCATGCAACAGACGGTATGGCCTACTTCAGCCAGACAGGCGGCAAGAGTAAGCCCCACATAACCGGTTCCGAACACTGTCACTTTCAAGTGCCGCTCCTTCCGCCTCATGACATGAATGGATGAGCCGGTTTATTCTCAGGCGCCTCGGCAGCCTGAAATAACCAGCGCAAAATAAATGTCATAAAGGTGTTAAGGAACGATGACACGAGTTTGTCATGTAGTCGGAAGGGCCGCGGGCAGTCCTGTTTGCCCACGGCAAACACCTTGCCGATTACTGACCGCGCTTCATCATGAAAATGAAAAACAGCCCTCCCAACAAGGCGGTCGTAATGCCTATCGGCAGGTCTTCGGGGGCGATCAGCGTGCGGGAGATGACGTCGACCCAGACCATCAACAATGCGCCCAGAAGGGTGGCGACAGGCAACAGTCGTCGATGCTCCGAGCCCACCAGACGTCTGGCCATGTGCGGCACCATCAGGCCGACAAAACCGATGGAGCCGCACAGGGCGACCAGTACGCCGGTCATCAGTGAGGCGATCAGAAAAACCAGCAGGCGCATATTGCGCACTTGCAGGCCAAGGCTCACGGCGGTCTGGTCGCCGCCCATCAGCGCGTTCAGTGAACGACCCAGCCCTTGCAGCAGGATCCAACCGCATAGCACCGTGATAAACGGCACCGCAAGCAATTCCCAGCGGGCCAGACCCAGCCCGCCCAGCATCCAGAACAGCACCGAGGAACTGGCGCGGTGGTCGCCCAGAAACAACGACAGGTTGGCGATTGCCATCATCACGAAGGACACGGCCACACCGCCGAGCAGCAGGCGCTGGCTGTCCAGCCGGCCTTGGTGACTGGCCAGCCACAGCACCAGGCACAGGCTGACCAGCGAGCCGACAAAGGCGGCCAGTGGCAATGTCAGCATGCCAAACACTTCCCCCACATGCATGACCACGATCACGGCGCCAAGCGTGGCGCCCGAGGTCGCCCCCAGCAAATGCGGATCGGCCAGCGGATTACGGGTCGCGGCTTGCAGAACGCTGCCGATCAACGCCAGCCCTGCGCCTGCCAGCGCGCCCAGCAAGACGCGGGGCGTACGTATCAGCCAGACGATGGTTTCCTGTCCCGTTGTCCAGAGCGGTGGGTGTTCGGCAGTACCGGAGAGTTTGAACATCAGGATAGCCATCACCCGGCTCAAGGGCACAGGGGCCGCGCCGAAGGTGATGCACACCAGGCACGACGTCAGCAGCAAAAGCGTCAGAGCGATCAACAGGCCCAGGTAACGGCGCGGCCGTTCGGTCAGCCACTGCGCCAGCGTCATCGCTTCACATCATGAAATGCCGCTGCAAGCGTTTCGATGGCCGTGACATTGTCGATGCCGGGCGTCACCGCCACATAGGGCAGCACGACATAACGCCGGTTGCGGATCGCGTCCACGGAGTGCAGTGCCGGATTGCTTTCAAGAAAGTGCTGTTTCTGCGCAGCGCTGACTTCACCGTAGTCGACGATGACGATCACCTCGGGATTGCTTTGCACGACCGACTCCCAGTTGACGTGGGTCCAGCTGGCTGCGACGTCGCCCATGACATTGCGGCCGCCTGCAGCGCTGATCAGCGCCTGGGGAATGGCCAGGCGCCCGGCGGTCATCGGCCGGTCTTCGCCGCTGTCGTACAGAAACACCCTGGGCGGCGATTTGCCCGCCACGCTTTTCTCGACGTCGCTCACGCTGCGGCGCATCTGCGCAACCAGCGTTTCGGCCCGGCTCTGCACATCGAATATCCGGCCCAGATTGAGCAGGTCGTTATAGACATCCTCCAGCGTCGCCTCGGCGCGGGGCATTATCTGGGCGCAGGACTCGGTCAGTTCATAGGCCTGAATGCCCAGCGGGGCCAGACTTTGCGGCGTGACATCGCCACCCACGCGCATGCCATAGTTCCAGCCGGCAAAATAGAAGTCGGCGTTGGCATTGAGCAGCGTTTCCAGAGACGGGTATTTACTGGACAGCTCGGGCAGCGTGCCCAGGTCGCGCAATAGCGCCTGATCGGGTTTGTTCCAGCCGGTGATGCCACTGTAGCCGACCATGTGCGATTGCAAACCCAGAGCAACCATCATTTTGGTGAGGTTCACATCGTTGCTGACCGCGCGCTGCGGCGCAGCCGTGAACGTCACCGAACGGTCACAGCTTTGCACGGTGACAGGGTAGGCGGCATGCGCCATCGGGCTGCATAGCAACGCGGCCAAAGCCAGGCGGGCGGACAGGCTGTTCATGTCAGGGTATCCAGGTGATGCGTGGGTAGTCACGCAGAGGGTGGCTGTCGACCAGCGCCTTGGCGCCGAACACACTGAGCAGCATTTCCGGGGTCAGCACCTCCCGGGGCGTGCCTTGCGCAATGAGCCGGCCGTGATGAATGACACACAGGCGATCACAGAATGCCGCCGCCAGGTTCAGGTCATGGATACTGGCCAGCGTGGCCGTGCCGAGCTGTTTGACCAGCCCGAGCAATTCCAGTTGATGGCGCGGGTCGAGGTGGTTGGTGGGTTCGTCCAGCACCATCAGTCGGGGTTCTTGCACCAGCGCCCGCGCCAGCAGACAACGCTGCTTCTCGCCGCCGGAAAGCGTGTCGAACCGATGCTGCTCATAGCCCGCCAGCCCGACGGCGTTCAGCGCGTTTTGTACAATTGTGCGGTCGTGGTCACTGTCTGCGGCAAAGAATCCCTGGTGAGGGGCACGCCCCATGTTTGCCACATCCAGCAGCGTCAGGCCGAATGCATCGGGAAACTCCTGGGCAACCACTGCCACGTGCCGGGCGCACCAGCGCGAGCTGCAGGACCAGATATCGCGGGCATTGATGGCGACCTTGCCGCTGTGCGGGCGGCTGTAGCGGAATGCGCAACGCAGCAGGCTGGTCTTGCCGCTGCCATTGGGCCCGATCAGGCCGACGAACTCGCCTGCGGCGATCTGCAGGTCGATATCCTTCAAGGCAAAATGTTGGTGCGTGCAGACTGACGTCTGTTCCGGTGCCCACGCGAGGCGTTCCAGCGCCAGCATCAAACACGCGGGTCCACAGCGACGTGCCGCGAGTGCGGCTCACTGGGTATCCATTGCTGAGTATGCTGACCTGCCTGCAAGGCGTGCTTGGTGGTGACTGGAAAGGATTGGGGAACAGGGTTGATCATGGCGGCGGAAGATCGCTTGGGAAGGCTGCATTAAGAATCTTCAAGCGTTATAACATAACATTTGAGGCGCAGCACACCCGCGTATCAATATTCGATTGCCCCGCTTTATTGACCCACCTTTGCAGAGCAACGTGTGACCTGAGCGATTCAATAAATCGCCCAGCAGCCCGGCGTCAGGAGTTCGACGAGATTTTCATCGGGGTCGCGGAAATAGACGCTCGATCCGCCTTTGGGCCATTCGGTGCGGCCTTCGATGGCGACGCTGGCCCTGGCAAGGCGATCCGCCCAGGCTTGCATCTCGTCGGCATTGATGGCGAAGCACACATGAATCCGGCCGTGTGCATCGTGGGGTGGTATCTCTCCGCCGCTCAGGTACTGCGTCTGCAACGAAGCGCCGCGCTTGAACAACAGCAGGGTGCTCACACCGCCGACGTTGAAAGCCACCAATGTCGCGCTTTCGAACATCACTTCCAGTTCAAGGGTGTCGGAATAGAACTCCCTGGCGTTCGCCAGATCGTCTACGTAGAGGGCTGTTTCGATGATCCTGTTAAGGCGTGGCATGTGTCGTCATCCTTTTCGGTGTGCGACGAGCCTGCATCGATCAACAGCAGGGTGTTGATCGATGGCTCGTGGCAAGTTTCACCGGGATGCGGTCAGGCTGACCAATGCTTGGTTCTTATGCGCGTTATAAGCATGAACTATTGAAGATATTTCGGTGGGTCATGCGGGGCGTCGGGTGACCACCAGCTCCACTGCTGCAATACGGTCCACGTCTTCGTAACCCTCTTCAAGCAGCTCTTCGCCAAACACATCCGGGTCCAGTTCGCGGTAGGTCCATGTCAGTGCCGCATGGTCGATATCGGCCTGCACCGCCTCGAAGAACGGATCGTGCTCGCCCACCATGGCCACGCCGGTGTAAAGCACCAGCGAGCCGCCAGGAGTCAGGCGGTCCAGTGACTCGCGCAGGATGCGCACAGACAGGTCTGCGCCCAGTGCATCACCTCCGTGGCGGTAGGCGCGGCGCTGGGTGTCTTTCATGTAGGGCGGGTTGGCGACGATCAGGTCGAAATTTCCGCTCAGGCCCGAGAGAATATCGCTGTGGCAGCACTCCATATTCTTCAGCCCGGCGACTGCCGCATTGGTCTGTGCGAAATGCAGCGCCTTGGGGTTGATGTCGACGGCGTGGACCTGTGCCTGCGGACGGGCGACCGCGATCAACATGGCGCCGGCACCCGTGCCACAGCCGATGTCGACGGCGCGGTTGACCGGATGCGACGTACCTTGCAGATGGCGATTGATGGACTGCGCGAAGCGGTAGGTATCCGGACCGAAAAACACCGAGTCTTCATCTGAGGTAGGAAACGCCGAATGCACCAGCAGCAGATCATCCAGGCTGGAAAATCTCACCCGGCTTTTCAAGCCGTCTTCCTTACGTTCCAGAATACCGGCAGCCAGCAACCCTTGAGCCTCCTCGACCGGCAGCATGGACTCCGGTATCAGCCGACTCCAGCCGAACACATCGCGCAGTGACGCGGCAGTACGATTTTCCGGGCGCTGATTGACGTGTTGATGAGTCAGGGGCGTGGGCGTGATGAAGCGATAGCCGCTGTTTTCAAGACGCTGCGCCAGGGCAATCAGCGCGGCGCTGTCGGGGAGGGGATGACTCATGCGTGGGCTCCTGTCATGCGCTCGGCCATGCTGTTCACAAACAGACGCGTCGCGTGCAGGCCGGCGGCGGTCGCGTGTCTTGCCGGCGACATGCTTTCGATCAACGTGGACATCTTCTCCGAGGCGGGCGCAGATTCCAGTTTCATGTGCAGTTCGCGCACGTCCGGATCAGCGTCTGCCGAGGCAGGCACTGCAAGCGCGGGGGAGGGCTGAGCGCCATCTTGCAGGCTGCGGAAGCGCGAGCGAAAGGCTTCCGGAAGCCGTTTGCCAACCGTGGGCTGAGCGCTGCCATCCGACAGCCACTCACCGGCGATCCAGTCGTGCACGAGTTGCTTTTCATAACCGTTGAAGACGCCGAACATCGGTGCGCCGGCGCCCTCGAACAGCTTCCAGAAGCGGCTGTGCAGAGGGTCTTCGTGACGCTTGATCCAGCCTCTGTTCTCCAGTACAGCAAGAAATTCCGGGATCTGATCGGGCTCGGCGAGCCATTCGTTGACAGTCTTGCCATCGAGACGGCAGTAGTCGGAATGCATGTGCTGACCGAACGTGCGCTTGCGCTCGAGCATGGCGATCACTTCCTGCTCCAGGTCGAACGACTGGATCACCTGAGTTGAACCCATGCCCAGCTCATTGAGCCGGTAACCACTGGCGACACGACGGTAAAACTCGTCGCGCTCCTGGCCAACAGGCATCAACTCAAGGACGCTCTGCGCAGCCTTGCGCGCATGACCGGTGCTGGCGTTATCGATCGTCACATGCAGGGTGAAGTAGTAAGGGTCTATGCCCAGTTCATTCAGCTCGAACGATGTGATGAGCAAGTGCAGCGGCAGCTGTTCATAGCCCAGGTTGTAACCAATGACCTCGGGAAGGTACTGCTCGCTCAGTTGCCCCAGTGACAGCTGAATCGCACCCTGCAGGTAAGCGTCGTCTGCCAGTGGCGCGTTGGTATCGCAGTCCAGATCCGCCAGCAGTTTCCGGTACAGCGAGACATGATTCTGCGCCTGTTCGCCGTCACCGAGCTCTTCAAGATACGTACGAATCAGGCCGTGGAAGCGGTAGTCTGCCCAGCGCGGCAGCAATCCGTATAGCCAGGCGCCGTCGACCATTTTGGTCGGTGCGACCTGCTGAATGAAATACATCGCGTGCGCTTTGTTCTTGAAAAACCGTCTCGGTTTTCCAGCGCGGCGTTGCTCGAGATAGAGCGCATATTGATCAGCCACGACCCCTACGTTCTGCTCCATCCACTGTTCAAGCGCTTCAGGCTGGGCCGGAAGGTCGCAGTGTTCCCGCTCGGCCAAGACCAGGCAGTGATTCAGAAACATGACCGCATCGTGTTGATGTTCGGGAGCACGTTCATTCATCCATGATTGATAGACGGTTTTTGAACGGGCTTCTTCAACGACGGTTTTGACGACGGCATCGCCGGTCATCACTTGAAGAGACGTCATGAAAATCGTACCTCGGCAGTTGAACATCGCGTTGACGCAGTCATTCGGGACTTTCTGTTTTTCTATGCAGCGTAGATAAGTGAGTGTCTCGGTACAGGGAAATTCAGCGTAATTTTCCGGGTACCGATAGGTGGCAATGGTGCTTATTCCAGAGGGTGATGATTGCGCGGAAAAAATGCATTGCCGGTTCGGGTTTACATCAGCATCAGGTGAGCGTGGTACCGGCGTATGCCGCGTCCGGTCAAAAAGGCTGAACGCAGGTATTTGAAGCAGGTCGTAACGTTCATGTCGTCGATAACGATGACGTATTCAGCCCATAAAAGGATGACCGAAAATGAACAATTATTTTCGCATGAGCGCCATTGCCGTTGTACTTTCGCTAGGTTCGCAAATGGCTGTTGCTGCTCAGGACGCTGATGATTTCGTAGAAGACGCTTCTGCTAAAGGCATCGCCGAAGTTCAGGTTGGCAAGCTCGCACAGGATGAGAAAGGTGTCTCTGCAGATGTGAAGGAATTTGCAAAGCAGATGGTCACGGATCACACCGCCGCCAATGAGAAGCTGGCTGCGATCGCAAAAAGCAAGAACCTTGAAGTGTCTGAAGACCCTATGCTGATGGATAAAGCCAAGGCAATGATTCTGGAGATGCGCGAGAAGTCGTTCGACCAGGCGTACGCCAACAATCAGGTCTCCGCACATGAGCAGGCGATCAAGCTGTACAAGGAAGAGGCCGAGAATGGCAAGGATCCAGAGCTGAAGGCGTTTGCAAAAGCAACGCTGCCTACCCTGGAGAAGCATCTGGAGCATGCGAAAAAGCTCGCTGCTGCGCATGGCGGTGATGCTGCCAAGAAGTAATTCCACTGGCCCGCATGACGGGATCTACACCCTGTAGACCGTCATGCGGCTGACGCTGTGAACCATGATTACTTTTTCGAAGTGGCCGCTTGGGTTCCGCCCTGTTCGGCGATCTCCGTGAGCTTCTCGTCTGCGCCTTTTTCTTCCGCCAACGTGGCACTCAATAGAGCGGCTGCCTCTTTCATATTTAAATGTCTGGCCATTGCGATGAGTGTGCCGTAACTGGCGATCTCGTAATGTTCGACCTTCTGGCATGCGCCGATCAACGCGGCATCGAGCACTGCACCTTTTTCGATCTCTTCCAGCAATTCCTTGCTTTCTTCGATCAGACCTTCCATGGCCGCGCATTTCATGCGTTTCAGCTTCAGACCAGCGCCTTCCACCAATTCATCGATACGATCGATCTGACCCTGAGTTTCTTCAAGATGAGCCTTGAAGGCTTCTGCCAGCAGTGGATTGGTCGAAGCGCGTGCCAGACGCGGGAGTGCTTTGGTAATTTGCTTTTCAGCGCTGTAAACGTCTGAAAGTTCGTGAATGAACAAATCTTCTATCGTCGTGCGAGTCATGTTCTTGCCCTTTTCAGCGAAGAGAGACTTGTCCACAGGCGAGCGGATTGCTTGCTGGCCTGTGGACAAGTCGGGTTTGATGCGCTGTGAGATCAGCGCCGTGGCAGGTTGTTTTCAAGCAGGGTTCCAACGCCGAAACCCTTGATCGCCATCACCACCTGGAAGCCTCGGCGTGCAAGCAGCGCCTGGGCTTCGAAGGCACGAAGCCCGTTTACAAATACCGCGTCGCTCAAGGCGGTATCGAACTCGCCCTGCGGCGAAGGGGATGTGCTGGAGCGAAGTTTCTTCATGATTCCATTCTCCTGAACATAACAAGGGTTGCCGTTTCAGGCATCTTTGCCCTGGACCAGACCAGAACCCAGGTCCGCCCCGGTGATCGGGTTGGCGGCCGGGTCGGACTGGGTCCGTTTCTTCATCATTTCCAGCGCCTCGGTGTCCTTTTCATTGAGCGTGACCGAGGCCGTACCATCGCCGCCATCGACAGCCGCTTGTGGCGATTCCACATACTCCCAGTCGCCGCCTTGATTCCAGGCGCCGCGTACATTGGATTCGCCGGACATGTTGAAGTACTTGTTGGTGAATTCCGGCATGCCCGGCAGCTTGCCCTGCGGGAAGTTGGGCTGGATGGCGTGCAGGGCTTTTTCAAACGACAACTGGTGTGCGATTTCCCGAGTCATGAGAAAGCCCAGCGCTTCTTTAACGCCAGGGTCATCGGTCACGTTCATCAATCGCTCGTAAACAATCTTGGCTCTTGATTCTGCGGCGATGTTGGAACGGAAGTCCGCTGTTGGCTCGCCGATCGTATCGATATAAGCCGCTGTAAAGGGCACGCCGGCAGAGTTGGTCAGCGGCGCACCGGAGCCGTACAGCAGGCTGGTGATATGTGAGTCATTGCCGTTACCGTTGATAGAGCGATACAACTCGCCTTCTTTTTCGGTGCCTTCAGCCAATTGACCTTTGGCGCCCTTATTGAGCATGACAATAATGGAACCGACGATTTCAAGGTGGCTCAGTTCTTCGGTGGCGATATCCATCAGCAGGTCTTTACGGCCTGGATCTTCTTCACTCAACCCTTGCGTGAAATAGCGGCCGGCGGCGGCCAGTTCACCCTGAGCCCCACCGAACTGCTCAAGCAGAAGGTTGGCCAGTCCAGGATTGGGTCTTGCTACGCGTACGGTATATTGAAGTCGCTTGTTATACATGAACATGTCGTATCCTCAGGCTTTGATCTCTCGGGAAGCGTCAACCCATGTGCATGGGCTCGATTCAACGCAGTCACAGGTTATGAGAGACTGAGGAGCACGATCGTTACTGCTAACTTTTTTAAAGGGGACCGACGGTGTTTAAACTGCAGTTCAATAGAATTTTATTATTCCCTATGCTGCGCTGAATGTCCGTTCATCGTGGCGGAGAAGCCTGTTTGAACCGGCTCGGCGGCCGTCACTGTTTCCCGCTGAAAATAGCGTAAAAGTGCAGTTATAAACAAACTCTATCGCCAACTAAACCCTAGGGTTCAGTTATAAAGATACATCGGGGTGTGGCTTAATGATATCATTTAAATGATAACATTAATATTTTGAATTTTTTGAAACTGCTGTGATCTGTTTTGCGAGTCGACAAAGCAGGAGCACCACAATGGCTGATGAAAAACACTACCGTATCGATTACCTGCTGCATGGCAGTTACAAGACGTTCTACATAAGAGCAGGCGCCATGGACAATAAAGAGGCCTGGCACTGGGCTTCAGTGGATGCCGGGTTCGGTGCGATCCCCAAGTACCGTTCCGACCCGGTGCCGAAGCTGAGCAAGCCTCAGGCGGAAAAGCTCGGTTTGTCGAACGTGGAGTGGGCGAGGGCTTGAAGAGCCCTCGATCACCTCGATACGACACCTACCGTCGTGCGTCACGATGTCGCACGACGGTATTTCTCTTTTGCAAAGTCTACGGTCGCCAGACTGTCAGATGAACAGTTGTTTCCCGCCTGATTGACCTGAATACCCTCATTCGAATCATGCCTGCCGCAAGCGTATTAGCGGTAAAGCGCTCTCGCCCGCCATTCGCCCCATGATCCTGACCTCACGTTAACCGTGGCTTGGTCGATAGCCCGGGATCAGGCTATAGCACCCATTGAACTTCCTGACAGGCCACTGCTCTCAAGTGATGTCAATGTGCCTCCATCTGAATGGATGACCTCGTTCAGCACGGCATAGCTGCCCTGTACTACCCGTGATGCAAAGAAAGGAGCTTTTCCGCCCGGATCGGACACCCTAATTAAAAAGAGAACACTATGAACATCCTTTCGCCTGGTATCTACCTGACCAATCGCCTGCGTTTCCCTGCCAAGTTTGCCGTTTTAGCCATCATTATCGTTATCCCGCTGATCGTTCTCGGTCTTCGGGTTTTCAACAGCCTGAATGCAAGCATCGACACGGTCGCGCAAGAGCGCGTCGGCCGTGAATACCTGCAATTGACCACCCCCGTGCTGCGAACTTCCATGCTCCAGCGCGCGGCCAGTAACCGTCTACTCGCCGGCGATGCCTCTGCCGCTCAGGATGTGATCAGCAATCGCGCTCAGCTCGAAACCGCTCTTGCTAATCTTGCCGACATGGACGCACGCCAAGGGCAGCAGCTGGAAACCGAGAACCGCGTACAGCGCCTGCGTGAAAGCACCCGTTCCCTGATGGACAGTATCAAGCCAGGCCTGTCGCAGGATGAAGTGTTCGCCCAGTGGAACGAGCAACTGGCCCAGACACTCAACTTTATCTACTACGTCTCGGCGACCTCGGGCATGGTGCTGGACGAAGATTACGCCTCGCTGTTTCTGATCGACCTGAGCACCATCCGTATGCCTCGGGAAATCAACGTCGCCGGTCAGATCCGCGGTATCACGGCAGGTTTGGTAACCGGTCAGGGGCTGAGTGTATCGATGCGTGGTTCGCTCGAGAGCCTGCTGAAGATCGAACTGCAATTTCGTGCGGAGCTGGAGCAAAGCATTCGACTGCTCAAGCGTCGTTCGCCAGAGCTGGCCGCGCGCATCAGTGACCCGATCACTGCCGCTACTGCAGCGATGGAAAGCTTTCGCGGCGACCTGCACGCGTACGTAAAAGGCACAGAGTTTTCGGTGCAGCAGGGTCAGGCGCTGAGTGCGCGCGGCAACGTGGTTGTCTCGGGCCTCTACAAGGCTCAGGACGAAATTCAGACCGCGCTTCAGGATGAGTTGAATTCTCGCTACGACGCCCTGGTGCTGCAACGCGAAGTCGTGATTGCCATGTGCGTGATCATGGGTTTGTTGCTGCTCTACGCGTTCTGCAGCATCTACCGCGCCTTGCGCCTGACCATCGACAGCCTGCTGGGCGTTACCCGACGTCTGGGCGAGGGCGATCTGAGTGCACGCGTAGCGGTCGTCAGCAAAGACGAAGTGGCGGATATCGCCAACGGCCTGAACCTGATGGCCGACGCCTTCGCCAGTTCCATCTCGCACATGGACCGCACCTCTTACGAACTGACCGATGTAGCGTCCCGGCTGGGCGCATCCATCGGCCTGGCCAAGCAGTCGATGAACGCGCAGCAGGCTGAAACGGAGCAAGTGGCGACCGCGATCAACGAGATGACCGCGAGCGTCGCCGACGTGGCGCAGAATACCGAAGGTGCTGCGCTGGCCGCCGATGAAGCGAATACTGCATCACGTAACGGACTGCGCATCATGCACCAGGCACACTCGACCATTCAGGCGCTGGCCGAAGAAGTTGAACTCAGTGCCCAGAAGGTCCAGGCGCTGGCCCTGCACAGTCAGTCGATCGGTGGCGTTATCCAGGTCATCAGCACCATTGCCGATCAGACCAACCTGTTGGCCCTCAATGCCGCCATCGAAGCTGCACGGGCGGGTGAGCAGGGTCGCGGGTTTGCCGTGGTGGCTGATGAAGTCCGCACGCTGGCTTCGCGCACCCAGGCGTCGACCGAAGAAATTCGCGGCATCATTCAGCAACTGCAAGGTGCGACCGACGCTGCCGTGCAGCAGATGCAGGCCGGGCAGCAGAAGGCTCATGCGTGCATCAGTGCCGCCAGCGATGCCTCGGGCAGCCTGTCGAGCATCAGTCAGGGCGTGGAGCGTATCGTCGAGATGAACACGCAGATCGCCAGTGCCGCCGTGCAGCAGCATGCGGTCTCCGAAGACATCAACCGCAATGTCATGGAGATTCGTAACAGCTCCGGGACGTTGATGCTGGGTATCGACAACAACGCGGTTACCGCCGATGAACTGGCGCGGGTCGCCAGCGACATGCGCAATGTCGTGGCGCGTTTCAAACTGATTGCCTGATTGAGTCGGGGGCTGTTCAGCCCCCGATTTCCCTCCCGAATCGGCGCGCTCGCGCGGATTGCCTTTTTCCGATCAAGTTTTGCTCTTCTGCGGCCGATAGCTCTGGCGCGCGGGTTTGCTGTCCATAAAAACAAATCTCAGCTCTTTCGTTGCGCACAAAAAAGCATCTTCAGGAGATTTTATGAACAGCAGATTTGCGAATATCAGCGTCAACATGAAGTTGGCATTGGGCTTTGGGACCGTTCTTTTCTTCACGGCTGTCCTCGCCCTTGTTGGCTGGACCAGCCTCGACAAGCTCATCTATCGCACCGACCGCATCGGCGATATCACCAGGCTGAGTGACAACCTGACCAATCTGCGAGTCGCGCGTCTGCAATACATGCTGACTGACGGCGATGAAACCGCAGCACAGAATATGCAAAGCAAGCTGGATGTGTTCAAGGCACAGCAGCAATCACTGCTCATCAGCTTCAACAACCCGGTCAATCTCAAGCCGCTGCGCGAACTGGCCGATGTCACCCGCGACTATGAAGCATCCCTGAACAGCATGCGCGCCGTGTACCAGGCCGGTGCCAAAGTGCGCAACGAGATGACCGCCAATGGTACAGCGGCCATGCAGGCCGTCGAGTCGTTGAACAATGCCGTCCTGCAGATAGATCCTGCTGACCCGGCACGCTTCGATCTGGCCCAGTTGGCGAACAGCGCCCGGCAAGACCTGGTTCTGGTGCGTTATGAAGTGCGTGGCTATACCGGCAATCCGAATGACAAGACCGAGACAGCAGCCTTCCAGCAACTGGATAGCGCGATCAGTCATCTGGACAGGTTCAAGGCCGCTTTTGGTCCTGCCAACCGCGAACAGATCGCACAGTTTGAAAGCGCTTTACGCAATTACCGCAGCTCGGTCGATGCCTTCAAGGCAACCACTCAGACAGCAGCGAGCGTGCGCAAGGATCTGACCACCCAGGGTGCGACCATCGTCAAGCTGGGCGAAGAGTTGTACGGCCTTCAGATGCAGATGGGCAAGGAAGACACCGCTCACGCGCGCAGCCTGCAGATAGGTTGTGTGGTGTTGGTCATGCTGCTGGGCATACTTGCCGCGGTGATCATCACGCGTCAGATCACCCGGCCATTGCGCGATACGCTGGCCATCGTCGAGCGTATTGCGTCCGGCGACCTGACGCATACCGAAGCGGTCACCCGACGCGATGAGCTGGGCGTCTTGCAGCAAGGCATCCAGCGCATGGGGACAACCCTGCGCGAACTGATCTCCGGTATACGCGATGGCGTCACACAGATTGCCAGCGCGGCTGAAGAGCTGTCGGCAGTTACCGAGCAGACCAGTGCAGGGGTCAACAGTCAGAAGGTCGAGACCGACCAGGTGGCCACCGCCATGCATGAAATGTCGGCGACGGTGCACGAAGTGGCGCGCAATGCCGAGCAGGCTTCCGTGGCGGCTTCCGATGCCGACCAGCAGGCGCGCGACGGCGATAAGGTCGTCGGCGAAGCCATCCAGCAGATCGAGCGACTGGCCGCCGAAGTGGTTCGCTCATCTGACGCAATGAACGTGCTGGAGCAGGACAGTGACAAGATCGGCAAGGTCATGGATGTGATCAAGGCGGTCGCCGAGCAGACCAACCTGCTGGCCCTCAATGCTGCTATCGAAGCAGCACGTGCCGGGGAAGCCGGCCGGGGTTTTGCCGTGGTCGCCGACGAAGTTCGCGGCCTGGCGCAGCGTACCCAGCAGTCCACCGAAGAAATCGAAGGGCTGGTGGCGGCATTGCAGAACGGCACGCGTCAGGTGTCGGGCATCATGCTTGGCAGCCGCACCCTGACAGACAGCAGTGTTGAGCTGACGCGCAGGGCCGGTACGTCGCTGGAAAGCATCACCCGGACCGTCTCGAGCATTCAGGCGATGAACCAGCAGATCGCTGCCGCCGCCGAACAGCAAAGCTCGGTGGCCGACGAAATCAGCCGCAGCATCGTCAACGTTCGCGATGTATCCGAACAGACCGCCGAAGCCAGCGAAGAAACCGCAGCCTCCAGCGTCGAGCTGGCACGCCTCGGTGGCCAGCTGCAGATGATGGTCAGCCACTTCCGGGTGTGATCCACCTGACGTTCGTGCCTGCGCGGAGCAGCCGGGCACCTATCGTTCCTCACGCTCCTGCGTGGGAACGCAGTTCGTGACGCTCCGTGTCACGGCTCCAGGCCGCACCGCTTTCTCAGGTGAGGACGCAGAGCGTCCGGAACGGCATGCGACGCGGAGCGTCGCACGATAGTCGAGATTATCGTTCCGCACGCTACAGCATGGGCACGATAATGTTCTTTTGTACAACGCTTAACTGGCCTGAACAACAGAGCCACCGTTATATAACTATACGTTGGTATATATCACTGATACTGACAGATAAACATGAGCTACTTATGCAGGTTTCTACTGTTGATCGAAACGCTATAAGCTTTACCTCACTGTCCGGCAACTATTAACTCACGGCCTTTATCTGTTATCGCTGACTGCCTGTTTGCTTATAAAGCGGGTGGGTCTGCGCCTGCGCGGCCGGCTCGAGGTGAGCAATGCATTCGATATTTGAATTCGGTAAAAGCCTGCGGACGCCCCGTTTCGTCAAACCCGGTGCACGCACGCCTTATTGGGCCGATGGTATTTGCCTGGCCATCCTGACTCTGTTCATTGGCCTGTTCATCTATGGCCTTGGCCAGATGATGCAGCCGTTGGCGGTGCTTAATTCAAGCCCCATGAGCCTCGATCCGGCGCGCCTGCCCGAATATGCATTGCGCACTACAATGCGTATGTTCATCGCGCTGGCCGCTTCGTTGATCTTTACCTTTGTCGTCGCCACGCTGGCAGCCAAAAGTCGCAAGGCCGAGCAGGTGATCATCCCGGCGCTGGATATTCTTCAGTCGGTACCGGTGCTGGGTTTTCTGACGTTCACCGTGACCTTCTTCATGGGCCTGTTTCCCGGTCGGCAGATGGGCGTTGAATGCGCAGCGATCTTTGCCATCTTCACCAGCCAGGCCTGGAATCTCGCGTTCAGTTTCTATCAGTCACTGCGTACTGTGCCCAGTGACCTGAATGAAGTCAGCCGTCAGTTCGGGTTATCTGCAGTACTGCGCTTTACACGCCTGGAACTGCCGTTCGCCATACCGGGGCTGGTGTGGAACATGATGATGTCGATGTCCGGCGGCTGGTTTTTCGTGGTCGCCTGCGAGGCCATTTCGGTCGGCGATACCACGGTCAATCTGCCGGGCATCGGTTCCTGGCTGGCGCTGGCCATCGAGCAGAAAAACCTGGCTGCGATTGCCTGGGCAGTGGGCGCAATGGCGCTGGTGATTCTGGCCTATGACCAATTGCTGTTCAGGCCGATCGTCGCCTGGGCGGACAAATTCCGCTTCGAGCAAACCGCATCGTCGAAGCGTCCGCGCTCGTGGATGTACAGCGTGCTGGGCCGCTCCCGTGTCGCACCGATGCTGGGCTCGGTCCTGGCTGCACCGTGGAAATGCCTGATGCTGATCGACGGGCGCGTGATCTCCCGGCTGTGGAAAGTGAAGCTCACCCCAGGCGTCGCCCGCGTGCTCGACTACGCGTGGCTGGGTCTGGTCATGGCCGCCTGCCTGGCCGGCAGCGTGTACCTGTTCAGGTTCATCGAGGCGTCACTGGGCGCCAGCGATATGGTTACTGCCTTTGGTCTGGGCCTGGCGACGATGGTGCGCGTGATCGTATTGATCGTCGTCGCCAGCCTGATCTGGGTGCCTGTCGGTATCTGGATCGGCCTGCGTCCGGTCTGGGCTGAACGCTTGCAGCCAATCGCGCAGTTCATGGCGGCGTTCCCGGCCAACGTTCTGTTCCCTTTTGCGGTGATCGCGATTGTCGGCCTGCACCTGAACCCGGACATCTGGCTGTCGCCGCTGATGGTGCTCGGCACCCAGTGGTACATCCTGTTCAACGTGATCGCCGGGGCCAGTGCCTTGCCGACTGACCTGCGCGAAGCGGCGACCATGTTCAACATGCGTGGCTGGCAGTGGTGGCGCCGTGTCGCGCTGCCCGGCGTGTTTCCCTACTACATCACCGGGGCGCTGACCGCGTCGGGTGGTTCGTGGAACGCCAGTATCGTCGCCGAAGCGGTTTCCTGGGGCGATCAGCATCTGGAAGCGGCAGGCCTGGGGTCGTACATCGCCAATGCGACCCAGGCGGGCGACTTTCCACGCGTCGCGCTGGGCATCGTGGTCATGTCGGTGTTCGTGATTGCGTTCAACCGGTTGCTGTGGCGCCCGCTGTACGGGTTTGCCGAGCGACGTCTGAGTCTTGTCTGATCTTGTGTAAGGGGAGGGCGCCATCATGATGGCTGTCGAAACGCGTTGCCTGGTAGATGTTCAAAAGGTCCGACATGTGTACGGCAAAGGCAGCAAAGAGCGCCTGGTGCTGGATGACGTGACCCTGACGCTCAACGAGAACGAAATAGTGGGCCTGCTGGGCCGGTCCGGTTCGGGCAAGTCGACCCTGTTGCGCTCCATCGCCGGGCTGGTGGTGCCCACCGAAGGTGAGGTGAATTTCCCGCGCCGTGCGCAAGGGCGGGCGATGTCGGTGGGCATGGTGTTCCAGAGCTTTGCGCTGTTTCCCTGGCTGACCGTGCTGGAAAACGTCGAAGTCGGCCTCGAAGCGCAACGTGTGCCCGCCGCGGTCCGCCGCAAGCGCGCACTGGCGGCGATTGATCTGATCGGCCTGGACGGTTTCGAGAGCGCCTACCCCAAGGAGCTTTCCGGGGGGATGCGCCAGCGGGTGGGCATGGCGCGCGCGCTGGTCATCGATCCTGACGTGCTGTTGATGGACGAACCGTTTTCCGCGCTCGACGTGCTCACCGCCGAAACCCTGCGCACTGACTTGCTGGACATGTGGAGCGAAGGGCGCATGCCCATCAAGTCGATCCTGATGGTGACGCACAACATCGCCGAAGCCGTGCTGATGTGCGACCGCATCCTGCTGTTCTCCTCCAATCCTGGGCGGGTGATCAGCGAGATCAAGGTCGATCTGCCCCAGCCACGTAACCGCCAGGACCCGATCTTTCGGGCGCTGGTGGAAGAAATCTACGTGCTGATGACCCAGGACAACGACGCCGGCGAAATCCGTCAGGGCGTGTTTCCGGGCACCGGGCTGGGGATGGTGTTGCCACAGGTTTCCACCAACGCACTGGCCGGGCTGATCGAGGCGATTCACGCGCCGCCCTATAGCCTGAAAGCCGACCTGCCGGAGCTGGCCGCGGCGCTGCACTACAACGCCGACGAGCTGTTCCCGATTGCCGAGGTGCTGCAACTATTGCGCTTCGCTGAACTGAAGGGCGGCGACATTCGCCTGCTGCCTGCCGCCAATCGCTATGCGCTGGCGGATGTCGACGAGCGCAAGCAACTGTTCGCCCAGCACCTGCTGAGCTTCGTGCCGCTGGTGGCGCATATCCGTCGAGTGCTGGATGATCGTCCCACGCACACGGCACCGGCACGGCGCTTTCGTGATCAACTCGAAGACTTCATGTCCGAAAGCGACGCCATGCAGACCCTCAATGCAGTGATTCAATGGGGGCGCTACGCGGAGTTGTTCGCCTATGACGAACTGGCCGATCAGTTCAGCCTGGACAACCCGTCCTGAGGTTTGTAGGACATACTCAATGGGCCTTTTGCAACCAGCGGGATGATGCGCATGCGTGAACCGGATTCCTATGGCAAGGCCGCTATGGCGGTGCGGCTGATCGCGTTGCTGATGCTGGCGCTGGTCATTGCGGTTGCCGACACCTTGACCGACCTGGAAATCGCCGTGGGCGTATTTCAGATTGTGGTGGTGCTGCTGGCGGTCAGGTTCCTGCCGGCCACAGGCGTTATCGCGATGGCGTTGCTGTGCATGGTGCTGACCGTGATCAGTTACGAGATGACGACCTCCAGAGGCAGTGAGGCGTCCGGGCTGATCAATTGCATCATCAGCCTGGCGGCCATTGCCATGACCACCTGGCTGGCACTGCGCATGGCGCTGGCTATCCGTTCGGTACACGAAGCGCGCTCGCAGCTGGCGCGGATCGCACGGGTCAATCAACTGGGTGAACTGACGGCGTCCATTGCTCATGAGGTCAATCAGCCGCTGTCGGCCATTGTCACCAGCGGCAATGCCTGTCAGCGCTGGCTGGCCACCGAGCCGGTCAATCTGGACAAGGCCCGCCAGGCGGTCGAGCGCATGATCAGTGACGCGAACCGCGCCGGGGACATCATCGTGCGAGTGCGCGCCCTGGCGAAGCGTTCGTCCACTCACAAGGAGTGGATCAGCGTGGCCGACACCGTCGCCGAGATCGTCGCGTTGGCACACAGCGAGATAGAAGGGCAGGGCGTCGCACTGCTGGTCGACGTGCCGGAGGGCCTGCCGCCGCTGCTGGCTGATCGGGTGCAGATCCAGCAAGTGTTGCTGAACCTGATGCTCAATGGCGTGGATGCGATGAAAAAGCTCAAGGCAGATCAGGCGCAACTGGAGGTTCGGGTGGGCTTGCAAGACGGCGGCGATATCGGATTTGCGGTGAGCGACAATGGGATCGGCGTGCTGCCGGAAAACATCCACCAGTTGTTCGACGCGTTCTACACCACCAAGGAGGAAGGGATGGGGATTGGCCTGGCGATCAGTCGTTCGATCATTGAGGCCCATGGCGGGCGCATCTGGGTCACGCCCAACCCGTCAATCGGTGCTACGTTTCACTTCACCTTGCCTACTGGAAAGATGGAAACCTGATGAGCACAGCTGCCACCGCATCACCGACCGAAGAGCCGATCATCTACGTCCTCGATGACGACCTGTCGGTGCGCTCCTCGCTGGAGGACCTGCTGGCCTCGGTCGGATTGCGCAGCATGCTGTTCGGCTCGACCCGCGAGTTCCTGGACACCCCGCGTCCTGACGCGCCGGGCTGTCTGATTCTGGACATCCGCATGCCGGGCATGAGCGGCCTGGATTTCCAGGAACATATGGCCAGGTCGGGGATTTCCCTACCGGTCATTTTCATCACCGGGCATGGTGACATCCCCATGTCCGTGCGGGCGATGAAGGCCGGTGCGGTGGAGTTTCTGACCAAGCCCTTTCGCGATCAGGACTTGCTCGATGCCATTCAGCAGGGCTTGGCGCAGGATCGCAGTCGGCGCCAGAGTGCCGCCGTCGAAGCCGAACTGCGGCGCCGCCACGCAAGCCTCAATCTCGGTGAGCAGCAGGTGATGGAGCTGGTGGTCAGCGGCCTGCTCAACAAACAGATTGCAGCCCGGCTGAACGTGAGCGAAATCACCGTCAAGGTCCGCCGTGGCTCGGTGATGCGCAAGATGGAAGCCGATTCCCTGGCCGACCTCGTCAAGTTTGCCGAGCGCCTCAAAGAGCTGCATTGATCGACGAACCCATCGTTATACACCTGTCTCGTGGGAGCGAGCCGGACGACGCTTCGCTTGCTCGCGAAGAGGCCGCTACAGCCTCCAGAAACAGGACGTTTGTTAATTCACCAATTGCGGCAGTACATAGTTGCGCACGACGTACAGCGAACCTTCTGCGCTCAAGTGCCCCGAGTCGATCTGCAGCAGCGAGCGGTTGTCTTCCAGGCGTACCAGGCAGGCATCGGCGATGCACAGTTTGTCGATCAGCGACACGAACTGGATGCCTGCCGATGCGGCCAAATTGCGGGCCGCCTGATCCACCAGCATGATGCTTTGATCCAGAGCCGGATCGCGGATGTGCGATTCGCTCAGCCCCCAATGGCGGTTGGCGATGACGCTGGGCAGCGACGGGTTCCACTGCGGGACCGGGCCGATCAGCACGATATGCTTCACGCCCAAGCCCTTGAGCCGGGTCGCGATCTGCGTCCAGTCAGTCTTGTCGTGCCCATCCTTCTGCGCGATGACCACGATATCCGGACGCAGCTTTTCGATGCCCTGCAGGGCCGTTCTGTTGGAGTAGTCACAGGCCCTGCTGGTCGCAGAGGTACGTCCTTGATGGTCACTCAGACCGGGACGGCAACTGGCCGAGGCGACCTGATAGAAAGGCGTGCTGTGTGTCAGCAAGGTACGCAAGCCGAGCGACAGCGCCTGCGCGTGAGAGTCGCCCCACAGGAACACGCCGCCCGCACCTTGCTTGCGCGTGCAGGCTTCGTCGATGCCTGATTGGCCGCGTTGGGTCAGGGCAGAGAAGGCATCACATTTCAGCCAGTAAGGCTCGTACAGGTTGTGCTGACGATCAGCGTATTCCTGAATGAAACGCGCCTTGTCCGAAACACTCACAGGTCGCAGTGGCGATACCGCGCCGCCAGTCGCACTCACCAGCGCTCCGCCGACGAACAGCAGAGCGATCAGCGCGCCGAACGTGGCACGTCTGCTGCGCTGATCGGATGACGGCCTGCTGACGGGCTGCTCGATCAGCCGCCATGAAACCAGACCCAGCGTCACGGCCACGCCGATGCCCACCAGCACCGTGCGGGTCTCGCCCAGCAAGCCGGCGTCATTCATCCACACCACCACCGGCCAATGCCACAGGTACAGCGAGTACGACCGTGTGCCGGTCCATTGGGCCAGTGGGTTACAGGTCAGCAGCGAGTCGTCGCGCGCGGCGATGATCACCGCGAATGTCCCCAGCACCGGCATCAGCACCAGATAACCCGGCCATGTGTCCTGCACGGACAGCAGAAAGAAACCGGCCACGATCAGCGTCAGGCCGATGTGTTCCAGAGCGCGCTGCTGCAGGGCCTTCAATTGCAGCGGGAACAGGCAGGCCACACCACCTGCCAGCAACTCCCAGGCGCGGGTCGGCAGCAGGTAAAACGCCGCCTCCGGCCATTGTGAGGAGGCAGGTATGCAGACCACAAAGCCTGCCAGGCTTGCTCCGAGTATCCACCAGCGCAGGTTGTGCAGCGCGACAAAGCGGCTGAGCATCAGCAGCGCAATCGGGTACAGCAGGTAAAACTGCCATTCCACTGACAACGACCAGGTGTGCAGCAGCCATTTCTCATGGGCACTGGCGGTGAAATACCCTGCCTCACGCCAATAGACAACGTTGGAAACGAACCCCAGGCTGCTCGCCACATGTGTGCCCAGCGCACTGTAATCCAGCGGCAGCAGGGCGAACCAGCCCAGCAGCAGCAAGGCAAAACACAGCGCAGCGAGGGCCGGGACGATGCGTCTGGCCCGTGACGTGTAGAACGCTGCCAGCCTGAACTTACCGCTCCTCAAGCCGCGCAGGATGATGCCGGTGATCAGATACCCCGAGATCACGAAAAACACGTCGACACCGGCAAAGCCGCCAGGCAGCCAGTCGGGGTGGAAGTGGAAGAGCAGTACCGCGATCACTGCGATGGCGCGCAGGCCATTGATGTCTTTTCTGAAGTCCATTTGAGAACGCCATCCGTTGGCTGATCGTGAGGGAGAGGGTGCCGGGGATCAGCCGAAACGTATCGGCGGCCAGCGTGGTGGTGATGGGGTGGCGGTCAGCGGGCGGTCGACGACAGTCCGGGCGCATGGCTCGCAGAAGGTTCTCTGCCGGCAATCACATGACCAATCGCCAGGCCGATGAACAGGTTGGCGACAGCGACCTCGAACATGTCGGTGGTCCAGCTGATCAGGCACCAGCAAAAGCTGATCGCCAGCAACATATGGCCGACACGGGTCTGATCATCGATCAGTCGGAACAACAGCGGAATCTGCAGCGCATACAGCAGCAAGCCGAGCACGCCCAGCATTGCCCAGAGGTACAGGGCGGAGCTGTCCATGCCGAGAAATACTCCGGCACCGTCCACCGGAAACAGCCCCATCGTGCTGCCGACCATGCCGAAGCCTGCGCCGCTGATCATCCAGCCTTCGCGACTCATCGCATTGATCAGGCCGGGCCAGGTGTTGATCAGCCGGTCATACAGCGAGGCCAGCGAGCCGCCGTTGCTGACCGCGTAGGCATCAGGACTCACGATCAGGCCAAGCGCCGGCAACAGCAGACCGATGCCTACCACCACGGCGCACACTGTCCTGCAGGTCCAGCTCATCCGCCGTAACAACAGCAGCACGATGGTCAGGGCGAAGGCCGCGGCTGGCGCTTTGCTGGTGGTCAGCACGATGGCGTAAAGCGCCACCGCACTCAGCAACATCATCATCAGGCGCGAGCGCAGGAACATGAGCAGGTACAGCGTGTAGAAGGCGATCATGATCGACAGCACGTTGGACACTCTGGCGAAACCGGCAATGCGATCCACCTCGTCCGCACTCCATGAGGTATTGGCGCTCAACTGGGTTTCACCGACGCTGTAGCTGTAGCCCTTCCACGGCACGGAGGTGAGCTTGTCCAGGGCAATCCCCAGCAGCGAGGCCAGCAGGCAAAAAGCAATGGCGCGGTACAGCAGCTTGCGGCGATACAGCAGGTGCCGGCCACACACCAGGCCGAACACCAGCGGGCTCAGCGCGAACAGACTGAACGCCAGGTTGTGCACGCTGGCGCGATGCAGCATGGCCAGCAGCCCGGAAAGCAGCCACAGGATCGTGAACGTCCAGAACAACCGTCCAGCCCTGAAGGTGCGCAGTTCGAGTGTAAATAACAGGATGCAGGTGGCCTTGGGCAGGTAGAGCAGGGCGCTGATGCCTGCCTGATCGAAGTAG
This sequence comes from Pseudomonas sp. MEJ108, assembly GCF_030208985.1. Classification (NCBI taxonomy): domain Bacteria; kingdom Pseudomonadati; phylum Pseudomonadota; class Gammaproteobacteria; order Pseudomonadales; family Pseudomonadaceae; genus Pseudomonas; species Pseudomonas sp. MEJ108. Next base: position 172,733 of record NZ_JARVSW010000029.1, read on the forward strand.
AAGCGCAAGGCTCCGGAAAAGGTCTCGACCAGAATCAGGCTGATGGCGACCCACACCACCACCGTGGACTTGTCAAAGGACATCAACGACGACCTGGCGTCGACGCCGTTCGCAGTATTCAACGCCATGCTGGCTGCCTTGTGAAATACGTCAGGGGAATTGCGCGGACAAAGCTACCGCCCGACGATCACGGGGACGTGTCGACACAGGCAGGCTTTGTGAGATGGGGGTCTGGAGCGGACGCTCGCAACGGCATGACAACAGGTATATCAGTCGCAGTTGGGGCAACTGTCAATTAATTAGTCAGGATTAATGGTTATGCGCCGCACGCCCCGTGCCCGGGACAGGACGCGGAGCGTCCAGAACGGCGTGCCCACGCTGGAGCATGGGCACGATAGTGTTCCTGCGGACACGATCCTGCAGACACCTATCGTTCCTCATGCCCCAGCCCAGACACTTATCGTTCCTCACGCTCCGCGTGGGAATGCCCTTCGTGACGCTCTGCGTCACAAATCTGCGCTGCGCTGCAGTACCGAGGACAGGACGCGGAGCGTCCAGAACGGCGTGCCCACGCTTGAGCATGGGCACGATGGTGTTCCTGCGGACGCGATCCTGCAGACACCTATCGTTCCTCACGCTCCAGCGTGGGAATGCCTTTCGTGACGCTCTGCGTCACCCATTTGCGGATTACGGGTACTTGCGTTTGTCCGGTGCGGGCGGGAAGTACTGATAGAGCCAGGTCTCGCTCAGCGTACGGTCGCCAGTGCGGATGAACATGCGCATTTCGACCGGCTCGACCGAGTCGCTGTCCGGTACCCAGTCGAAGGTGACGCGGTAGCCCTTGATGTCCGGCAGCACGAGGATGTTGAAGTCCTGCACCTTGCCATGGGTGACCGTGACGATGGGTTCGATCCCGGTGCCTTCCGGCAAGCGATCCAGACCGCCGCCGTTGAAGTCCACCGCAAAGCGGCGTGCCCAGGTTGTCGGGTAATGCTCGCCCGGTGCCCAGCCTTCGAGGAAACCGCCCATGCCTGAACGCGTCGCGTGGACCTGTGCCAGCGGCGTGCTCACTGGCGGCAGCGGGCTCCAGAACAGCTTGTAGCCGTAGTTCATCGAATCCCCGGCCTTGACCGGCGTCTTCGGTGTCCAGAACACCACGATGTTGTCCATCGTCTCGCCGGTGGTCGGCAGTTCCAGCAGGCTGACCTCGCCTTCGCCCCACGCGGTGATCGGCTCGACCCACAGGCTTGGACGACGGCTGTACCAGACGACCGTGTCCTGATAGCTGGAGAATTCGTGATCGCTCTGTACCAGCCCGAAGCCTTTCGGATCGGTGTCGGAGAACGCGCTGAATTGCGGTTTGGCCGGGTTATTCAGCGGACGGCAGATCCACTCACCGTTGCCACGCCACATCGACAGGCGATCCGAGTCGTGGATTTGCGGGTGGATGGTGTCGCACATACGGCGTTCGTGAGTGCCGCAACTGAACATGCTGGTCATCGGCGAAATGCCCAACTGCTGGATGTCGGTACGCGCATTGACGTGCGCGTCGATTTCCATGACCACCTGGCCGGCCTGACAGTCGATGTCGAAGCGATAGGCACCGGTTGCACTCGGCGAGTCGAGCAGTGCATAGACCACGAAGCGTGTCGCGTTCTTGTCCGGTGTTTCAAACCAGAACTTGGTGAAGTCCGGAAATTCTTCCTGACGCTTGGCGTAACTGTCGATGGCCAGGCCGCGGGCCGAGAGGCCGTATTGCTTGTTGCTGTCCACCGCGCGGAAGTAGCTGGCGCCGAGGAACGAAACGACGTCATTGATGGCGATTTCAGGCGCCTTGAACAGTTTGAAACCGGCAAAGCCCAGGTCGCCCTTGACCAGGTTCTTGTCGATGCCGCTGTTCTCGTAGTTGAACAGGTCATGGCGGAAATGCACTTCGCGCGCCTGCTTGCTCTGCGGATCGACGCTGTACATGCGCACGGGCGTCTTGAAACCCATGCCGACGTGGAAGAAATGCACGTCGAGCTGGCCGTGGACGTCTTTCCACAGCGAGTGATTCGGGTCGTAGCGGATGGCATTGAATTGCTGCGGCGTCATGTTCGCAAGTACCGGTGGCAGCACCTGCTTGTTGCTCACATACCCTTTGCTCGCAAGCTTCTTGGCATGCGCCTGCAACTCTGCAAAATCGAAGTGTTCGATCTCGCCATCGGCTGCGGCGGCCAGTGCCCGCGCAGCAAAAAGCCCTGAGGCCGATACGCTGCCGTAGGCGGCCAACGCCATGGACGCTTTCAGGAGATTTCTGCGATTCATAAAGGTGAAGCCTCTGAGTAATTCTGTGCGTCCTGCACAAAAAATGGCGCGCCAACGACTCCTTGCCGAACGCAAACTACCCACAACAGATAACAAAGACGAGATACGGTTCGGAAATCGGCCAAAAAAAAACGCCGATCACGGGTAATGAATCCGGCGTATTGACGGCTATAACGCGGATTTTTGCAGCGCTTTAGACTAATCGATTAAGCGCATCGCCGCGTGGCGCAAGGCTTCCAGCCGATCGGGGCAAGAAGCGCCGATCAACTCGGTGCCTTCGGACGACGCTAAAAACTTTTTTGCCAGGCAATATTCAGCAAACATTTTTCGGGCGTGCGGGCTCATCATCTGTACGACTTCAGGTCGAATCGACCGCTGGGCAGCACCGCTATCGCACATTCGTTCAGCTAATAGTCCTGACGAAAGTTTCATTCCGCGTGTTATATCGTAACGCTATGATTCACTGGCATTCAGATGCCAATGCAGGGCTCTCCAGAGGGCGATAAATAAGCGGGTGCCGGGGTAGTGATGCGGGTTGATTTGGATGAGCACGAAGGCCTTGAAGGCCTGCCGCGTTTTCAAATGGCGGTGCAACAGGTTCGGCGTCTGGGACGATTGATGTATGTGACCGGTGGGGCAGGGGCGTTCGGGCTGCTGCTGGCGTTGTCCATCGATCTGTTTTCCCCCGGCTCTTTGTGGATGGCTGTGCTGTGCAACGCCTCGGCGGCGTTGTTTCTGCTCACGGCGGGCTTGCAATCGGCGCGGCATGTCGCGCTGTGGCGGGCTCGCGCGCTTCGTTCGCCGGATGCAGACACCTTCGACGAAAGCCTGTCTGCTGCCGACGAGAGCGGCTGGTACGAGCGCCTGCTTGAACGGCTGAGTGACTCCGGCAAATCGCTGGTCAGGCATGTGGGCAGTTCGACCCTGTGGCTTGCCGCTTGGGCGGTGCTGGCGTTGATCGTCATTCGCGCCTTCTGGAACCTGACGCTGTCCGGCGCCGACCTCTCCACGGCTGGTAGCCTGGCCGGCAGCGTCATGCTGCTGTTGGCGTTCGGCCTGCTGGTCATCGAGCGGCAATTGAGCAGCGAGTCCGACAGTCAGTCGCCGGAGGCCGGAGCGCTGGCGCAACTGGTGCGCATGACGCTGATCGTCCTGCTGATCGGCGCGCTGTGCCTGTTTTTCTCCAGTGCAGAGCGTGTCTGGCCTGCGCGGCTGGCGGTATTGATCGGCCTGCTGCCGCTTGGCGTGGCGCTGGAGTTCCTGCTGCGTGCTGTGCTGTCGGTATTCAGCCCGCGCAACCCACGTGTGGAACCGCGCCTGCTGGCCGCCAGCTTCATCGCTGACCTGTTGCGCTGGCCACCGCGCCCGCTGCTCGCCCTGCAGCACGAGCTACACAACCGTTTCGGCATCGATCTGCGCCAGATCTGGGCCTTTACCTACATGCGTCGCGCCTTTTTGCCGGTGCTGGCGGTGGTCGCAGCGCTGGGCTGGGTGCTGAGCGGCGTGCATGAAATTCCCATGCAGGGGCGGGGCATTTATGAGCGCTTCGGCAAGCCGGTCGACGTATTCGGACCCGGTCTGCATGTGGGTTTGCCGTGGCCGTTCGGGCGCGTGCTGGCGGTTGAAAACGGCGTGGTTCATGAACTGGCGACCAGCGTTTCGGCCGCCGACACTTTCGAGCAGACGCTGGACCCTGCCGAAGGCCCGCCGCCTGGCAGCGCCAACCGTTTGTGGGATGCCAGCCATATCAACGAAAAATCCCAGGTCATTGCCAGCAGTGCAGGCGACAAGCAGAGCTTTCAGATCGTCAACATGGACGTGCGGTTCGTCTACCGCATCGGCCTGACAGATGCCGCAGCCATGGCGTCGACCTATAACAGCGCTGACATTCCGGCCTTGATTCGCAGCACGGCCAGCCGCGTGCTGGTGCACGACTTTGCCTCGCGCACGCTGGATGAGCTGCTCGGCGAACAGCGCAGCGGCCTGGCCGATGACATCGGCAAGGCCGTGCAGGCCGACTTGCAGCGTCTGGACAGCGGCGTCGAATTGCTCGCCACGGTGGTCGAAGCCATCCACCCGCCCGCCGGTGCTGCCAATGCCTATCATGCTGTGCAGGCTGCGCAGATTGGTGCACAGGCGCTGATCTCCCGCGAGCGCGGCGCTGCCAGCGACAAGGCCAATCAGGCGCAGCTCAACGCCAGCGTGGCGCGTGATCAGGCCAGTGCCGCCGCCCGCGAGATTCTGGCCGGCGCACAGGGTGCGGACCTGCGCTTCAGTGCTGAACGTCAGGCCTATGCCAAGGCAGGCCAGGCGTTTTTGCTGGAGCAATACCTGGCCCAACTGACCGAGGGCCTGGGCAATGCGAAATTGCTGATACTTGATCATCGTCTGGGCGGCGACAGTGCGCCGACCATCGACCTGCGTACCTTCACCCCACCGGCAGACCCAACGGCGCCGCGTAAAGCCGTTCAGTAAGGAGTCGTCCCTTGAGTCTGTTCCATCATCATCACGATCACGCCGACCACGATAGCCATGACAGTCACGGCCATGGAGGCCATGGTCATCACCACCACCATCATGGCGCGAGCGGCCCCGCCGCGTTCCCCTGGCGACGGGCAAGCCTGGCTGCGCTGCTGATCGCGTTTGCGATTGCGGCAGCGAGCCTGGTGCAGGTGCGTTCGGGCGAGGCGACTGTCGTCACGCGCTTCGGCAACCCGTCCCGCGTCCTGCTGGAGCCGGGCCTCAACTGGCGCTGGCCGGCACCGTTCGAGGCGACCATCCCGGTGGATCTGCGCCTGCGTACCACCTCCAGCGGTCTGCAGGACGTCGGTACCCGCGATGGCTTGCGCATCATCGTGCAGGCCTATGTGGCGTGGCAGGTGCAGGGCGATGCCGACAACGTGCAGCGTTTTATGCGCGCGGTACAGAACCAGCCAGATGAAGCGGCGCGGCAGATCCGCACCTTTGTCGGCTCGGCGCTGGAAACCACGGCGAGCAGTTTCGACCTCTCCAGCCTGGTGAATACCGACGCCAGCAAGGTGAATATCACCGCCTTCGAAAATCAGCTGCGCCAGCAGATCGATCAGCAACTGCTGGCGACTTACGGGGTGCGTGTCCTGCAGGTTGGCGTTGAACGGCTGACCCTGCCGTCGGTGACGCTCAACGCTACGGTGGACCGCATGCGCGCCGAGCGCGAGACCATCGCCACCGAGCGTACCGCCGTGGGCAAGCGTGAGGCGGCGCAGATTCGTTCCGCCGCCGAGCGCGACGCACGGATTGTCGAAGCCGATGCCACGGTCAAGGCGGCCGATATCGAAGCACAGTCGCGGGTTGAAGCCGCGCAGATCTATGGGCGTGCCTATGCGGGCTCGCCGCAGCTCTACAACCTGCTGCGCTCGCTGGACACGCTGGGCACCATCGTGACGCCGGGCACGCGTCTGATACTGCGTACCGACGCCGCGCCGTTCCGCGTACTGGTGGACGGCCCGCCGACGCTGGATGGCAAGAGCGGAACGCAGCCATGAGCCAGCCGCTCGACGAAGCTGTGGCGCAGCGCCCGCCGGTAAACAGCCCTTGGTTGCAGGCGAGTCGTCTGGCGTTTCTGGGGCTGTATGGCGTGACACTGCTCGCCGCGCTGGCTTGGGCGACGTCCAACATACGCCAGATCGATCCACAGAATCGCGCGGTGGTCGTGCACTTCGGCGCGATCGAACGGGTTCAGAATGCAGGATTGCTGGTCGCCTGGCCGCAGCCATTCGAACAGGTGGTGCTGCTGCCTTCGGCTGATCGGGTGATAGAGCGGCGCGTGGAAACCCTGCTGCGTTCGCCTGCCGCGTTGAAGGCCGATGAAGTCGCGACCCTGTCGGCACCCATGAGCGATGCACTGGCAGGCTCAGGTTTTCTGCTGACTGGCGATGCCGGTGTGGTGCAACTGGACGTCACGGTGTTTTACAAAGTGACTGACCCCACTGCCTTCGTATTGCAGGGCGAGCATGTATTGCCCGCGCTGGACCGGCTGGTCAATCGCAGCGCTGTGGCGCTGACTGCAGCGCGGGATCTGGACACCATTCTGGTTGCCCGTCCCGAGCTGATCGGTGCTGACAGCCAGGCCGCCGAGCGCCGTGAGCGGCTGCGTGGCGACCTGGTGCGCGGCATCAATCAGCGTCTGGCCGAGCTCAAGGCGACCGGCATGGGCATCGGCGTCGAGGTCGCTCGGGTGGATGTGCAGTCGAGCCTGCCGACCTCGGCAGTCAACGCGTTCAATGCCGTGCTGACGGCCAGTCAGCAGGCCGATCAGGCCGTGGCCAACGCGCGCACGGATGCCGAAAAGCTGACCCAGACCGCCAATCAACAGGCCGACCGAACCCTGCAAGTGGCGCACGCACAGGCGTCCGAGCGTCTGGCCAAGGCGCAGGCGGCCACCGCAACGGTCGTCAGCCTGACGCAATCCGCCGAAACCCGCAGCGACCCCGGTCTGCTGCAACGCCTCTACCGTGAACGCGTACCGGCCATTCTGCATCAGGCGGGTTCGGTGACCACGATCGACCCCAAAGACGATTCCCGCCTGATCATTCAGGGAGCACCACAATGAGTGGCGAAGCCGTTCACACCCACGACGCCGAACAGCCGCAAGCGCCTGGCAGTCTGCTGAGCAGCGCCGAGCAGCGCAGTGCCGCCCGGCAACTGACCCTCGCGATGCTGGCCTTGGGCTTGCTGGGATTGGGACTGGTCTGGCGGTTTTTCGCCCCGGAGCAGGAAGGTGTCAGCCAGTTGCTGTTGGGCGCTGCATCACTGTTGGTAGCGATACCGGTGATCAGCGCCGGCTGGCACAGCCTGCGGCATCCGAGCCTGCACGGCATCACCGATCAGTTGATTGCGCTGGCGATGCTCGGTGCCTGGGCCACCGGTGACCTGATGACCGCCGCCTTGCTGCCGATCATCATGATCTTCGGGCATGTGCTGGAAGAGCGCAGCGTGATCGGCTCGCAGGAGGCCATCGAAGCGCTGGGACGCCTGACCCGCAGCCAGGCGCGTTTGCTGGGCGCCGACGGCAGCGTGCGCGAGGTCGACAACGCGACGCTCAAAGCCGGCGATCAGGTGGAAGTGCGGGCGGGCGACCGGGTTCCGGCGGACGGTCGGGTACTGTCCGGGCAAGCCAGTCTGGATACGTCGTCGATCACCGGCGAGTCGGTCCCTCTGGAAGCCATCGTCGGGGTCGAGGTGTTCGGTGGCGCCATCAATCTGGACGGCCTGCTACGCATCGAAGTGACCCGTATCGGCGATCAGTCCACGCTGGGCAAGGTCATCGCGCTGATGCAGAGCGCGGAGCGTTCCAAGCCGCCTATCACGCGTCTGCTGGAGCGTTACGCAGGCAGTTACATGGTGCTGGTCTTGTTGATCGCGGCGCTGACCTGGTTCATCACTCAGGATGCGCAGGCGATGCTGGCGGTGCTGGTCGCGGCCTGTCCCTGTGCGCTGGTGCTTTCGGCCCCGGCCACCGCCATCGCAGGTATTGCGGTCGCGGCGCGGCACGGCATTCTGATCCGCAGTTCGGCGTTTCTTGAAGAACTGGCGGACCTCAACTCACTGGTTGTGGACAAGACCGGTACCCTGACCTACGGCCGCCTGCGCCTGCAGTCCGTGCAGGCCGAGGGCCCACAGCATCCACAATTGCTGGAGCTGGCCGCGAGCCTCGGGTCGGCCAGCAGCCACCCGGTGAGTCGGGCTTTGGCCGGGCTGGTGGACAATGCCCGACTGTTGCCGCTGACCGACACCCGAGAGCGCCAGGGCCTGGGTGTAGTGGCCTCGACCGGGCAGGGCGATGCGGCATTGGGCCGCCCGGAGTTGTTCGCACAGATGGGCATCGTCACGCCTGCCGTCCCGGCACATGACGGCCCGCTGGCCGGGCTGTCGCTGGATGGGGTTTTTCTCGCCTGGCTGCTGCTCGCCGACAGCGTCAAACCCGAAGCGCAGGCGGCACTGTTCGAATTGCGCGGGCTGGGCCTGGGCCGACAATTGCTGTTGACCGGTGACCGGCAGAGCGTGGCCGACAGCCTGGCGCACGATATCGGCATCGCCGACGTTCAGGCGCAGGCGTTGCCCGAGGACAAGCTCAACCGCGTCATGGGCGAGATTGCCAATGGCTTCCGGCCGATGGTAGTGGGCGACGGGGTCAACGATTCGCTGGCCCTGAAGGCGGGCGTGGTCGGCGTGGCGATGGGCGCGGGCGGGGCGGATATCGCGCTGGCGTCTGCCGACATCGTGCTGATCGGCAGCGACCTGCGCCGCCTCGGCACCTGCGTGCGACTCAGCCGTCAGTGTCGTCAGACCCTGCAGGTCAACGTCATCATCGGACTGGGCTGGACGCTGGCCATCGTGGCACTCGCCGCCTTTGGTCTGCTTGGCGCTGCGGGCGCGATGGTCGCAGCTATCCTGCACAATCTAAGCACCCTGTTGGTATTGGGCAACGCCGGACGTTTGCTGCGCTTTCAGGAGCCATTGCTCAAGCTCGAGGACGCGGGCGTGCAGCATCAGGGCTCGCGTTTGCGCTGAGGGTCAGTGCGTCAAATGGCTTGAGCTTTGACAAAATCTGTTACAGATTAAGCGCTATGTTTCATTGCATGATCCAGATTCAGGCTGACTCTCGGCTCGAATCAGAGGGCACAGGGCTGTTCCCCCGCAGTTGATTCATAGCAGTTTTGCCGTCGCCAATGCCTTTTCGGGCCCTTTTGCAGGGTCCTTGCTGGATTACTCTTTTTTGAGTCTCTGGATAAGGGGGTGATTTTGAAATGCTTACACAACTTCCAACGACCTTGCAGAATCTTCATCTGCCGTTGCGGCTCCGGCTCTGGGACGGTCATCAGATGGACCTCGGGCCTTCGCCCAGCGTCACGATAGTCGTCAAGGATCCGCAACTGGTCTCCGACTTCAGCCACCCCAGTCTGGGCCTGCTTGGCAGCGCGTTCGTGGAGGGTAGGCTGGAGCTGGAGGGTTCAATCAGCGAAGTGGTCCGGGTCTGCGATGAACTGACTCACGCGCTGGTGGACGATGACGACAGCGCAGGCAATCCGGTCCGGGTCGAGCATGACAAGGACACTGACGCGGCGTCGATTGCCTACCACTACGATGTTTCCAACGACTTCTACCAGCTCTGGCTCGACAGGGAGATGGTCTACTCCTGCGCGTATTTCAAAACCGGCGACGAATCGCTGGAGCAGGCGCAGCAGGATAAATTCCACCACCTGTGCCGCAAGCTGCGGCTCAAGCGCGGTGAGTACCTGTTGGACGTCGGCTGCGGCTGGGGCGGGCTGGCGCGTTTTGCGGCTCGTGAATACGGCGCGAAGGTCTTTGGCATCACGCTGAGCCAGCAACAATTGGCGCTGGCCCGCGAACGCGTGCAAGCCGAAGGTCTGCAGGACAAGGTCGACCTGCAACTGCTCGACTACCGCGACCTGCCGCGGGATGCGCGCTTCGACAAGGTGGTCAGTGTCGGCATGTTCGAGCACGTCGGGCACGCCAACCTGCCGTTGTACGCGCAACGCCTGTTCGGTGCAGTGAAGGAGGGCGGCCTGGTGATGAATCACGGCATCACCGCACGGCACACCGACGGTCGTCCTGTCGGGCGTGGTGCCGGCGAGTTCATCGATCGCTATGTTTTCCCCAATGGCGAGCTGCCGCACATGGCCATGATCAGCGCCCAGATCAGCGAAGCCGGGCTTGAAGTGGTCGACGTAGAAAGCCTGCGCCCGCACTACGCGAAAACCCTGGAGCACTGGAGCGCACGACTGGAATCCCGGCTCGACGAAGCCGCGCGCATCGTGCCCGAACAGACCCTGCGCATCTGGCGGCTGTACCTCGCAGGCTGCGCCTATGGATTCACCAAAGGCTGGATCAACCTGCACCAGATACTCGCCGTAAAACCCTTCGCCGACGGCAAGACCGGACTGCCACTGACGCGTGAGGATATTTATGGGTGACGTCCCGTTTAGCCCCTCAAGGCAAGCAGCGTAGCGAGCACAGGTCTCACAGAATCGGTGAAATCAGCCGCGCCACGCGCATACCCAGTTGATGCAGACGCCGCGTTTCGTGGCTTTCCTGTACGGAGATTTCGCGGGCGAGGTTGAAGTCGGCGGTGAGCATGGATTCCACCTGGCTGGAAAAGTCGCTGTCGACGGTCAGCAGCATCAATTCGAAGTTGAGGCGGAACGAGCGGTTGTCGAGGTTGGCGCTGCCGATGGCGGTAATCTCGTTGTCGACCAGGACGACCTTCTGATGCAGGAAGCCCGGTTCGTAGCGGAACACCCGTACGCCGGCACGCACAGCATCGAAGGCGTACAGACTTGAAGCGGCGTACACCACGTAATGATCGGGGCGCGACGGCAGCAGCAGGCGCACGTCCACGCCGCGCAATACCGCCAGGGTCAGCGCAGCGCTGACGGCTTCGTCAGGTATGAAGTAGGGGCTGGTGATCCACACGCGCTCTTCGGCAGCATGGATGGCTTCAACGAAGAACAGCGAGCAGGTTTCCTGCGCATCAGCCGGGCCACTGGTCAGCAACTGGCAAAGCACACCGTCTTCGGGAAATTCATCAGGCAGGCTGAGCGGTGGCAGTTCGCGGGTGGCCCAGAACCAGTCCTCGGCGAACGACTCCTGCAAGCAGGCGACCACCGGGCCGATGACTTGCACATGAGTGTCGCGCCATGGGGCCAGCGGCGGCTTCAGCCCCATGTATTCATCACCCACGTTATGACCGCCTATATAGCCTTTCAGGCCATCGACGACAACGATTTTGCGGTGATTACGGAAGTTGATCTGAAAGCGATTGAGCCAGCCGCCGCGTGTGGCGAAGGCTTTTATCTGCACGCCACCGTCGCGCAGTTTATCGATATAGACGCCCGGCAAGGCGTGGCTGCCGATACGATCGTAAAGCACAAAGATCGCTACACCTTCGGCGGCTTTTTCCAGCAGCAGCGACTGCAGCTCGCGGCCGAGTTTGTCGTCATGGATGATGAAGAACTGAATCAGGATGGTCTTTTTCGCTTCACGGATGGCCTGAAAAATCGCCCCGAAGGTTTCTTCGCCGTTGATCAGCAGCCTGACCTTGTTGTTGGCCAGCGCCGGCATGTTGCCCAGCTTGGGCATTGCCCGCAGCGCCGCATAGGCATCCGATCGACGCGCAGCCACGGCCTCTTCCATCCATGGCCGCCAGTTGAGGCTGCCGATCGCGATCCGCATTTCCTGGTTGGCCTGGCGACGCGCCTTGATGTACGCATCGAATGAGCTTCGGCCGAACACCAGATAAGGCAGCAAGGTGAAATAGGGAATGAACAGCAGCGGCATCGCCCAGGCAATTGCGCCTTGGGAAGTCCGCACGGTCAGCAATGCATGGATGGCGGCACCTGTACCGAGTAAATGAATGAAACCCAGGACGTAACCGAAAAAGTACGGGTCGTGATAATCCATGTGGAACAATGCTCCTCGCCTTTGCTGCCTAACAGACCACAGCTGAACAGGAATGTCGCTATTTAATTCCGGGTGCAACTGGGCGACATGTGTGCCGTCTAAGGTTTATCTTTTGGCTGGATTATTCCAGTCTCGTTTTCATCCGTAATGCCCGATCAGGAATCTTGAAATGAACAAACGCATGTTGGCTTGGATGTTTTGTCTGGCGGCTCCTTTGGCTCAGGCGCAGATGCTGCAACCGGGTTTGTGGGAGCTGACGTCCAGCAATATGAAAGTGGACGGACAGCAGCTGCCGGACATGCAGTTGATGCTGGGGCAGTTGCAGAATCTGCCGCCCGAGCAGCGTGCGATGATGGAACAGATGATGAAGAAGCAGGGCGTCACCCTGGGCGGCAAAGGTGTGAGGGCCTGCCTGACTCAGGCTCAGGTGCAGTCGGACGACATTCCCCTGACTGACCCGGCATCCGGATGCACGCAAAAGATCACGGCGCGCAACGGCAAGACCTGGAACTTCCAGTTCAGCTGCCCGAAAGCCAAGGGCACCGGGCAGGCGCAGTTCCTGAGTGATCGCGAGTTCACCACCAACGTCGTCGGCACATTCAACGCCACCGGTCAGCAACAGAACGGCAGCATGGACACCCGCGCGGTGTGGCTGGGGCCGCAATGTGGCAACGTTGCCCCGCGTACCTGATCAAATTCAGAGAGTTATGTTCCACGTGGAACACGCCGCGCAGAGGTGATGAATTTTTGTCGCCTCTGACAGCGTTTCAGATGACTTAATCTTCATGAAGGGCCTCATCTTTCGCTCGTAACTGCATGTTATATTGTTACTAATGATGTGGATGAACCCTTCGTGAGCCGGGATGCTCAATTTGCTCTTTGAGACGTTCCATGCACCGACGCCAAGTGTTGCTCAACATGCTGCTGGCCAGTGCGGCCCTGACGTTGCCGTTGGGTGCCTACGCCACGCAGATTCGTAACGCCCGTCTTTGGCGTACCAACGACAAGCTGCGACTGGTCCTCGACCTGAGCGGCCCGGTGCAATACAAGACCTTCACTCTGACAGCTCCCGACCGCCTGATCATCGACGTCAGCGGTTCGCGGCTGACCGGCGACTTCAGCCAATTGGCGCTGGACCGTACCGTCATAAAATCGATTCGCTCCGGGCACTACGGCCAGGGTGACGACACGCGCATCGTGCTGGACCTCACCGCGCCGGTACAGCTCAACAGTTTCCTGCTTGGTCCGGAAGGCGGGCAGGGGCATCGGCTGGTGCTGGACATGAGTTCCACGGCTCATGCGCCTGTGCAGATGGCTGAGCTGCCGCCTCCAGTACCTGTGCCGATCCCGACCAGCAAGGCGCACACCGGACGCGACATCATGGTGGTGGTCGATGCCGGTCATGGCGGCAAGGATCCTGGCGCTGTTGGTTCGCGGGGTGAGCGTGAAAAAGATGTGGTGCTGTCCATTGCTCAGTTGCTGGCCAGACGCTTGAAGCGCGAGAAGGGCTTCGACGTACGTCTGGTGCGCAACGATGACTTTTTCGTACCGCTGCGCAAGCGCGTCGAGTTCGCGCACAAGTCCAACGCTGACATGTTCATCTCCGTGCATGCCGATGCTGCGCCTCGGCTGACGGCATCAGGTGCGTCGGTGTTTGCCCTTTCCGAAGGCGGAGCAACGTCAGCAACGGCGCGTTTCATGGCTCAGCGGGAAAACGGTGCGGACTTGCTGGGTGCCACGTCGCTGCTCAATCTGAAGGACAAGGACCCGATGCTCGCCGGGGTGATTCTCGACATGTCGATGAACGCCACCATTGCGGCCAGCCTGCAACTGGGTCACACCGTCCTGGGCAGCCTGGAAGGCATCACCACGCTGCATCAGAAGCGCGTTGAACAGGCCGGTTTCGCCGTTCTCAAATCTCCGGATGTGCCGTCGATTCTGGTCGAGACCGGCTTCATCTCCAACAGCCGCGACAGCCAGCGCCTGGTCACGGCGCGTCATCAACAGGCCGTTGCCGATGGTCTGTTCGATGGCCTGCAGCGCTATTTCCAGCGTAACCCGCCAGTCGACTCGCACATGGCCTGGCTGCAGGCGCAGAAGCAGGAACAGCCGGTCTGACCGGCTTAGCGGCAGCCATTCAAGCGGCTGCAGGTGATCTTGCTGCGCGTGCCGCTTGAGCTGGATACCCGGGTGATTGTCGTCCAGCCCACACGCTGCACAGTGCCTACCCAGGCTTCGCCATCAGAAGCCAGCCCGGTAAAAAACGTCAACTGGCCATAGCGACTGTTGGTCTGCGCCCAACGGCGCTTGTCGAGTACCTCGTAGCCCTTTAACCACGTCGTTGATCCGGAGGCTGCCACGCTGTAGCTATTGCCCTGCGCATCGTTGCACGCCAGCAGCGTCGCGCTGCGGGTACAGGTAGCGAGGTCGGCAGAGGGTCTTGGTGGTGCAGCCATCAAATGCGTGCTGATCAGCATCGCTATCAAACCTGTCGAAACCCGTCTCATGAAGATCCCTTCACCAAGGCCATAGCTATTTCGGATTGTTATACTATAACATCCTGATGTGATTAGAGTGGGCTGCCAGAGGGATTCGTCGCAGCCGACATGAACAAGGTTCAAGCCTTGCAGCTGCCTGGAGAATCCTGATGGCAAATCTTCTACCCGTTACCGTTCTGTCCGGTTTTCTCGGGGCCGGAAAAAGCACTTTACTCAATTACGTGCTGCGCAACCGTGAAAACCTGCGGGTTGCGGTGATCGTCAACGACATGAGCGAGATCAACATCGACGGCAGCGAAGTTCAGCGTGATGTCAGCCTAAACCGCGCCGAAGAAAAGCTGATCGAGATGAGCAATGGCTGCATCTGCTGCACCTTGCGCGAGGATCTGCTCGAAGAGGTCAGCCGCCTGGCACAGGACGGTCGTTTTGATTACTTATTGATCGAATCCACGGGAATCTCCGAGCCGCTGCCGGTGGCTGAAACCTTCACTTTCCGCGACGAGGCCGGCAAAAGCCTGATGGACCTGGCGCGCCTGGACACCATGGTCACCGTGGTCGATGGCGTGAACTTCCTGCTCGATTACGAGGCCGCAGACGGCTTGTCCACACGCGGTGAAACCATGGGTGAAGACGATGATCGCTCGATTACCGACCTGCTGATCGAGCAGATCGAGTTTGCCGACGTCATCCTGCTTAGCAAGATCGACCTGATCAGTTCCATTGAGCGTGAAGAGCTGATGGCGATCCTCAAGCGCCTCAACCCGGAGGCCGAGATTGTGCCGATGGTGATGGGTCAGGTGCCGTTGGCGACGATTCTCAACACCGGGCGCTTTGACTTCCAGCGTGCTTCCCAGGCACCGGGCTGGCTCAAGGAAATGCGCGGCGAACACATGCCGGAAACCGAAGAGTACGGCATTGCATCAACCGCCTATCGTGCTCGCCGGCCGCTCCATCCGGAGCGCTTTTTCGATTTCATCAATCGTCCCTGGAGCAACGGCAAGCTGCTGCGCTCCAAAGGCTTCTTCTGGCTGGCCAGCAAATACAAGGATGCGGGCAGCTGGTCGCAGGCAGGCGGTTTGATGCGCCATGGCTTTGCCGGGCGTTGGTGGCGTTTCGTAAACCGCGACAGCTGGCCCGAGGACAAGGAAAGCGTCAGTGCCATTCTGGAGAACTGGTCGACTGAGACTGGCGACTGTCGGCAGGAACTGGTGTTCATCGGCCAGAACATCGATTTTGTGCGGCTGGCCGCCGAGCTGGACAACTGCCTGCTCACTGATGCGGAGATGGAGGAGGGTGTCGAGCGTTGGCGTGCGCTGGCCGATCCGTTTGGCGATTGGCATGACGAGGTGGCTGCCTGATGCTGGCTTATCGTTTTAAACCTGAAACCGCAGTCCGACAGGCGCAAGGCGATACGCCCGACGTGTTGGGCGATATTCTGCAGGACGGCGTCAACCTTGCGCTCTGGCAGCGTCAGTTGCCTGCGCACATAGAAGACTTCGGTGCCTTGCTGCTGTCGATGGGTGAGCCTCTAGCCGAGTCCATGACCCTGGAAGTGCAGGGCGGCGAGGTCGAGCCTGACTTGAGCGCGCTGGCATCGGGGTATTCCGACCTGCTGGGCTATCAGGGATTCATTGCCGACGTTTCCTGGCTGGTCGGCGCCTATGCCTGTCTGCTGGGTGCCGAATGCGTTGGTCTGCGCCTGCGGGTGCTCGACAAGGCCATGTGCCCGCGCTTCCATGTCGACCACGTGCCGGTGCGTCTTATCACCACTTACGGCGGGGTGGGCAGTCAATGGCTGCATGAAGGGGTGATGGACCGCAAACAGCTGGGGCGTCTGGACGCCGAGCCGACGGATGCTGCCCGTATCCAGCAGATCAACAGCGGTGAAGTGGCGCTGCTCAAGGGCGAGCGCTGGCACGGCAATGAAGGTTTTGGTCTGATCCACCGCTCGCCGCAACTGCTGCGCAACGAGCGCAGGTTGATTCTGACGCTGGACTGGCTGGCCTGAGGTTCAGTCAGGCGTTATCCACTGCCCCTTGCTCTGGTCTTCGCAGAAGGGCTTTAGGTACAGCGCATCACCGGCGACGCCGTAATAGTGGATGTGCTCGCGATACGGCATATTGGCAACCTGCGCATTGCGGCAGACGCCGAACGCATCTGCCGGGCACTGTTGCGAGTAGGTGGTCTCGGTCTTCTGTCCGGCTAGCTGCGGCTGGCAGAAGCTGTCGTGAAACAGGTTTGCCGGGATGTTGATATTTTCCTGGCAGACCTTCACGTCGAGCCTTTCGGCCTGGCTGTGGACCAGGCACGCTTCGGCCCACGCTGAGCCGCAAGACACTGTCAGCAGCATCAACGCCAGGCGGGCAGACAGCCGCATTACTTGCATCGTTATCCTTCCTTGCTCTTCAATGAACCACGCATTCGCCAAAAGTGATCTCATGCTGCAAAACATACCGACGCATGTCATCGGTGGCCCGCTGGGCGCCGGCAAGACCAGCCTGATCAAGCGCCTGCTGGCGCAGAAACCTGCCCATGAGCGCTGGGCCATATTGATCAACGAGTTCGGGCAGATCGGCCTGGATGCTGCGCTGTTGACCACGGACGCCGATGGTATCGCACTTGGCGAAGTGGCTGGCGGCTGCCTGTGCTGCGTTAATGGCGTGCCCTTTCAGATCGGCCTGGGGCGTTTGTTGCGCAAGGCACGGCCGGACCGTCTGTTCATCGAGCCTTCGGGACTGGGCCATCCCGCGCAACTGATGACACAATTGCGCGAAGCGCCATGGCGCGGCGTCCTGGATGTCCAGCCCGGCGTGGTGGTGCTGGACGCGCAGGCAATGCTCGCCGGACAACCGTTGCCGAGTACTCAGCAGGAAGCCCTGGCGCATGCCGGGCTGGTGGTCATGAACAAGTCCGAGCAACTGGACGACTTGGCTCGCCAGGCATTGACCGAACAGTTGCTGCCGCACGCCTTGATCTGGACCCGACACGGCGAGCTGCCCCTGAGCCGTGTGCCGGGGTTCGCCAGTGGCACCGCTATTGATAAACAGGCTGTGGATAAGCTGATGCTGCCCAACGGCGTCGGCCACTTGCCCGCGCTATGGACCGACCCGAAGTTGCCGATCTGTCTGAGTCAGGTCAGTGCTGAAGGCTGGAGCATCGGCTGGCGCTGGCATCCCTCGCAGCGCTTCGATCTGCAGCGCATCCTGCACTGGCTGGAAAGCCTTGATTGGCGGCGGGCGAAGATGGTTATCCACAGCGAGGGCGGCTGGTATTCGGGCAACGTGGTAGATGGGGCTCCGCTGGCCTGGCAAATCAGTGAATGGCGTCAGGACTCACGCCTGGAATTGATTTTTTCCACCGCGCAGGATGTGGATAAGTTGCAGGCGCAGATGCTGGAGTGTCTGGCGTGACAGGTGTCAGTTGATAGCTGAGGGCAGGACGCGGAGCGTCCGGAACGGCATGCCAACGCGGAGCATTGGCACGATAGTCAGTCGGGTTCAGGCATGGACATGAGCGCTGAATCGCGGCGACGAGCGTCGTGCGCGGCTACTGCTTCCATTTCTGATGCGATTGACGCCATTCACTCATCTGAATAACTTCAGCGCTGGGCGGTGGTGTTTTGATTTCAAACGGGTAGGGTGCCAGTTCGATTTGCGCAGTGTGCGCGCCGAACAGGGTGATCGTGCCAGGGTGACGTTGCTCGCCGGTCACCGTGAACTCAAAGCTATACACGCGGGCCAGGCGTTTGCGGCCTTGAGCGTCGCGGGCGAAGGTCAGGCGGCGCAGGGCAACCGCGTCGTCCAGCAGTTGCAGTTCGAGGCGTGCGCAGTGTTGCTTGACGCGTGCCAGGGCCTTTTCGCGCAGACCATGGGCGTGCCACCACCAGGCCGCGGCGCTCGCGAACAGCATCAGCACGAAGATGTTTCCCAGGGTCAGCATGACGGAGTGCTCCAGCGTAGGAGTCGTCAGCTTAACTGTCCTGAGTGATTTACAGCCATACTGCGCGACTTATATTTCTCATTATTGCATTTGCATCGTGTTCAGGATTCCGCCCCCCATGAAACGTACGCCTCATTTGCTCGCTATCCAGTCCCATGTGGTATTCGGCCACGCCGGCAACAGCGCAGCGGTGTTCCCGATGCAGCGTATCGGGGTCAACGTCTGGCCGCTCAACACGGTCCAGTTCTCCAACCACACGCAATACAAGCAGTGGACCGGCGAAGTGCTGGCTCCGCAGCAGATTCCTGCGCTGATCGACGGGATTGCCGCCATCGGCGAGCTGGGCAACTGCGATGCGGTGCTGTCGGGGTATCTGGGCAGTGCGGCGCAGGGCAGGGCGATTCTCACGGGCGTGGCACGCATCAAGGCGGCCAATCCGAAAGCGCTGTACCTGTGCGACCCGGTGATGGGCCATCCTGAAAAAGGCTGCATCGTTGCGCCCGAAGTCAGTGATTTCCTGCTGCAGGAAGCGGCGGCCATGGCGGACTTCATGTGCCCCAATCAACTGGAGCTGGACAGCTTCTCGGGGCGTAAGCCCGAATCACTGCACGACTGCCTGGCGATGGCGCGTGCCTTGCTGGCGCGTGGCCCCAGGGCGATTGTGGTGAAACACCTCGATTACCCCGGCAAGGCCGCCGATGGCTTCGAAATGCTGCTGGTCACCGCCGAGGCCAGCTGGCACCTGCGCCGCCCTTTACTGGCGTTTCCGCGTCAGCCGGTCGGCGTGGGTGATCTGACCTCCGGTTTGTTTCTGTCGCGTGTGCTGCTGGGCGACGATCTGGTTGCCGCGTTCGAGTTCGCTGCGGCTGCCGTCCACGAAGTGCTGCTGGAAACCCAGGCCTGTGGCAGCTACGAGCTGGAACTGGTGCGTGCCCAGGATCGCATCGCGCATCCGCGGGTGAAGTTCGAAGCAGTGCCTCTGTAAATCCCGGCTGCTGCCGACGACTCGGGCATCCGTGCCCGAGTCTGCCTCTTACAACGCTTCTTCCTTGATGTCCTGATAGCGCTTTTCCAGTTCCTGACGAATCTGGCGGCGTTGCTGCGCCTGGATGAAACGCCGTTTGGCATCGGCCGATTCGGGCTCCAGGGGCGGGACGCTGGCGGGCTTTCGATTGTCGTCCACGGCAACCATGGTGAAGAAGCAGCTGTTGGAATGGCGTACCGAGCGCTCGCGGATATTTTCGGTGACCACCTTGATGCCCACCTCCATGGACGTGTTGCCGGTGTAATTGACCGAGGCGAGAAAGGTCACCAGTTCACCGACGTGCACCGGCTCACGGAAAATCACCTGGTCTACCGACAGCGTCACCACGTAGCGTCCGGCGTAGCGGCTGGCACATGCGTAGGCCACTTCGTCCAGGTACTTGAGCAGCGTGCCGCCGTGTACGTTGCCAGAGAAGTTGGCCATGTCCGGGGTCATCAATACAGTCATCGACAGCTGGGCGTTTCCGGGTTCCATAGCGTACTCACACGGTCAAGGTGTTCAAGGGGCGCCTATGCTGGCGCTCAAGGGGCTTGCGACAGTTATCGGGACGCTGGCCAGCAGGCGGCCGTCACGCGTCATAACTATCTGTTTCCATATATTGCACCGCCTTTATGTCGAAGGGGGCGGTGTTAACCTGCAAAAACCTGTGGATCGGGTTTTTTCCTGCGTCTTTATCGGATTTTAGTGACGAAAAGGATAGCTGTCGCCCTGTAGGGCACGGCGATATCGGCTTGCAACGTCATCATCACAAGGAGCTTCGCCATCATGCATGCCATCAATTTCATTCAGGACCTGGCAGTGATCATGCTGGTGGCCGGTGTGGTGACCATCCTGTTCCATCGCCTCCGGCAGCCGGTCGTGCTGGGCTATATCGTTGCCGGGTTCATCATCGGTCCGCACACCCCGCCATTCAGTCTGATCCACGACGAAGAAACCATCAAAATTCTGGCCGAGCTGGGGGTGATCTTCCTGATGTTCTGCCTGGGGCTGGAGTTCAGCCTGCGCAAGCTGTTCAAGGTCGGCGCCACGGCGTTCATCGCGGCCTTCCTGGAAATTGCCCTGATGATCTGGATCGGTTACGAGATCGGGCAGTTCTTTGGCTGGAAAACCATGGACTCGCTGTTTCTCGGCGCGATTCTGGCGATTTCTTCCACCACCATCATCGTCAAGGCGCTCAACGACCTGAAGATGAAGAACCAGCGCTTTGCCCAGTTGATCTTCGGTGTGTTGATCGTGGAAGACATTCTCGGTATCGGCATCATCGCGCTGTTGTCCGGCATCGCTGTCAGCGGTTCGGTCAGTTCCGGGGAAGTGTTCTCCACCGTCGGCAAGCTGTCGCTGTTCATGATTGTGGCGCTGGTGATCGGGATCCTTGTGGTGCCTCGACTGCTGTCCTATGTCGCCAGATTCGAAAGCAACGAGATGTTGCTGATCACCGTGCTGGGCCTGTGTTTCGGCTTTTGCCTGCTGGTGGTCAAGCTGGAATACAGCATGGTACTGGGCGCCTTCCTGATCGGCGCGATCATGGCCGAGTCGCGTGAGTTACTGAAGATCGAGCGCCTGATCGAGCCGGTTCGCGACATGTTCAGCGCGATCTTTTTCGTCGCCATCGGTTTGCTGATCGATCCGGGCATCCTGCTGCAATACGCTTGGCCGATCGCCGTCATTACCGTTGCCGTGGTGCTGGGCAAGATGCTGTCCTGCGGGCTGGGCGCTTTTATCGCTGGCAACGATGGCCGTACCTCGCTGCGCGTGGGCATGGGACTGTCGCAGATTGGCGAGTTCTCCTTCATCATCGCGGCGCTGGGCATGACCCTGCAGGTCACCAGCGACTTTCTGTACCCGGTGGCAGTCGCCGTATCCGCCATCACCACCCTGCTGACACCCTACCTGATTCGTGGCGCAGACCCGTTGTCGCTGAAGCTGGCGGCGATCATGCCCCGGCGCGTTGCGCGGGTGTTCGGCATGTACGGCGAGTGGCTGCGCAGCATTCAGCCGCAAGGCCAGAGTGCAGTGCTGGCCGGGATGATCAGGCGGATTCTCTTGCAGGTCGGCGTCAACCTGGCGCTGGTGATGGCGATCTTTTTCAGTGGTGGTTACTTCGCCGAGCGTCTGGGCGGCTACATGAGCGAATGGGTGGGCGATGTCAGCCATCAGAAAGCCTGGATATGCGGCGCCGCACTGCTGCTGTCACTGCCGTTTCTGATTGCCGCGTACCGCAAGCTCAAGGCGCTGTCGATGCTGCTGGCCGAGATGGGCGTGAAACCCGAGATGGCGGGCCGGCATACCGTGCGCGTGCGCAAGGTCGTGGCCGAGGTGATTCCGCTGTTATCGCTGGTGGTAATTTTCGTGATGCTGGCGGCGCTGTCGGCAAGCATTCTGCCCGCCAACGAACTGCTGCTGGTGGTCGCTCTGGTTGCTGCGCTGGTCGCTGCATTGCTGTGGCGCTGGCTGATCCGTGTGCATACACGGATGCAGATTGCGTTGCTTGAGACGCTGGGGAATCATCCGGAATCCCCCGGGCATTAGCGCCCGGAGATCCTTCAAACGCGTGGCGGGGTGTCTCAGCTTTCCAGCCAGACATCCCGGGCCCAGTGCCAGACCGACTCCCAGCTGTCTTCGGTGACCAGTTCTTCTTCGGCGGACCACAGCAATACAGTGCCGTCTTCCTCGACGCAGTAGTAGTCGTCACCGTCCTGACAGATCGGGATCAGCTCGCGTGGTACGCCCAGGTCCCAGGCCGTGGCGGCCACGTCTGGCAGGTAGGTGTGCGACTGCGGGTCGGTCACCGTGACGGGTTCAAGGCTGCCATACACCACATCGCTGACTGTCAGGAGAAATTCCTTGAAGACAAACGGAATGTTGATGAACAGCTGTTCCTCGATCTCGACCAGTTGGTCTTCGTCAGGCAGCTCAAGCGGAACCGGAACCGGTTCATTTGCTTCACGCAGTTGTTCAATGACTTCTTCCACGACACAGATCCTCTCACTTGATGGCGCGGGTTATACAGTAGCGTAAAGCCTTTCTCAAAATAACTATCCGAACGGATAAACAAAAACCCCGGACATGTCCGGGGTTCTGAACGCGAGAACGGGTTCTGGTTCAACCGTTCTGGCGAATTCCTGCCACCAGCCAAGGCTGGTTATCGCCTTGCGGGCGTTCCATGTTCCAGCTTTCGCTGAACACTTCGCCCTGATCGAAACGCGACGTCTTGGACACGCCCGAGAAGGTCAGGGTGGCAATGGTCTTGTCGGCACGATCATCCACACCGTCCAGCTGAACCTGAAGGTTTTCGATGAAGGTCGACTGGAAGCCGTCGCCCAGATCTGCACGTTCCTTTTTCAGGAATTGCAGCATTTGCGGGGTGACGAACTCGGCGATCTTGTCCATCTCGTTGGCGTCCCAGTGCTCCTGCAGCGACTGGAAGTGGCCGCGGGCAGCGTCCAGAAAGCGCTGTTCATTGAACCAGGCCGGTGCGTTGATCACTGGCGCAGCAGAGGCAGGCGACGAACTGCCGAAGATCGGGTTCTGTGCGGGCTGGCTGGTTTCGCGCTGGTACGGCGGCGCACCGGCAGCAGCCATTTTCGGCTGTTGCTGCTGACGACGACGCGCAATGAAGCGGAAGATCAGGAAGGCGATGAGGCCCATGATCAGAATGTCGAACAGTTGCAGGCCGTTGAAGCCGTCACCCATGAACATCGATGCCAGCAGGCCACCGGCAGCGATACCGGCCAATGGGCCCAGCCAGCGCGAAGCACCGCTTGCCGCAGCGGCAGGACGACCCGCAGCGTTAGGCGCTGCCGCAGGTGTGGAAGGCGCGGCCTGACGTGTCTGATGCGTAGGCGCCGAGCCCATGCTCTTGCCGCCACCAAAGCGCGCGGCGTTCACATCCAGGCTCATGGTGAGCCCAATGCACAGCGCCATCGCGATGCTTAGAAAACGTTGCATAAGGGTATTCCCGTTTTGTGATTGCACGCGCGCCATGTTGCACAGCGGATGGCGACATGACCAGCGCGTTAGTGTTTCGGACTTTTACATAAACAGCGTAGGACTTTTCTACGCGCTTCGTAAGATGTGTACGAGGATTATCGTTCCTCACGCTTAGCGCGGGAACGATAGTCAGTGGCAGTCAGGGGCGTATGGACGATGATTGACCGGCCTACAACGGCACCAGCTTCGCGTAGCCCATCATCAGCCACTTGCTGCCCTCGGAGAAGTTGACCTGCACCCGCGCCTGGGCGCCAGCGCCTTCGAAGTTGAGGATCACGCCTTCGCCGAACACCGCATGCTGGACGCGCTGGCCCATGGTGAACTCGGTTTCCGGAATGCCGGTGCCGTTGAACAGGCTGCTGCTGTTGAATTTCGGCGTGCCGCCGAACGGACGGTTGACGCTGTTGGACAGCCGGACTTCCTGAATCAGCGCCGGCGGGATCTCCCGTACGAAACGCGAGACCTTGTTGTAGGTTTCGCTGCCGTACAGACGACGCGTCTCGGCGTAGGTCATCACCAGCTGTTTCATGGCCCGGGTGATGCCGACATAGGCCAGACGCCGTTCCTCTTCAAGACGGCCCGGTTCTTCCAGGCTCATCTTGTGCGGGAACAGCCCTTCCTCCATGCCTACCAGGAACACATGCGGGAATTCCAGGCCCTTGGCGCTGTGCAGGGTCATCAGCTGAATGCTGTCTTCATGCTCCTGCGCCTGGGTGTCGCCCGCTTCCAGCGAGGCATGCCCCAGGAACGCTGCCAGCGGCGTCAGGTCTTCTTCGCTTTCGTGATTCTCGAAGGCACGCGCAGCGCTGACCAGTTCCTCAAGGTTTTCTACCCGCGCCTGACCTTTCTCGCCTTTTTCCTGCTCGTGATAGGTAATCAGCCCGGACTGTTCGATCACCGTCTGGGTCATCAGGTGCAGCGGCATTTCCATGACCTTGGCCGCGAGGTTCTCGATCAGCTCGATGAAACCGCCCAGGGCAGTGGCGGCGCGTCCGGTCAGGCCCTTGTTGGCCACCAGCAGGCGCATGGCTTCCCACATGGACACATCGGCATGACGCGCATGCTCGCGAATCGCTTCGACGGTCTTTTCGCCGATGCCGCGCGCCGGCACGTTGATCACCCGCTCCAGTGCCGCATCGTTGCCACGGCCTTCCAGCAAGCGCATGTAGGCCATGGCGTTCTTGATTTCGGCACGTTCGAAGAAGCGCTGTCCGCCGTAGATGCGGTACGGAATGCGCTCACGCAGCAGGGCTTCTTCAAGCACCCGCGACTGGGCGTTGGAGCGGTACAGAATGGCGATATCGTTGCGCGAAATACCGGTTTTCAGCGCGCTCTCGATGGTCTCGACCACGTAACGCGCTTCATCGTGCTCGTTGAACGCGGCGTACAGATTGATCAGCTCGCCATCGCCGACGTCGGTCCACAATTCCTTGCCCAGGCGACCACTGTTATTGATGATCAAGCCATTGGCGGCCTTGAGGATGCTCGCCGTGGAGCGGTAGTTCTGCTCCAGGCGGATGACTTCGGTATCCGGGAAGTCCGAGGAATACTGGTGGATGTTCTCGATCTTCGCGCCACGCCAGCCGTAAATGGACTGATCGTCGTCGCCGACCACCATCAGGCTGTCGCCCCCCTGGGCGAGCAGGCGCAGCCAGGCGTACTGCACGGCGTTGGTGTCCTGGAACTCGTCCACCAGGACGTGACGGAAGCGGCGCTGATAATGCGCCAGCAAGCCCGGGTTATCGCGCCACAGGTCGAGTGCGCGTAGCAGCAGTTCGGAGAAGTCGATGACGCCGGCTCGCTGGCAGGCGATCTCGTAGGCTTCGTAGACGCTTTTCATGGTGGTCAGGAACAGGTCGCCGCTGGCCTGAATATGTTTCGGGCGCAGGCCTTCGTCTTTCTGACCATTGATGAACCACTGGGCCTGACGTGCAGGCCAGCGTTGTTCGTCCAGGCCCAGCTCGCGCATCACGCGCTTTACCAGACGCTGCTGGTCGTCGCTGTCGAGAATCTGGAAGGTCTGTACCAGCCCGGCTTCCTGCCAGTGCGCACGCAACAGGCGGTGGGCCAGACCGTGGAAGGTGCCCACCCACATGCCAGCCGGGCTGATGCCCATCAGCTGCTCGATACGGTGGCGCATCTCGGCGGCGGCCTTGTTGGTGAACGTCACCGACAGGACCGAATGCGGGGAGGCTTGCTCGACCTGCATCAGCCAGGCGATGCGATGCACCAGCACACGGGTTTTGCCGGAGCCAGCACCAGCCAGGACCAACTGACGACCCAGAGAGGCAGCTACGGCCTGACGTTGGGCATCGTTGAGGGAATTCAGAAGAAGAGAGAGATCATCGCGCATCAGCGCATTCTAGGGTGCCGCGCGATGACGGGCAAACCATGCTTTGCGTCAGGCAATAAAAATGGCGGAGGCGCTGACGACCGGTCGTCGCCTGTCGCCGGGAGCGAATGCGTTGCGTCTACCGTTATTCGTGAACAGTCAGGGTCTGACAGGGAATCCGGCCTAATGTAGGATTATTCCCACAAATGCCGCTGATAAAGCCAGCACAGCCAGCCCGTGACAGCTTCGTTTAACTGGGCGGCTGGCAGGTCATGTAGTATAACTACAAGAAAGCTACAACCCAGCCCACTTCTCTTTTGCCGAGTCTGCCCCTTGAATCTGCTGCAACACATCGCCCAGTCACGTAATCTGCTGCGCAAATCGGAGCTCAAGGTAGCTGACCATGTGCTGCTCGACCCTGCGGCCGTGATGCACAGTTCCATGGCAGACCTGGCGCACAGCGTCGGTATCAGTGAGCCGACCATCGTACGTTTTTGCCGGGCCATTGGCTGCACCGGGTTTCAGGACCTCAAGCTCAAGCTGGCGCAGAGCCTCGCGGCGGGCGCAAGTTTTGGACAGTTCGCGATTCACGAAGACGATTCGGTTGCCGACTACAGCCTGAAGATTTTCGACACCACGCTGCACACGCTCATGGAAGTGCGCGAAAACCTCGACCCCCATGCGCTGCAACTGGCGGTCACGGCCATGGCCGGGGCCAATCGGGTCGAGTTCTACGGGTTTGGCGCGTCCGGCGCAGTAGCCGCCGATGCGCAGCACAAGTTCTTTCGTTTGCTGCTGACCGCTGCGGCTTATTCCGATCCGCACATGCAGGCAATGTCGGCCGTCACGCTAAAGCCGACGGATGTCGCGGTGTGCATTTCGCAGTCTGGCCGTTCGAAGGATTTGCTGATCACCGCCAATCTGGTCCGCGAGAGCGGCGCCACACTGATCACCCTGTGCCCCAGTCAGACGCCGCTGGCCGAGTTGTCCTCGGTCAATCTGGCCATCGATGTGCATGAAGACACCGAAATCTACACGCCGCTGACTTCTCGCATCGCGCACCTGGTGGTCATTGATGTGCTCGCGATGGGTGTCGCAATGGCCCGCGGCCCAGGTCTGGTCAACCACCTCAAGAGCGTCAAACGCAGCCTGCGCGGCTTGCGCTTGTCACCGAAGTCGATCAAGACCCACGAAGACTGAGGCCGTTTTCAATTTGAAAACGACGCCAAAACTCCCGCCAATGACCTGAGGTGATTGGCAGGAGCCCATGAATCAGATGCTATGTTGCGTTGATCAATGCGTCACTTCTACTGCATTGATGGACGCCAGCAGCTCGCCGTTGTAGTAAACGCTGACAGTCGTGATATCGGCACCACTTGGCTGGGTATAGACAACTTCTTTGTCGGTAAGCACCTGGGCGCCGATGTCTTGGGCTTCAAACGTCAGATCCAGACCCAGATGGCTGAAAGCGGCTGGTCTGGCGCTCTTGACCAGTACCGGAACCGAATTTGCCTGCGGGGCAGTCACGATGCCGCAAACTTTCAAGGTCTTAACGCCTGGCATCCTGTCATCACGTGCCTGCCAGTTTTTGTTTGCGATAGTCATTAGGTAGCTCCTTGCTATTAATTGATGTAATGAGTGAATTGCATCCTGCAGGGCCAGTTTCTATCGTTAGAGCGCCGGAATGCGGTAGATATATATTTTTCGCGGCTCTTTTCCGGCTACCACGTTTCAAAATTTAACCAAGCTGTCATGTGTCCGCCGCCTGACTGTCACTGTCACGCTCCATTCTGGTGCTCCCACAAAACGTATTGGGAGACAGGACATGGCTCGGCATTACGATGATTTACCTACCAGCACCGTGAAAACCCGCCGTCAGCAGGAAGATCAGCGTCGCATGGAGTTTCGTCGGGCAATTGAAAGCTACAGTGAGGCACGTCAGCTCAATCAGGAGTTGTGCGACTACATGGACGGCATGGACAACGCCGTCTGGCAGGCGATCAAGTTGCCCGCGGTCGACCGTCGAAACGCTCGACAAGCTGGCTGATCTGCGCACGTTCACTGCGGATGAACGCAAGAAACGCATGTGCCACGGGTGAAAGGCGTTTGTCCCCGGCCTGAGCCACACACCAGCTGCGATACAGCGGCAACTCCGCCACGGGCAGCTCCACCAGGGCGCCTGTGGCGAGTTCCTGGCATACCGCGTGTCGGGTCAGCATCGCCAGGCCCAGCCCGGCAACCACACATTCACGTTGTGCTTCGCTGGAGGACACTTCCAGCGTCTGCGTGAAATGCACGCGCTTCTCTTTGAAAAATTCCTCGCAGGCCCGACGCGTGCCTGATCCTGTTTCTCGGGTCAGCAACGGCCATGGCTCCAGATCTTTCAGGTTCAGCGTCGCGCGGCTGCTCAGCGGATGGTCAGGCGGCGCGACGGCGACAATCGGGTTATTCAGGAACGGCAGGAACTCCAGGCCCATGTCCAGTGGCACTGCCGACATCACCACAAGATCATCGCGGTTATCTGCCAGACGTCTGATGACTTGCGCGCGATTGACCACCATCAGGCTCAGGCTGACTTCCGGGTGCTGGCGTTTGAAGGCGGCGAACAGGTGAGGGATGAAATACTTGCAGCTCGACTCGACGGCCAGCTTCAACTGGCCCTGCAGCGAGCCCTGCATGTCGGAAAGCTGCATGTCCAGGCTTTCCAGGCGCCCGAAAATATCCCGACTGGCCTGTTGCAGCGCTTGCGCCGCTTCGGTCAGGTAGAGCTTTTTGCTGACGTATTCGAACAGCGGCTGGCCGATCAGCTCTTCAAGCTGGCGAATCTGCAGGCTGACAGCGGGCTGTGTCAGCGACATCTCTTCGGCCGCACGGCTGTAGGAGCGCAGATCGCACACTTCATTGAAAATGCGCAACTGACGCAATGTCATACGCATCAATGACTTACGCATTTATAAAAGCTTCCTGACGCTGCTGAAGCCTCAACTATAAGCTTTTACTTATGCACCTCCCAACTTTTACTCATTTTTGTTAATCCTCGATTCGGCATAGGGTGGCCCTGCGACATTCAGTCACATACACGGTTACAAGTGTGGGTCGAGGGAAACGTCAGTGATAACAAAAATTCTGATCGCCAACCGCGGGGAGATTGCCGTTCGCATCGTGCGTGCATGCGCCGAGATGGGCATTCGCTCGGTGGCGATCTTTTCCGAAGCGGACCGGCATGCCTTGCATGTCAAACGTGCCGACGAAGCCTACAGCATTGGTGCCGAACCTCTGGCGGGTTACCTGAACCCGCGCAAACTGGTGAATCTGGCAGTGGAGACCGGTTGCGATGCGTTGCATCCCGGTTATGGCTTTCTTTCCGAGAATGCCGAACTGGCCGATATCTGTGCCGAGCGAGGGATCAAATTCATCGGTCCCTCGGCAGAAGTGATTCGCCGCATGGGGGACAAGACCGAGGCCCGGCGCAGCATGATCAAGGCCGGCGTGCCGGTCACGCCCGGTACTGAAGGCAACGTGGCAGATATCGATGAGGCGCTGGCCGAAGGCGAGCGTATCGGTTACCCGGTGATGCTCAAGGCCACCTCCGGAGGCGGTGGACGTGGCATCCGCCGCTGCAACAGCCGCGAAGAACTCGAGCAGGCCTTCCCGCGAGTGATTTCCGAAGCGACCAAGGCCTTCGGCTCGGCAGAAGTCTTTCTCGAAAAGTGCATCGTCAATCCCAAGCACATTGAAGCGCAGATTCTGGGCGACAGCTTCGGCAATGTGGTGCACCTGTTCGAGCGCGACTGTTCGATTCAGCGACGCAACCAGAAGCTCATCGAAATCGCTCCCAGCCCGCAGTTGACCCCCGAGCAGCGCGCCTACATCGGCGATCTGTCGGTACGTGCGGCCAAGGCCGTCGGTTACGAGAACGCTGGCACCGTGGAGTTTCTGCTCGCCGAGGGCGAGGTGTACTTCATGGAAATGAACACCCGGGTGCAGGTCGAGCACACCATCACCGAAGAAATCACCGGCATTGATATCGTTCGCGAGCAGATCCGTATCGCCTCCGGTCTGCCGCTGTCGGTCAAGCAGGAAGACATTATCCATCGCGGTTTTGCCCTGCAGTTCCGGATCAACGCCGAGGACCCGAAGAACAACTTCCTGCCCAGCTTCGGCAAGATCACCCGTTATTACGCGCCCGGCGGCCCTGGCGTGCGCACCGACACGGCGATTTATACCGGCTACACCATCCCGCCGTTCTATGACTCGATGTGCCTGAAGCTGATTGTCTGGGCGTTGACCTGGGAAGAGGCCATGGACCGCGGCCTGCGTGCGCTCGATGACATGCGCCTGCAAGGGGTCAAGACCACGGCTGCCTACTACCAGGAAATCCTGCGCAACCCGGAGTTTCGCAGCGGTGAGTTCAACACCAGCTTTGTCGAGAGCCATCCCGAGCTGACCAATTATTCGATCAAACGCAAACCCGAAGAGCTGGCCCTGGCCATCGCCGCCGCCATTGCCGCCCATGCAGGCTTATGAATAAGCAGCTGCAAGTTTCAAGCTACCAGCCGCAAGTAAAAGCCGAGTCGCTCTTACTTGAAGCTTGCAGCTGACAACTTGCAGCTCGAAAGGACTACCCATGACCAAGAAGATCTTTGTAACCGACACCATCCTGCGTGACGCTCACCAATCGTTGCTGGCGACGCGCATGCGTACCGAAGACATGCTGCCGATCTGCGACAAGCTCGACCAGGTCGGCTACTGGTCGCTGGAAGTCTGGGGCGGCGCTACCTTCGATGCCTGCGTGCGTTTTCTCAAGGAAGACCCGTGGGAACGCCTGCGCCAGTTTCGTGCGGCCTTGCCCAATACCCGGTTGCAGATGCTCCTGCGTGGGCAGAACCTGCTGGGCTATCGGCACTACAGCGATGACGTGGTCAAGGCGTTCGTCGCCAAGGCGGCGGTCAACGGTATTGATGTGTTCCGTATTTTCGATGCCATGAACGACGTGCGTAACCTGCGGGTTGCCATCGAGGCGGTGAAAGCGGCGGGCAAACACGCACAGGGCACCATCGCTTACACCACCAGCCCGGTGCACACCATCGAGGCCTTCGTGGCGCAGGCCCGGCAGATGGAAGCCATGGGCTGTGATTCGGTGGCGATCAAGGACATGGCCGGCCTGTTGACGCCTTATGCCACGGGTGAGCTGGTCAAGGCGCTGAAGGCCGAGCAGTCGCTGCCGGTGTTCATCCACTCGCATGACACGGCCGGTCTGGCCGCCATGTGTCAGCTCAAGGCGATTGAAAACGGCGCAGACCATATCGACACGGCGATCTCCAGCTTTGCCTGGGGCACCAGCCATCCGGGCACCGAATCGATGGTGGCTGCGCTCAAGGGCAGCGAGTTCGACACCGGGCTGGACCTGGAGCTGCTGCAGGAAATCGGTCTGTACTTCTACGCGGTGCGTAAGAAATATCATCAGTACGAGAGCGAATTTACTGCAGTCGACACGCGGGTGCAGGTTAACCAGGTGCCTGGCGGGATGATTTCCAACCTGGCCAATCAGTTGAAAGAGCAGGGCGCACTCAACCGCATGAGCGAAGTGCTGGCTGAAATTCCGCGCGTACGTAAAGACCTCGGCTATCCGCCGCTGGTAACCCCGACCTCGCAGATCGTCGGTACTCAGGCGTTCTTCAATGTGTTGGCCGGGGAGCGTTACAAAACCATCACCAATGAAGTGAAGCTTTACCTGCAAGGCGGCTACGGCAAGGCGCCGGGTCAGGTGGATGAAAAACTGCGTCGTCAGGCGATCGGCAATGAAGAGCTGATCGATGTTCGTCCGGCCGACCTGCTCAAGCCGGAGATGACCAAGCTAAGGGCTGATATCGGCGCGCTGGCCAAGTCCGAAGAGGACGTGCTGACGTTTGCCATGTTCCCGGACATTGGCCGCAAGTTCCTTGAGGAACGTGCCGCCGGGACGCTGGCGCCGGAAGTGCTGCTGCCGATTCCCGAAGCCGGAAGCGTGGCCAGGGCCGGCGGTGAGGGCGTGCCGACCGAGTTCGTTATTGATGTGCACGGCGAAACCTATAGGGTCGACATCACCGGTGTGGGCGTCAAGGCCGAGGGCAAGCGCCACTTCTACCTGACCATAGACGGCATGCCGGAAGAGGTGGTGTTCGAGCCGCTCAACGAATTTGTCGGCGGCGGGGCCAGCAAACGCAAGCAGGCCCACGCACCGGGCGACGTCAGCACCACCATGCCCGGCAACATCGTCGATGTGCTGGTCAAGGAGGGCGATGTGGTCAAGGCCGGTCAGGCAGTGCTGATCACTGAAGCGATGAAGATGGAGACCGAGGTTCAGGCGTCGGTCGCCGGCAAGGTCGTCGCCATCCACGTCGCCAAGGGCGACCGCGTCAATCCGGGCGAAGTGCTGATCGAGATCGAAGGTTGAGCTGACACCCGCGCATCATCCAAAGGTTTACCTCAGGGAAGCACTCGTGGCTTCCCTTTTTTTATTCTGTGCAGGTGCGGCCAGTGGTCACGACTATCGTTCCGCACGCTCCAGCGTGGGAATGCCGTTCTTGACGCTCTGCGTCCTCAGGATTACCGAAACGCCTCAAGCCCCTTGATCTGTTGCCCGTTTTTGAAGTTATCCACAGCCAGCCAGCGCTCAAAGGCGTTCTGCCGCTCAGGCCATTCGCTGTCGAGGATTGAGTACCACGCGGTATCCCGGCTCTGGCCTTTGACCACCATGTGCTGGCGGAAGGTGCCTTCGTAGCTGAAGCCGAATCGCTCGGCAGCGCGTTTGGAGCGGGCGTTGTTGGCGTTGCACTTCCACTCCAGGCGGCGATAGCCCAGTGCGAAAATCTCTCTGGCCAGCAGGTAAATGGCTTCGGTGCCTTTGGGCGTGCGTTGCATGGCCGCGCCGAAGGTGACATGACCTATCTCGATACGCCCATGGGCAGCGACGATCGACATCAGGCTGATGACGCCTTCGGCCTTATTGGTCTGCTGATCGACCACGGTGTAAAACCACGGATCGGTGGCCGCCTGGTGCCCGACCAGCCACGCACCAAATGCGCCACGGTCACTGAACGGCCCGTACGGCAGATAATCCCACAGCTGCGGGTCCGCATTCGGACCCTCGAGTGCCGCCCACAGGTCATCGGCGTGACGCGCGGCATCGAGTTTTTCCAGACGAATGAAACGGCCTGTCAGTGTAAGGGCCGTGGGCAGTGCAGCGGCTTGCCAGTCCAGCAGGGTGTCGGACATCAGTCACTTACTGTTTCAGAGTGCTTTACGAAATTGTATGAGGCCGGGGCGTTCGGCGATTCGCTCGTACAACTGAATGGCCGTGGCGTTGGTTTCGTGGGTCAGCCAGTGCACCTTGTCGCAACCGTCTGCCTTGGAAGTGGCATAGACAAACTCGATCAGCTGCCTGCCGATGCCTGTCCCGCGTTGTTCGGGGGCGACGATCAGATCCTGCAGGTAACAGGCGTTGTTGATGCTCCAGTTGGAGCGATGGTAGATGAAGTTCACCATGCCCACCGCCTCGGCACCCCGCCAGGCGAGCGCCGAGTGAGTCGGCTCGTTCGGGTCCACAAGGCGTTGCCAGGTGTTCTCGCTGACGCCTTCGGCCAACTCGGTGTTGTAGAAGCGCAGGTAGGCCTGCCACAGAGGCAGCCACGCGTGATGATCGTCGACGGTAACGCGGCGAATCCGGATATCGGTCATGAGCTGCTCCCTTCGCTCATCAGGCGAGCGATGTGTTGGTCATTTGCATCCTGGCTTGCGGCAAGGCCGTCGCGCACACCGGCTATGTCCGCAGCGCTGCGATTCTGACTGAGTTTACGTTTGCCCTGCAGCCGCTGCACCGGAATGGAGAACCCGACAATCGCTCCGAGCATTTTTGCGATGTAGTCCGCCGGCGCATCATCAATGGACCAGGGTTGCGCCCGGCCGGATTCATGGCGATGGGTCAGGTCAGCCAGCAACTGATGCAATTGCGCAGCATCGGTAAAAACCTCGGCCTGCCCATAAGCATGCACGGCCACATAATTCCACGTGGGTACGACCTTGCCGTGCTCCCTCTTGCTCGGATAGAACGACGGGCTCACGTAGGCATCGCCGCCAGGAAAAATCACCAGTGCTTCGGCGCCGGCGCTCAATTGCTGCCACTGCGGATTGGCTTTGGCCAGATGCCCGTAAAGCGTGCCATACGAACCTTCATCGCGGCGCAACAGCAGCGGCAGGTGGGTCGCCTGCAATCCCTCTGCGCCGTCGGTGACCAGGATCGCCAGGCGCGTCTGCTCCATCTGCTGGTGCAGGCTCGGCGTGTCGTTATCGTTGAAAGCGGCAGGGATGTACATGGGGACTGTTCCTTGGCGAGTGACAGGATCGTAGGCAAGGCATTGGTCTGATGTAAGATCCATTTTTGATCATTTTAGCAGGGCCAATGCATGCCTGATCTCCCCGTTGCGTTTCCGTCCACCCTTACTGGTATCGCGCTGAACCCGAATCAGGGCCTGAGCAAGCAGCTTTATGGCCTGTTGCGCCAGCAGGTCCTTGATGGGCGTCTGAGCGGCGGCACGCGTCTGCCAGCCAGTCGCGATCTGGCGCATTCACTGGGCATCTCCCGTAACAGCGTGATCCGCGCCTATGACCAGCTGTATGCCGAGGGTTTCATCGAAGGACGCGTTGGCGACGGTACCTATGTTGCGCAGCTAGCGGAACCAGGCGCTGCGTCTCGGCGTGCGAGCCGTAAAAAACTATCCACCAACTTACCCACAGGTGTATCCACAGGGTTACGCACAGGTTTGTCCACAATCGCGGCTGAAATGCCGTCGGATGCCTGCTGTGAAGTTATCCACAGCCCGGCACTGGCGCTGCTCGAAAAACATCATCTGCATGAACCTCCGGCGGGTCAGCCACGAGCCTTTCGGGTAGGCGTTCCGGCGTTCGATCTTTTCCCCTTTGCCTTGTGGGGCAAGCTGTACGCCGCTTTTTGGCGCAAGCCGGACCTTGCCCAGCTCGGTTATGGGTCGGCAGCGGGAGACTCGCGGCTACGTGAACTGATTGCGGTCTACCTGCGCTCATCGCGTGGGCTGCAGTGCAGTGCTGAGCAAATTGTGATCACCAGCGGCGCACAGCATGCGATCAGCCTTTGTGCACAGTTGCTTCTTGCCCCGGGCGAGGGCGTTGCCGTGGAGAATCCGGGGTATCGGGCGGCCGGTCATGCGTTTGCACTGGCAGGTGCTCGATTGCACGGCGTGGCTGTGGATAACGAGGGCATGCGTTGCGCCGACCTTGAGCAGGCAGACTGTCGGCTGGCCTACGTGACGCCTTCACACCAATACCCGACCGGCGTGGTGATGAGCCTGGCGCGGCGCCTGGAATTGCTGGCCTGGGCCGAGAAGCACAAGGGCTGGATCGTCGAGGATGATTACGACGGTGAGTATCGCTACAGCGGTTCACCCTTGGCGCCCTTGGCTGCGCTCGACCGCAACGCACGTGTGCTGTACGTCGGGACGTTCGGCAAAATCGCCTTTCCGGCGCTGCGCCTCGGGTACCTGGTTTTGCCAGAGCCACTGGTGCCGGTGTTCAGCCAGCGCAAGGCCGTGGACATGCGTCATACCGAAATAGGGGTTCAGGCGGTCATGGCGCAATTCATTGCGTCGGGTCATTTTCAACGACACATACGTCGCATGCGGCGCGCGGCGCTCGGTCGTCGCAATGTGCTGCTGGATAACTGGCCTGCGGATATCCCGGGATGCTCGGCAATGCCCCGAGTGGTTGCCGGGCTGCATGTCATGGTCAAGGTCGACAGCGTGGCGCGCGAGCAGGCGCTGATTGCCAAGGCCAATGGCGTCGGTGTCGAAATGAATGCCCTGAGTGATTACTGGCTGCCTGACTCCACCGAGCCTGTGGATAACCGCGCCGGGCTGGTACTGGGCTTTGCCGCAGTACCCGAGGACGAAATGGTCGAGGCATTGAACAGGCTGCGCGAGGCCTGGTCCGAGTAGTCCCGTTGGCAGGCGTATAATCTGCGCTTTCTGTTACCTGTCCTTGAGATACCCATGAACAACTCTCTTACTGCAACACCCGGACGCAAGTTCGGCGCGCCGCTGGCTGCGCTGTTCCTGCTGCTGATGGGCGCCCAGTTCCTTCTGCTCAGTGTCGGCACCCGCCAAGTGATGCTGTGGATCGTCGGCGCGGCGTTGGGCGTAACGCTGTATCACGCGGCATTCGGTTTCACCTCGGCGTGGCGGGTGTTCATCCGCGAGCGGCGGGGTGCTGGCCTGCGCGCGCAAATGGTCATGCTGGCGGTCGCTGTGGTGCTGTTTTTCCCGGCACTCGGTGCGGGCACGCTGTTCGGCCAGCCAGTCACCGGCCTGGTTGCGCCTGCCGGGGTTTCGGTCGTCGTCGGCGCGTTCATTTTCGGCATCGGCATGCAGCTGGGCGGTGGCTGTGCGTCCGGCACACTGTTCACTGCCGGTGGTGGCAACGCGCGGATGCTGGTGACGCTGCTGTTTTTCATCCTCGGCTCACTGATTGCCACCCATCACGTCGACTGGTGGTTTGCCCTGCCTTCGTTCCCGGCGGTGTCGGTGGTCAAGACCTTCGGCGTGCTGCCTGCGCTGCTGGTCAATCTGGCGCTGTTCGGCTTGATCGCGCTGGTGACCGTCAAGCTCGAAAAGCGCCGTCACGGCCAGCTTGAAGTGCCGCCAGCCACGGACCATCGTGGCCTGAGTCGCGTGCTGCGCGGGCCGTGGATTCTGGTCTGGGGCGCTGTCGCGCTGGCACTGCTCAATTACGCAACGCTGGCGTTGGCCGGTCGCCCGTGGGGCATCACCTCGGCGTTCGCGCTGTGGGGCGCGAAAGCGGCCAGTGGTCTGGGCGTGGACGTCGGCAGTTGGGTATTCTGGCAAAGCGCTGCGAACGCCAAGGCGCTGGCTGCTCCGGTGTGGGAAGACATCACCAGTGTGATGGACATCGGCATCATGCTCGGTGCCTTGCTGGCGGCAGGCCTGGCGGGTCGTTTTGCGCCCAGCCTCGACATCCCCACGCGCTCTCTGGTGGCGGCAGTCATCGGTGGCTTGTTGCTCGGCTACGGCTCGCGCCTGGCCTACGGCTGCAACATCGGTGCGTACTTCAGCGGCATTGCCTCCGGCAGCCTGCACGGCTGGCTGTGGCTGGTGGCGGCCTACGCCGGTAACGTGATCGGTGTCCGCCTGCGGCCGGTTTTCTTCACCGGCGAGCGTCCGCAGGTGGCCCTGAGCGGCTGCTGAAAACGTCCGAAACCCCGAGATAAGCGGGCCGCTTGCGAACCAACTGCCGGTTTCGTATTCAAAGGCCATGCGGTAACTGTGCGTATGCGGTTCGCTTATTTTTCGATGGGGTGGTTCTTTTGCAGCAAACGATCATTTCGAAAATCCGTTTTCTCGGCAAGACCATCGGCTATGTAGGATGGTCGCTTTTCTGGCTGTTGATCTGGGACGTGATTGTCACGGTCGACTTCATGCTCTACCTGGAACGCAAGATCACCTTGCCGTCCATGCCGTTGACCCTGCTGGGCTCGGCGCTGGTGGTGCTGACCAGCTTTCGCAATTCAAGTGCCTATAACCGCTGGTGGGAAGCCAGGACGCTGTGGGGTGCGCTGGTCAACAGTTCACGCAGCTTCGCTCGGCAAGTGCTGACGCTGGTCGAGGATGACGACGGGATCAACCCGGTCAAGGCCACGCTGTTGCGTCGTCACGTCGCCTATGTGAAGTGCCTGTCTGCGCACCTGAAGGGCGCCAAGTGTGGTGACGAGGTGCAGATGCTGATCCCTCGCGAGGAATTCGAACGTCGTCACGACACCAACAATTTTCCTAACGACCTGCTCAATACGTCGGCGGCGCTGTTGGCCAAGGAGTATCAGGCCGGGCGGCTCGACAGCATTCGTCTGGCGCGTCTGGAGTCGACCATGGTGGATATCTCCAATTGTCAGGGCGGCATGGAGCGTATTGCCAATACACCGTTGCCTTATCCGTACGTGGCCTTTCCGCGCCTGTTCATCACGCTGTTCTGTCTGATCGTACCGATTGGCCTGGTGGAGACCCTTGGCTGGTTCACGCCACTGGCGTCGACGGTGGTGGGTTTCATGCTGTTGGCGATCGAGAAGATCGGCACCGACCTGCAGAGCCCGTTCCGTGCCAGTGAACATGAGATTCAGATGACGGCGTTGTGCGAAAACATCGAGCGCAATCTGGATTCGATGCTCAGGGGCGCGCAGGAAGAATGCAAGGCTTCATGAAGGGGTGAGGCGTCGCGCGAGTGCGTGACGCCTCGGGTAAAGCAGAGGCAGCCGCTTAACGCAGCTCGCCGCACAGGTCCAGTTCGACCAGGCGGCGGACCTCTTCGGTCGTCAGGCCGGCGCCCAGCAGCGCATGCAGTTTGCCGAGCGCTGCTTCACGGGTCATGCCACCACCGGAGAGCACGCCTGCACTGCGCAGACGGCTGCCCGCTTCGTAGACATCAAGTTCGACACCGCCCTCATGGCACTGGGTAATCGCTACCACACAGATACCCAGCGCTCGTGCGTTCTCCAGACTGGCCAGAAATTGCGGATCGTCACTGGGGCCGGTGCCGCTGCCGAAGCATTCGAGCACCAGACCGCGGATACCACTGTTGATCAGACCGTCCAGCTGGGCAGCACCGACACCGGGAAACAGCGGCAATACCGCCACCTCTGTAAGTGTCTTGGTCTGGCGATAGTTCAATGCGTCAGGGAGCGAAATCACCGCATGGCCACCCCGCGAGCGTTGCAGCGGTGCGAAGGGTTGACGACCGAAGCTGCGAATTTTCGCGCAGCGTACGGGTGTCATCAGTTGCCCGTGGAAATACAGCTGAACGCCTGACACCAGACCCGAACCCAGCGCCAGCAGAGCGCCGTTGACGTTTTCCCAGGCATCGCTGTCCTGCACGCCGGCAGGCAGCATCGAACCGGTGAACAGCACCGGCGCGCTGAACCCCAACAACTGGAAGCACATCGCCGCTGCGCTGTACGCCAGGGTGTCGGTGCCATGCAGGACCAGCACCGCATCGCAGCCGTCGACCTCAACCGCCTCGATCACCGCCGCGCGCAGGCGCAGCCAGTAGGAAGGCGTCATGTTGGCGCTGTCGATCAGCGGCGACATCTCGCGAAAGCGCCACTGCGGCACCACCAGTTCCGGGTGCTCGGCCAGTTGCCCGGCCATTCGCGCTTCGAAACCTGAGGCCGGTGCCAGGCCGTTGGCGCTGGCCTGCATGCCGATGGTGCCGCCGGTGTAAAGAACCATCACGCGTTGGGCGGGTTGTTGTGCGTCATCAGGCATGGCTCTTCTCCGGCGTAGTGTCGCGGTGGTTATCGTGCTTCGGGCGCAGGCTTGGCTGCCGCTTCGGCATCCTGCGTCGACTGACGGGTCGGATTGGCTGGCCATGCGTTGCGGTCCAGGTCCAGATCAGGGAACTGACTGGAATCGAACACCGGCGTCTTGACCCCGGCCCGACGTTGCGCATCGTAGTCATTCAAAATGCGCTTGACGACTTTGAACAGCATGGCGAGGGCGATCAGGTTGACGAACGCCAGCATGGTCATGGTGATGTCGGCGAATGCCAGTACATCTTTCAGGTCGACGACGGCACCCCACATGATCAATACCAGTACCGCGATGCGGTAGATGATGATGGTCTGCATCTTCTCGCCAAACAGGAACCGCAGGCTGTTTTCGCCCAAGTAGTAGTTGTAGAGAATCGAGGTGAAGACGAACAGTGCCAGCGCTACGCTGATAAACACCCGGCCCCAGTCTCCGACCACGGCTGCCAGCGAGTTCTGTGCCAGAACGATGCCGTTGCCGTCGTAGCCGATGTCGTAGATACCGGACAGAAGAATCAGCAAGGCGGTGCAGGTGCAGATCACGAAGGTGTCGAGGAACACGCTGAACGCCTGAACCACGCCCTGTGCCACCGGGTGCTCGACCTGTGCCACGGCAGCCACGTTGGGCGCACTGCCCAGACCGGCTTCGTTGGCGAAGACGCCACGTTTGACGCCCATCACGATCGCGCTGCCGATCAGGCCGCCGAAGACCGGATCAAGGCCGAAGGCGCTTCTGACGATCGTCATAAGCATGCCGGGAACGTGGTCGATCTGCAGGACGATGACGTAGATGGTGACCGCGATGTAGATCAGGGTCTTGACCGGAACCAGCAGGTCGGAAATCGCCGCGATACGCTTGATGCCGCCGACGAACGCCAGGCCCAGCAGCACGACCAGGCAGATGCCGGTGGTTCGGGTGTCGACGTTGAACGCGCTTTTCAGCGAGTCGGTCACAGCGTGCGATTGCAGGCCGTTGAAAGCAAAACCGAAGGTCACCAGCAGCAGTACGGCCATGACCATGCCCAGCCAGCGCTTGCCCAGACCGTGCTGGATGTAGAACGCCGGACCGCCACGGAACTGGCCTTCGGAATCCTTGCGCTTGTAGAGCTGAGCGAGTGAACACTCGATGAAGCTGCTGGCCATGCCGACCAGTGCGGTCACCCACATCCAGAACACGGCACCCGGCCCGCCGAGCGTCACGGCAATGCCGACGCCTGCGATGTTACCGGCACCGACGCGGCCCGCCAGGCTGAGCATCAGGGCCTGAAACGAACTCAACTGACCCGCGCTGCTGCGCAGACTGTCGCGAAAAACCGAGAACATGTGGAAAAAGTGTCGAAACTGAACGAAACGCGAGCGGATCGTGAAGTAACTACCCAGGCCTACGATAAGGACGATCAGTACCTTACCGGAGAGAAAGTCGTTAATCATTTCCAGCATTTTTGTTATTCCTCGCTACTTTTGAGGGGGCGCACTATACCGGTGCAAAGTTTTTACGTCTGTAGTCGCTTTCTTGGACGGCTGATTCTTCATTCGCGACGATGAATGAATACTTCCACGGATGGCTCCGCAAAAGTAGGGTGCCGAAGGCTCTGGGTCCAGTGTCGGAGCCCTTTGCTGCAGGCAAAAAAAAGGGTCTGGAGAATCACTCCCAGACCCTCAAAAAATTGAGGGGTGTCTAGGCCCTCAATCTGGTGAGCAGGTTGCGCAGGTCATTCCTGTCAGGCCTTCAAGGGGGCCAGACGCGGAGCGATCATGTTTTCCGGGCGCAGGATGTCGTCGAGCATGGCGTCGTCGAGCAGACCTTCCTCACGCACCAGTTCCAGCACGCCGCGGCCGGTTTCCAGCGCGATGCGGGCGATACGGGTGGAGTTCTCGTAACCGATGTAAGGGTTCAGGGCGGTGACCAGACCGATCGAATGCTCGACCAGCTCGCGGCAGCGCTGTTCGTTGGCCGTGATGCCGACGATGCAGTGCTCGCGCAGCATGTCCATGGCACGTTGCAGCAGGCGGATCGAGTCGAAGATCTTGTAGGCGATCAGCGGCTCCATCACGTTGAGCTGCAATTGTCCGCCTTCGGCAGCCATGGTCAGCGACAGGTCGTTGCCGATGATTTCGAAAGCCACCTGATTGACCGCTTCCGGGATCACCGGGTTGACCTTGCCGGGCATGATCGAGCTGCCAGGCTGGCGTGCCGGCAGGTTGATTTCGTTGATGCCGGTACGCGGGCCGCTGGACAGCAGACGCAGGTCGTTGCAGATTTTCGACAGCTTGACCGCAGTACGCTTGAGCATGCCCGAGAACAGCACGAAGGCGCCCATGTCGGAGGTCGCTTCGATCAGGTCGGCGGCGGGCACCAGAGGCTGTCCGCTGATGAGCGCCAGACGATCGACCGCCAGCTTCTGATAGCCGGGGTCGGCGTTGATGCCGGTACCGATGGCGGTTCCGCCCAGGTTCACTTCGGTCAACAGCTCGGGGGCCAGGCTGCGCAGGCGGTTGAGGTCTTCGGTCAGGGTGGTGGCGAAGGCGCGGAATTCCTGACCCAGAGTCATCGGAACGGCGTCCTGCAACTGGGTGCGGCCCATCTTCAGCACGTGGTTGAATTCTTCGCCCTTGGCGGCGAACGCCTGAATCAGGCTGGACAGGCTGGCGAGCAGGGCGTCGTGACCCAGCAGCAGACCCAGACGGATCGCAGTGGGGTAGGCGTCGTTGGTCGACTGCGCCATGTTGACATCGTTGTTGGGGTGCAGGTGTTTGTATTCGCCTTTCTCGAAACCCATGGTTTCCAGAGCGATGTTGGCGATGACTTCGTTGGCATTCATGTTGGTGGACGTGCCAGCGCCGCCCTGGATCATGTCGACCACGAACTGATCATGGAAGTCGCCGCGGATCAGGCGCGCGCAGGCCTCGCTGATGGCCGCATGCTTGGCGGCATTGAGGTGTCCAAGCTGATGGTTTGCATCCGCCGCCGCCTGCTTGACCATGGCCAGCGCCACTACCAGTTTCGGGTAGTGCGAAAGTGGCACGCCGGAGAGGTGAAAGTTGTTCACCGCTCGCAGGGTCTGGATGCCGTAATAAGCGTTGGCAGGTACTTCGAGAACACCAAGCAGGTCTTTTTCGATGCGCGATGATGCAGGCGAGGACATGATAAAAAAAGTCTCAAAAAAGGCACGGACAATGCCGGAACGCCACGAATAGTGGGCTTGCCGTCCTCGGTTGACCAATGCTGTTAAACGCTGGCCTATGCAATAACGGCATAATCAGGGCGTGACCTGGATTCCGTTCAGTGCGTAAAGGGGGCAAAATGTCGCACCGGCACGTTTCTTCGGTCGTTCCTCCAGAGCCGTCCAGGCATGTATCCGCGGCGCTTCGCCGGTCGTCCCACTGGAGCGATTCAAACCGGGTGTTTGCAGGGCATGCGCAATGGCCTGTCGAGGCCGTCATCCATTGTCCGGGAGGACCTGATGAATCTGGAAAGCAAATGGCTGGAGGATTTCAGCGCCCTGGCCGCCACTCGCAGCTTTTCTCAGGCCGCCGAGCGTCGCTTCGTGACCCAGCCGGCATTCAGCCGGCGGATTCGCAGTCTGGAGTCGGCGCTGGGGCTGACGCTGGTCAATCGCTCGCGTACCCCCATCGAGCTGACCGCCGCCGGACAATTATTTCTGGTTACGGCCCGCACGGTGGTTGAGCAACTGGGCGAAGTCGTGCGCCATCTGCATCACTTGGAAGGTGGGCAGGGCGAGGTGATGCAGGTAGCTGCGGCGCATTCGCTGGCGCTGGGGTTCTTTCCGCGCTGGATCGCCCAGTTGCGCAACGAGGGGCTGAAC
This sequence comes from Pseudomonas sp. MEJ108, assembly GCF_030208985.1. Lineage (NCBI taxonomy): Bacteria > Pseudomonadati > Pseudomonadota > Gammaproteobacteria > Pseudomonadales > Pseudomonadaceae > Pseudomonas > Pseudomonas sp. MEJ108. Next base: position 215,514 of record NZ_JARVSW010000029.1, read on the forward strand.
ATTGCGACCCGTCTGGTGGCGACCAACGTCGGTGATGCGGTGCATGCGTTACGTGAAGGTGGCTGTGACCTGATGCTGGCGTTCTACGATCCCGATGCCGCGCTGCAGATGGACGCGGAAATCTTCCCCTCGCTGCATCTGGGGCATACCGAGATGTTGCCGGTCTGTGCCGCCGATGCCGAGGGGCGACCGTTATTCGATATGGAAGGTGAGGGCAGTGTGCCGCTGCTTGCCTACAGCACCGGGGCCTTTCTCGGACGCTCGGTGAACCTGTTGCTGCGTCAGCGCAATCTGCGCTTCACCACGGTCTACGAAACGGCGATGGCTGACAGCCTGAAAAGCATGGCGCTTGAAGGTCTGGGCATCGCCTGGGTGCCGCAACTGAGTGTGCGCGCCGAACTGGCGCGCGGTGAGCTGGTGGTGTGTGGCGGACCGCAATGGCATGTGCCGCTGGAGATCCGCCTGTACCGTTGCGCATTGGTGCGCAAGGCCAATGTGCGTCTGCTTTGGCGCAAGCTTGAGAGTGCGGCTTCGTAGGACGAGGCAAGCGTGGCCTGGCGTGTGAGGCATAACGTCAGGCCGATTGCTCAGCGAACAGACAGGTTGTCGACGTATTTGCGGATCAGTTCCTTGTTGGCGTCGCTGAAGTAATAGCAGGGGATAATCGATGTAGTGGAGTTTTCCCACATTGTCGTCTGGCATGGAAAACCGGTTGCAGCCTCATGTTCAGCACCAAACAGGTGACCGACCTCATGTGGCAGCGTGTTGTAATCTTTAAGGGACGCCATTGCGACGTTATGGCTCGTTGCCGTGACGCCGTGTACTGTCCCGTTGATTTTATTGGAAGTGATCAGCACATATTTATGCCGCTCCGAAGGGCGCGGCAGGTTCTTTGCGTTTGCATATTCGATGCTCTCCCTGGACAACCGGTAGAGCACAGTGTCCAGCTTCTCCCCGCGATAGGCGAAGTTTGTCAGGCCCGGTTCGTTTTCGATGAACGTGACCGTTGTCCTGCGCCCGGTGATTTCCTCCAGCTGAGCGAGCAGGGGATTCAAGTAGCTGTCCGCCAGTTCAGCGCGTTCATGTTTTGTAAGTTGATCGTGCATGATCAGGAACAGTCCCAGATTGGGACCGCCGGCGCTGGCAAACGGCAGGTAAAAAAAGACGGCCAGTGACAGCCAGATTTTCAGTGTGTTCTTCATGGGTACGTTCTCATCCTTGAGCGTCAGGTTAAATAGCGACTTCAAATGTCGACGAGGCAGTTAAACAAATACTGTTTGTGTCTGACAGTCGCACTCTGCGCCTGACACGGTAGGGCATGGGCTGTCATGACGTAAGATGCACAGGCTCCCTTGGGGACTGCAGGCACTGTCTGCGTCGACGTCTTGCAGGGCTGCTGACAGAAGGTGATTGCAGGTGCTTTAAACGCCCCACTTTGCGGTATACTGCGCGGCCTTTGGCCGGTTAAATCGGTCATTATTCGTACAACAAGCCACGCCGGTTCCCCCGCGTGGCTTGTTGTTTTCAGACGCGCCTGCGGGCGCCCGATGAGAGGCACGACGATGAGCGCACTGGTTGGCGTGATCATGGGCTCCAAGTCCGATTGGTCCACCCTTAGCCACACCGCCGATATGCTGGAAAAGCTCGGCATCCCTTTTGAAGTCAAGGTGGTGTCAGCTCACCGCACACCGGATCTGCTGTTTCAGTACGCCGACGAAGCGGAAGGCCGTGGCATTGAAGTGATCATCGCCGGTGCCGGCGGTGCCGCTCACTTGCCGGGCATGTGCGCTGCCAAGACCCACCTGCCTGTGCTGGGTGTTCCGGTGCAGTCGTCGATGCTTTCGGGGGTCGATTCGCTGTTGTCGATCGTGCAGATGCCGGCCGGTATCCCGGTCGCGACCCTGGCCATCGGCAAGGCGGGTGCAATCAACGCAGCGCTGCTTTCAGCCAGCATCCTTGGCGCAAAGCACCCGCAATTCCACGCAGCGCTGAAGAAATTTCGCACTGAACAGACAGACAGCGTCCTGGATAATCCAGACCCACGCCACGCCTGAGGTTTTTCCATGAAGATCGGTGTAATCGGTGGCGGCCAGCTGGGCCGCATGTTGGCATTGGCAGGTACGCCGCTGGGCATGAACTTCGCCTTTCTCGATCCCGCGCCGGACGCCTGTGCTGCGGCACTTGGCGAGCATCTGCGTGCCGATTACGGCGATCTGGATCATCTGCGTCAGTTGGCGGATGAAGTCGATCTGGTGACCTTCGAGTTTGAAAGCGTTCCCGCCGAGACCGTGGCGTTTCTGTCACAGTTCGTACCGGTCTATCCGAGCGCCGAGGCGTTGCGCATTGCGCGTGATCGCTGGTTCGAAAAGAGCATGTTCAAGGACCTGGACATCCCGACGCCGGCATTCGCCGATATCCAGTCGCAGGCCGACCTGGATGCCGCGGTAGCCAGCATCGGTCTGCCTGCCGTGCTCAAGACCCGCACCCTGGGTTATGACGGCAAGGGCCAGAAGGTCCTGCGTTCGGCGGCCGATGTGGTCGACACATTCGCCGAGCTGGGCAGCGTGCCCTGCCTGCTGGAGGGTTTCGTGCCGTTCAGCGGTGAAGTGTCGTTGATTGCCGTGCGTGCGCGTGATGGCGAGACCCGGTTCTACCCGCTGGTGCACAACACGCATGACAGCGGCATCCTGCGTCTGTCCATCGCCAGCACCGATCATCCTTTGCAGTCACTGGCCGAGGACTACGCCGGCCGCGTTCTGAAGCAGCTGGATTACGTGGGTGTGCTGGCATTCGAATTCTTTGAAGTCGACGGTGGCCTGAAAGCCAACGAGATCGCGCCGCGCGTGCACAACTCCGGTCACTGGACCACCGAAGGCGCCGAGTGCAGCCAGTTCGAAAACCACCTGCGTGCGGTTGCCGGTCTGCCGCTGGGCTCTACGGCCAAGGTCGGTGAAAGCGCCATGCTCAACTTCATCGGTGAAGTGCCCGCAGTGGACAAGGTCATCGCGGTCGAAGACTGCCATCTGCATCACTACGGCAAGGCCTTCAAGGCTGGCCGCAAGGTAGGACACGCCACGGTCCGCAGCGTAGACCGCGCAACGCTGGATCGTCAGGTGAAGTTGGTAGAGTCGCTGATCAAGGGCTGATCCGGCCCACGGCTAGCGTGCCGATGCTCCGCGTTGGCATGCAGTTCTCGACACTCCGCGTCCTTTTGCGACGCGGAGCGTCGAGAACTGCATTCCCACGCAGAGCGTGCGGAACGAGCGTTTTGAACTGTCGTGCCTATGCTTCTGCGTTGCAGCGCCGTTCGAGACGCCTGGCCTCAGCTCAGGTCGGTTCAGCCCCGTCATTCATGAAGAATTCTCCACCTCGACTCAAACTCGCCATCGCGCCGGAACCATTCCCTGTCGCTGTTCTCAGATAGCAGTAGGTCGGGGCTGCTATTAGCCCGGGCATATTCACTTAATACAGAGGGAAATGGCATGGGTATCATTGGAACCATCTTTATCGGCCTGATCGTTGGTCTGTTGGCTCGCTTTCTGAAGCCGGGCGACGACAGCATGGGCTGGATCATGACCATCGTGCTGGGTATCGCCGGTTCGCTTGCAGCCACTTACGGTGGTCAGGCGCTGGGTATCTATCAGGCAGGCGAGGGTGCAGGTTTCCTCGGCGCGCTGGTAGGTGCAATCATCCTGCTGGTTATCTACGGCATGATCAGAAAGAAATAACGCTTATGCGTCAGCCCTCTGTTTTACAGTGCGCAGAGGGCTAGAATGCTCGGCAACTTTCCACCCCTTTGCCGAGCTTTATCATGCGTCGCTTCCTGTTGATGACTCTTCTGCTGTTATCCGCGCTCTCCGGTCCCGCACTCGCCCAGTTGCCGGAAACCGACTGGCTTGAGCTGATGCCCAAGTCCGATCAAAAAGCCCTCGAAGCCATGCCCGAGATTGACCACAATTCTCCGGAAGCCATGGGCACGTTCGACAGCAAGGGTGGGCTGAAGCAGAGCAAGGGTCTGCCAGCAGTCATGTATTCGACCAAAACCGTCCCGGCAATGAATGGCAAGACGATTCGTCTCGGCGGCTACCCTGTGCCTCTCGAAACCGATGCCAAGGGCCGCAGTACGCTGTTCTTCATCGTGCCTTACCCAGGCGCCTGCATCCACGTTCCGCCACCGCCGCCCAACCAGCTGGTGCTGGTGCGTTACCCCAAGGGTCTGAAACTGGATGATATCTACACACCACTGTGGGTAGAAGGCACCCTGAAAATCGAGAAGGTCAGTAATGACCTTGCCGATGCGGCGTATGCGATGGACGCGTCAAAGGTCCGTGTGGTGGTTGAGTCGGACCTTTGATGGGCTTGATCGATTACTGATCGATCAGAGCGCTTCGCTCCAGATACTCACACCCAGCACATGCATCTGGTCCGGTGCCAGCGTGACCACGTCGTCCAGCACGTTGGCGGTTTCGACGCAGACCATGCGCTGCCAGCCGTCTGCTGCCATGTCGGTGAACTTGCCGGTCTTTTCGATCCACGGGTTCCACAGGATGGCTGAGTTCGAGCCCGTGCTGCGGATGTGGATGCGTCGCTGCCACTCGGGGTCAACGATGCTGAGCACGCCCGGCGTGTCCTTGTAGATGCGGTCGGTTTCGCCTGTGAAGGTCAGGTCGCCGCTCTGCTCGCGTTCTTCCCAGTTTGCCAGGGTTTCGATGTAACGCAGGCCGTCGAGCCCTTCGACACTGACCTGACGTACGTCGCTAACGGCGAAATAGGTGTGCAGTGCCTGGCTGATCACTACTGGCTCAGTGCCGCAGTTGTAGCTGACCAGACTGACATTCAGTGCGTGGTCCAGACGAATGCTCAGTTTCAGGGCGACGTTGTGCGGCCAGCCAGGCAAGTGGCCTTCGGCTTCGGGAAGCACGAACTCCACCAGCAGTGCGTCGCCATCTGCGCCAATACCCAGCAACTGCCAGTCCAGCGCCCGCACTTCGCCATGCGCCTTGGCAGGTTCGCTGCTGTCGCGCATTGCCTGCACGCTTTGCGGGTTGCGCTCCAGGTTACCGAACCACGGCCAGCAGATCGGCATGCCGGCACGAATGGGTTTGCCGCGTTTGAAAACCGCCTCTTCGTTCAGCCACACCAGCGGCGGCTGCCCGGCCACTTGATAGCTGAGGATGTGTGCGCCTTGTTGCGCAACCAGCAGCTCTGCTTCGCCGTGGCAAATACGCCAGCAGTTCAGCTCATCGTAAAGGATGGATTCAACGGTGGGTTCAACCGGGGATGTTGGCATGCAAAGTTCTCACTCAATGACCGTGACGAAAATAGACCGCTTCACGCTCGGTGAGTTTACCCGTGCAGCCAATCCATGACCGAACGACAATTTACCGTCGCGCAGGAACCGAGCGCGTCCGGCCGCTGGCATCTATGGCCACGAACACGAACGCAGCCTCGGTGACCTTGCGCCATTCGCTGGTGAGCGGGTCGTCGCTCCACACTTCGACCATCATCTTGATCGAGGTGCGTCCGACTTCGAGGGTGCGGGTGTAGAAGGAAAGCTGTTCGCCGACTGCGACCGGGACAAGAAACGCCATGCGATCGATGGCGACGGTCGCCACACGGCCACCCGCGACTTTGCTGGCCATCGCTGTGCCTGCCAGGTCCATCTGGGACACCAGCCAGCCGCCAAAAATGTCGCCAAAGCCATTGGTTTCGCGGGGAAGGGCGGTGATTTGCAGTGCAAGGTCGCCTTGCGGGGTTGGGTCTTCTTGTTCGAGCTCGATCATGCCTAGGGTGCCTCTGACCCATGACTCTCATTATTGTATGTCGCGGTTAACAGGTGCCATTCAAAACCATGAGCATGAACATTATGTGTTCAGCGCCGGTGTGGCCCAAAGGGAAACTCTGCGAAACCCGCTGATTCAGACGTTTTCGCACAGCTTCCCAAGGCTGTTGACGACTTGCGAGTATATCGGGCGTTGCGTCATAGAACGACCGTGGGTCTTCATTTTGTGTCAGTGGCAGTTCTGCCATGTGTTTTTTGTAGCAATTTGCTATCTTGCTGGACCTCTACAGGTGACAAGACTGCCTGTACACGCAATTTTGGTGCCTATCTGCACCGTTGCTCCCGACAATCGCTTCTGCACGGCACCCCGCAGCAGCCAGCGTTGCTGTCGCTCGCCCCTTTTCAAAGAACACGTAAAGAGAAGCCTTGTCATGTCATCTGTTCCTCCAAGTTCCACGCAGCCTGCGCGGCCTCTGACTCGCAGCGATTACAAAACCCTGTCGCTGTCGGCTCTGGGTGGTGCGCTGGAGTTCTACGACTTCATCATTTTCGTGTTTTTCGCGGCGGTGGTCGGCAAACTGTTTTTCCCGGTGGATATGCCCGACTGGCTGCGCATGATGCAGACGTTCGGCATTTTCGCCGCCGGTTATCTGGCGAGGCCTCTGGGCGGCATTATCATGGCGCACTTCGGCGATCTGCTGGGGCGCAAGAAAATGTTCACGCTGAGCATTTTCATGATGGCGGTGCCGACCCTGATCATGGGTCTGCTACCGACCTACGCACAGATCGGCATGTGGGCGCCGATTCTGCTGCTGTTGATGCGCGTCATTCAAGGTGCCGCCATTGGCGGTGAAGTGCCGGGCGCCTGGGTGTTCGTGTCCGAGCATGTGCCTGCACGTCGTGTCGGCTATGCCTGCGGCACCCTGACCGCCGGCCTGACAGCGGGCATCCTGCTGGGCTCGCTGGTCGCCACGGCGATCAACAGCATCTACACCCCGGTCGAGGTATCGGATTACGCATGGCGTATCCCTTTCCTGCTGGGTGGCGTGTTCGGTCTGATGTCGGTGTATCTGCGCCGCCTGCTGCATGAAACGCCGGTCTTCGCCGAGCTGCAACTGCGCAAGGCACTGGCCGAGGAAGTGCCGCTCAAGGCGGTGCTGCGCGATCATCGTGGCGCCGTTGCGCTGTCGATGCTGATGACCTGGTTGCTGTCTGCCGGGATCATCGTGGTGATCCTGATGACGCCGACCATTCTGCAGACCATTTATGGCTTTCCGGCTGCTACGGCGCTGAAAGCCAACAGCTTGGCCATTGTCTTCCTGAGCGTGGGCTGTATCGCCGCGGGCGCACTGGCGGATCGCTTCGGCGCAGGCTGGGTGTTTCTGCTGGGCAGCGCAGGTCTGCTGATCAGTTCCTGGACGTTCTATCACATCCTCGGCAGCCATCCGGAAGTGCTGTTCCCGCTGTATGCGGTGACTGGCCTGTTCGTCGGTACGATCGGCGCAGTTCCCTACGTCATGGTCAAGGCGTTCCCGCCTGTGGTGCGCTTCTCGGGGCTGTCGTTCTCCTACAACCTGGCGTATGCGATCTTCGGCGGTCTGACGCCGATGGTCGTGACCTTCATGCTCAAGAGCAGTCCGATGGGGCCGGCGTGGTACGTCGCGATCCTCTGCGGCCTGGGCATGGCCATCGGTGCGTTCTTGCTGAGCCGAAAGCGTTGATCATCGCCCACTGTTGAATCGCTCTGGCACCGCTACAGCCAAAGGCTATCTACCTGCACAGGTCGATAGCCTTTTCATCTTATTGTCATAATCAATTCATAGAGTAGTCACAAGACTGGCCAAAAAAGGCTCGTGGACACCGACACACCCTGCCAGGAGCGCAAGGATGACACTCAAGCGTTTGATGACTGCACTGATCCTGGTTGCCGCCGGAGTGACGGCAGCCAATACGCTGGCTGCGGTCGACCCTGCCATCAAGGCCTATACCAAGACCTCCGGTGTGTCGGGCAATCTCTCCAGTGTCGGCTCCGATACCCTGGCAAATCTGATGACATTGTGGGCCGAGGCCTACAAGAAAGAATACCCGAGCGTGAACATCCAGATCCAGGCGGCCGGCTCCTCCACGGCGCCACCCGCGCTGACCGAGGGCACGGCCAATCTGGGCCCGATGAGCCGCAAGATGAAAGACGGCGAGTTGTCGGCTTTCGAGCAGAAACATGGCTACAAGCCGACCGCGATTCCGGTCGCGGTGGACGCCCTGGCGGTTTTCGTGCACAAGGACAACCCGATCAAGGGCCTGACCCTGCAGCAAGTGGACGCGATCTTTTCCGCGACCCGCCTGTGCGGTGCCAGGGCAGATGCGAAAACCTGGGGTGATGTCGGTGTGACCGGCGATCTGGCAGGCAAACCGATCCAGTTGTTCGGTCGTAACTCGGTGTCGGGCACTTACGGTTACTTCAAGGAAGAAGCCCTGTGCAAAGGCGACTTCAAGGCCAACGTCAACGAGCAGCCCGGCTCTGCTTCGGTAGTCAGCGCGATCAGCAATTCGCGTAACGGCATCGGTTACTCGGGGATCGGTTACAAGACATCCAACGTCAGGGCTGTTGCGCTGGCGAAGAAGGAAGGGGGCGAGTTTGTCGAAGACAGCGAAGCCAATACCCTGAACGGCAGTTATCCACTGTCGCGCTTTCTTTATGTGTATGTGAACAAGGCGCCGAACCAGCCCTTGGCGCCGCTGGAAGCCGAGTTCGTGAAACTGGTGCTGTCGAGACAGGGCCAGGAAGTAGTGATGAAGGACGGTTACATCCCGCTGCCTGCGCGTGTCGTGGAAAAGACGCTGGCCGATCTTGGCCTGCAGGGCGCGAGCGGCGTGGCGTTAAAGTAATCGCGTACGCGTTGGGGCGAGGCTCGATGGACTGGCCTGCACACAAAATTGAACAGTCCGCCGCCGGTTGCGCAGGCAGCGGGCTTTCTTGCGTCACCTTTCTGTAATGTTTCTGTCATACAAGGCGTCTACGGTGTGTGCGCATGAATGAGCTGTTCAAATCGACGATGGACCAGAATTCGCCTCCGGCGCGTATTGATTTCAATACGCCCGCGATGGTGCGAAAGCGTCGTGTCCGTGCGTTGAAGGATCGTCTCACTCATTGGTACGTCGCCATTGGTGGCCTTGCCGTGCTGGCGGCCATCACGCTGATCTTCTTCTACCTTGCCTATGTCGTTGCGCCGCTTTTCAAAGGCGCCAGCCTGACCGCCGAGCCTGCGCTGAATGCCGCCTGGCTGCAGGACGCTGGTGCGCCGCTGATGATCACCATCGAAGAGCAGAACCAGATCGGCATGCGCATTTCCGACAAGGGCGAAGTGGTCTTTTTCAACCTCGAGGACGGCGCAGAGCTGCAGCGCATTGCCTTGCCGCTTCCCGCGGGCGTGTCCGTCGCGTCCATCGGCAAGGACCAGCCCGGCGCGCCATTGATAGCCCTGGGCTTGTCCAACGGTCAGGTGCTGGTGTTCAGGCACTCGTACCTGACGACCTACCCGAACGATCAGAAAACCATCACCCCGAGCGTGGCCTGGCCCTACGGCGAAGCGCCCCTGGTACTGGATGAGGCCGGGCGTGCGGTCGAGCATGTCACCGTCAGCTCCGATGGCGACAGCCTGAAGCTGGCAGGGGCGACCGGCACTCAGTTGCATGTCGTCTCGCTCGAACAGAAAGAAAACATGATGACCGGCGAGATGACCCGCGAGCAGACGCGCATCGAATTGCCGCAGATGTCTGCTGTAGTCAAGGCGATCTACATCGACCCGCGCCAGCAATGGTTGTATGTCATCAACGGGCGCGCGCAGGCGGATGTGTTCAGCCTGCGCGATCGCAGCCTCAATGGCCGCTATAAATTGCTGGAAGACGGCAACGCCGAGATCACGGCGAGCGCTCAACTGGTCGGCGGCATTTCGCTGATCATCGGCAACTCCAAGGGCAGCCTGTCCCAGTGGTTCATGGCCCGTGGCACCGACGGTGAGCAGCGCCTGATGCGCATCCGCGATTTCGGCCTGGGCAGCGCACCTATCGCGCAGATCAAGGCCGAGCAGCGCCGCAAGGGCTTCATCGCTCTGGATACTTCCGGCAAGCTGGGCGTATTCCACAGCACTGCGCACCGCACCCTGTTGATCGACCAGGTTGCCGAGGGGCCCGGCATTCTGGCGTTGTCGCCACGCGCCAACCGGATTCTGATCGAGAGCGCTGGCAAGCTGCTGCCGCTGACGCTGGACAACCCACACCCGGAAGTCTCCTGGAGTTCGCTGTGGGGCAAGGTCTGGTACGAGAATTACGATGAGCCCAAGTACATCTGGCAGTCCACGGCCTCCAACTCCGACTTCGAGCCCAAGCTGAGCCTGGCACCGTTGACCTACGGCACGCTGAAAGCGGCGTTCTACGCCATGTTGCTGGCCGCGCCGCTGGCCGTGGCTGCGGCGATCTATACCGCCTACTTCATGGCCCCGGGCATGCGCCGCAAGGTCAAGCCGGTGATCGAATTGATGGAAGCGATGCCGACGGTGATTCTCGGCTTTTTTGCCGGATTGTTTCTGGCCCCGTATCTGGAAGGGCATCTGCCCGGCATTTTCAGTGTGCTGCTGCTCACGCCGATCGGCATTTTGCTGGCGGGCTTTTTCTGGACCCGCGTGCCTGATTCGCTTCGCCTGCGTATTCCCGATGGCTGGGAAAGCGCGATCCTGATTCCTGTCGTGCTGTTGGTGGGCTGGTTCTCGTTGAGCATGAGCCCGCACCTGGAGAGCTGGTTCTTCGCCGGGGACATGAGCACCTGGATTCGCGACCACCTGGGTATCACCTACGATCAGCGCAATGCGCTGGTGGTCGGTATCGCCATGGGGTTCGCAGTGATCCCCAACATTTATTCGATTGCCGAAGATGCGGTGTTCAGCGTGCCGCGCAGCCTGACGCTGGGTTCGCTGGCACTGGGCGCAACGCCGTGGCAGACCCTGACGCGGGTGGTGATCCTGACCGCCAGCCCTGGCATCTTTTCCGCCTTGATGATCGGCATGGGCCGGGCCGTGGGGGAAACCATGATTGTGCTGATGGCGACCGGCAATACGCCGATCATGGACATGAACCTGTTTGAAGGCATGCGTACGCTGGCGGCGAATGTCGCGGTGGAGATGCCGGAGTCGGAAGTGGGCGGCAGCCATTATCGGGTGCTGTTTCTGGCGGCGTTGGTGCTGTTGATGTTCACCTTCGTGATGAACACCCTCGCAGAGCTGATTCGTCAGCGTCTGCGCAAGCAATACTCGTCGCTGTAAGGAAGGTAGGCGTTGGTGAAGCGGAACTCCCTCAGGAACTGGTTCAAAAGTGGCGCCCCCGGCGTCTGGATGAGTGCGGGTGCCGTATCCATCGCTGTGATCATGACCATCGGCCTGTTGGCGGTGATCGCCGTGCGCGGCCTTGGGCATTTCTGGCCCGCCGATCTGGTGAGCGCGCAGTACGCGGTACCCAATCAGGAATCGAGTGTTCTGGTCGGTGAACGGGTCGAGCAGGAGCAGGTACCTCGTGCGCGCCTGAAAAGCGCGGGCCTGCCGGTGCCTGATCAGGGGCCGGAGTTCATGACCCGTGAGCTGTACAAGGTCGGCAATCGGGATATCAACCCCAGTGACTTCAACTGGGTGGTAGGCGAATGGCTGACCGGGCAGAGCCGGCCTGCAGACCTGATGACGCTGGAGCGTCGCGAGTGGGGCAATTTCTACGGCTATCTGGTCAACGTCAAGGAGGGCGGACGCATCGTGGCCGAAGGCGAGGCGGCCTGGCCGGTCCTGCAAGAGCGCATCAAACGCGTCGAAAAGCTGGCTGACGAACTCTATACCCTGGAAAAGAAAGACATTGGTGCCATCAATCACAGCATCGAGCGCCTGCGTCTGCAGGCCCGCAAGCTGGAGCTCGATGGCCGGCTGGATGCCGCCGCGCAAGCGGACATGGCCGCCGAGCGTGCCGAGCTGGATGCGCGTTACAAGGTGATCGAGGCGCGTCTTGACGGGCTGCACCAGGCCTTTGATCGCGACAGCCTGACCGCGCGTGATGGCAGCGGCAAAGAGATCGAACTCAGCCTGGGCAAAGTGGTGCGTGCCTATCAGCCCAATGCGATGGGCACGGTGACCAAGCTCGGCTTCTACTTCGAGAAGCTGTGGGAGTTTCTCAGTGCCGATCCACGCGAAGCCAACACCGAAGGCGGTATCTTCCCGGCGATCTTCGGCACGGTGATGATGACCCTGATCATGGCCGTGATCGTCACGCCGTTCGGTGTGCTGGCGGCGGTCTACCTGCGTGAGTACGCGCGTCAGGGGCCGGTGACCCGGTTGATTCGCATCGCGGTGAACAACCTCGCCGGTGTGCCTGCGATTGTCTACGGCGTGTTCGGCCTGGGCTTTTTCGTCTATGTACTTGGCGGTTCGGTGGATCGGCTGTTCTTTCCTGAAGCGCTGCCGGCTCCGACGTTCGGCACGCCTGGCCTGTTATGGGCCTCGCTGACCCTGGCACTGCTCGCCGTGCCGGTGGTGATTGTGGCAACCGAAGAAGGGCTGGCGCGCATTCCGCTGACCCTGCGTGAAGGTTCGCTGGCACTGGGTGCAACCAAGGCCGAGACGCTGTGGAAGATTGTGTTGCCGATGGCTAGCCCGGCAATGATGACCGGGCTGATTCTCGCGGTGGCGCGTGCCGCCGGGGAAGTTGCGCCCTTGATGCTGGTGGGCGTCGTCAAGCTGGCGCCGTCACTGCCGCTGGACGGCAACTATCCTTATCTGCACCTCGATCAGAAGATCATGCACCTGGGTTTCCACATTTACGATGTCGGCTTCCAGAGCCCCAACGTCGAGGCAGCCCGCCCGCTGGTCTATGCCACCGCACTGCTGCTGGTACTGGTCATCGCCTTGCTCAATCTGTCGGCGGTGAGCATCCGTAACCATTTGCGGGAAAAGTACAAGGCGCTCGACAATTGATTCCGAATTCGCCCTTTGGCAAACGCGGCCGTTCGATGACGCGAACCGTTCGCACAGGAGCAATCCATGCAGCATGAAAGCCCGACGAGTGGCATGAACATGTCGGCCCTGAGGCGGCACAAGCAACGCCTGGATCTGGCCGACGAGAGCGTGGCCATCGAAGTGCCAGGCCTGAATCTGTTCTATGGCGACAAGCAGGCGCTGTTCGATATTGCCCTGAATATCCCGAAGCAGAAGGTAACCTCGTTCATCGGCCCGTCCGGGTGCGGCAAGTCGACGTTGTTGCGCTGCTTCAACCGCATGAACGACCTGGTCGATGGTTGCCGGGTCGAGGGCGCGATCAACCTGTACGGGCATAACATCTACACCAAGGGCGAGGAAGTCGCCGAGTTGCGTCGACGCGTCGGCATGGTGTTTCAGAAGCCCAATCCGTTCCCCAAGACGATTTATGAAAACGTGGTCTACGGGCTGCGCATTCAGGGGATCAACAAGAAGCGCGTGCTCGATGAAGCTGTCGAGTGGGCGCTGAAAGCCGCTGCGCTCTGGGATGAAGTCAAGGATCGACTGCATGAGTCGGCATTGGGTTTGTCCGGGGGGCAGCAGCAGCGTCTGGTCATTGCCCGAACGATCGCCGTGGAGCCGGAAGTCCTGCTGCTCGACGAACCCTGTTCGGCACTTGATCCGATTTCGACTCTCAAGGTCGAAGAACTGATCTACGAACTGAAATCGAAATACACCATTGTGATCGTTACCCACAACATGCAGCAGGCGGCTCGGGTGTCGGATTACACCGCGTTTATGTACATGGGCAAGCTTGTCGAGTTCGGTGATACGGATACCTTGTTCACCAACCCGGCAAAAAAACAGACAGAAGACTACATCACCGGTCGTTACGGGTAGTACGTGCTTCGTCAGCCCTGAACCACCGCTGCGTTTTCGCAATTAACCGGACGTTCCAAGGACACCCAGCATGATCCACAAAGACAGCCATACGCATCACATTTCCCAACAGTTCAACGCTGAACTCGAAGATGTTCGCAGCCATTTGCTCGAAATGGGTGGCCTGGTCGAGAAGCAGGTGAACGATTCGGTCACGGCGTTGATCGAGGCCGACTCCGGTCTTGCCCAGCGTGTTCGCGAGGTCGACGACCGGATCAATCAGATGGAACGCAGCATCGACGAAGAGTGCCTGCGCATTCTGGCTCGTCGCCAGCCTGCGGCGTCCGACCTGCGCCTGATCATCAGCATTTCCAAGTCGGTGATCGACCTGGAGCGCATTGGTGATGAAGCCACCAAGATCGCACGCCGTGCCATCAAGCTTTGCGAAGAGGGCGAGGCGCCGCGTGGTTACGTCGAGGTGCGTCACATCGGCGATCAGGTGCGCAACATGGTGCGCGATGCGCTGGACTCGTTCGCCCGCTTCGACGCCGAGCTGGCCCTGTCGGTTGCGCAGTACGACAAGACCATCGACCGCGAGTACAAGACGGCTCTGCGCGAGCTGGCGACCTACATGATGGAAGATCCACGCTCGATCTCCCGGGTACTGGACATCATCTGGGTGCTGCGCTCTCTGGAGCGAATTGGCGACCATGCACGCAACATTTCCGAACTGGTGATCTACCTGGTGCGCGGGACCGACGTGCGGCACATGGGTCTCAAGCGCATGAAGGAAGAAGTGCAGGGTATATCGAGCGAAACCGCTAATGTTCCGGGCGACGCTGACGATAAGTAAGATTGCCTGCGAGAAAAACGCCCAGCACGCGCTGGGCGTTTTTCGTTGTGCAGATCAGTATTTCCCGTCGCCAGCGGATTAAATGCCGCGGCGCAGTCAATCAATATGGCAGTTGGCTATCAGTCAACGCTATGCTTGCCGAAACAAAGGGCGTGTTGGCATACCGCAGTTCGCCTCCAGGTGAACACGCCCGCAGGAGCGTCGATGAGTAAGGTCAGTGTATTGGTGGTGGATGACGCGACTTTCATTCGCGACTTGGTCAAGAAAGGGCTGCGCAATTATTTTCCCGGGATTCATACCGAGGACGCGGTCAATGGTCGCAAGGCTCAGACGTTGCTGGGCAAAGAGGCGTTCGATCTGATCCTGTGCGACTGGGAAATGCCAGAAATGTCCGGCCTTGAGCTGTTGACATGGTGCCGCCAGCAAGACAATTACCTGAGAACCGTTCCGTTCATCATGGTGACCAGCCGTGGTGACAAGGAAAACGTCGTGCAGGCCATTCAGGCTGGAGTGACCGATTTTGTCGGCAAGCCGTTCACCAATGAACAGTTGCTGACCAAGGTCAAGAAAGCGCTGGCAAAAGTCGGCAAGCTTGACGCTGTCATGTCCACAGCCCCGGCACGCATGAACTCGCCGCTCAATGACTCGCTGAGTGCATTGACCGGTGGCAAGGCCGAAGTGGTTCGTAGCGCGCCTGCTGCTGCCGCAGCTCCCAAGCCAGCACCTGCACCCGCCAGATCGGCAGAGCCGACCGGTCGCGGACAGGGCCAGTTGCGTCTGCCCAACGGCATTCAGTCGTGCGTGATCAAGGCCCTCACCCTGAAAGACGCCACGCTGGTGATTCGCGTCAGCGAAAACCTGCCGCAGGTACTCGACAGCGCGGTGCTGGACCTTGAGCAGGGCGAGAGCAACGAAGTCGCGCGCCTGAATGGCTACCTGCACTCGGTTGCCGCGTTCGAGCAGAAGCCCGACAGCGAATGGCTGCAGGTGTCTTTCCGTTTCGTCGACCAGGATGCGCAGAAGCTCGACTATCTGTCGCGTCTGATTGCACGCGGTACGGCGCAGAAGCACTTTATCCCGGGTGCCTGACATCCACCTCTGAGCTGAACGGCATGCCCACGCTGCGTCAGCTTTGCGCGGTGTTACACAACACCGCGTACCGGCGCTCTGGCGTGCCTTCCTTGACGCTTCATTCATGTCCGATTGATACCCTTGCGTCCTCTTCTGCCTGCAAGGCTGCTAGGCTTGGCACCCAGTGCCCTTGAACCCGACCATCCCGATGCTTGAACGCCTGCTTATCCTGTTTGCCCTGACGTTGACTGTGCAGTCGGCCGGGGCGGTCACGATTTATAAATTCACCGATGCCAATGGCGTGGTGTCCTTCTCGGACC
This sequence comes from Pseudomonas sp. MEJ108, assembly GCF_030208985.1. Classification (NCBI taxonomy): domain Bacteria; kingdom Pseudomonadati; phylum Pseudomonadota; class Gammaproteobacteria; order Pseudomonadales; family Pseudomonadaceae; genus Pseudomonas; species Pseudomonas sp. MEJ108. The sequence goes on from NZ_JARVSW010000029.1 coordinate 231,420, forward strand.
GGCCGACGCCCGGCGCATCGGTCATGGTGTTTCGGGACCGCATGGTCGAGCGTATCGACGGCCAGGTGCACTTGAGTGTCAGACGTGAAAAGGGCGTACACAGTCTGTACGTGCGCAATGATCTGTATGCCCCGGTCGAGGTCGAACTCAAGCTTTCCAGTGTGACCAACGTGCTGGGGGTCTCTGGCTCGTCGGCAACGCTGCGCCGCACGATCCCTGCGCGCAGCAACCAGCGCGTGGTGGTCTTGAGCCCCAAGGTGGGCAGCAAGCCGATGAACTACGCCTCGATGCTGAGTTCAACCCTGGGAGACCCCAAAGGCTCGGTGCAAGCCTACAAATACCCGCTGCCGTGGATTGGCGGCCCGTTCCGCCTGACTCAGGGCCCGAATGGCAGGTACAGCCATTACGGCGTCAAGGGGCGCTATGCAATGGACATCGCCATGCCGGAGGGAACGCCGATCATTGCCGCGCGCGGCGGCACGGTGGTGAAGATCGAAAACAGCCAGTCAGGGCGGGGCTCGAATGCGTCAGGCAACTTTGTGCGCATCTTGCACGACGACGGCACCATGGGCGTCTACCTGCACCTGATGCGCGGCTCGGTGAGTGTCAGGGAAGGTCAGCGGGTGAGTGTCGGAACAGCGCTGGCACGGTCGGGCAACACCGGCAACAGCACCGGCCCGCACCTGCACTTTGTCGTGCAGCGCAACTCGGGCAATGAACTGGTCTCGATCCCCTACGAATTCGCCACACCGGTGCAGAGCCTGCCCAACTTCGCCGTCGGCGGGAATTGAGCAGGGGGCCATTCATAGCTCCCACGCCCTGCGTCCGATCCTGAACATGGGGCGCGGCGCAGATTTGTGACGCGGAGCGTCACGCAAGGCATTCCCACGCTGGAGCGTGAGGAACGATAGGCGGCAGGTAGATCACCATCGTGCCCATGCTCCAGCGTGGGCATGCCGTTCTGGACGCTCTGCGTCCTCTCCTGAACATGGGGCGCGGCGCAGATTTGTGACGCGGAGCGTCACGCAAGGCAGTCCACTGGAGCGTGAGGAACGATAGTCGTCAGGTAGAACACCTATCGTGCCCATGCTCCGCGTGGGTATGCCGTTCTGGACGCTCCGCGTCCTGGCCTGAGCATGGGGTGCGGCGCAGGGTTGTGACGCGGAGCGTCGCGAAATGCATTCCCACTGGAGCGTGAGGAACGATGGGCGTCCGGTAGAACACCCTGCGCCCGATGCTGAACAGGCGCCGCTGATCGGGTCAGTCCAGCTTCAGCACCTTGGCCAGGACGATTTTCGGGCCTTTCATCTTCTTGATGATGATGCGCAGGCCTTCGACTTCCAGCTGTTCCTCTTCTTCCGGCACGCGCTTGAGCGTGTCGTAGATCAGACCGGCCAGTGTCTCGGCTTCGATGTGATCCAGGTCGACGCCCAGCAGGCGCTCGATCTTGAACAATGGCGTGTCACCGCGTACCAGCAGTTTGCCGGGCTGATAGGCGAGAATGCCGCGCTCTACCTTGCGGTGTTCGTCCTGGATGTCGCCCACCAGCACTTCGAGCACGTCTTCCATGGTCAGGTAGCCCACGATCTTGCCGTCGGCTTCTTCCACCACGGCGAAGTGCGCGCCACCCTTGCGGAACTGCTCGAGCAACTGCGACAGCGGCATGTGCCGGGAAACACGTTCCAGCGGGCGGGTCAGCTCGGCCAGGTTGAACGACTCCGGAATATGGTCCAGCGCTGCCAGTTCCAGCAGCAGGTCCTTGATGTGCAGCAGGCCGACGAACTCGCCACGTTCAGCGTCATACAGCGGATAACGGCTGAATTTGTGACGGCGGAACAAGGCAAGGATTTCCTTGAGCGGCGCATTGAAGTCCAGTGACACCATGTCTTCGCGGGAGTTGGCCCAGTCGACCACTTCCAGCTCGCCCATTTCCACAGCCGACGCCAGCACACGCATGCCCTGATCGCTGGGGTCCTGGCCACGGCTGGAGTGCAGGATCAGTTTCAATTCGTCGCGGCTGTAGCTGTGTTCATGGTGCGGGCCGGGCTCACCCTGGCCGGCGATGCGCAAAATGGCGTTGGCGCTGGCGTTGAGCAGGTAGATGGCCGGGTACATCAACCAGTAGAAGAAGTACAACGGCGCCGCTGTCCACAGCGACAACAGCTCCGGTTTGCGGATCGCCCAGGATTTGGGGGCCAGCTCGCCGATGACGATGTGCAGATAGGAAATGATGAAGAAGGCGGTAAAGAACGACACGCCCTTGATCAATTCCGGAGTGTCCACGCCCATCGCCGCGAGCAACGGCTCCAGCAGGTGCGCGAAGGCCGGTTCACCGACCCAGCCCAGGCCCAGAGAGGCGAGGGTGATCCCCAGCTGGCAGGCCGAAAGGTAGGCGTCCAGCTGGCCATGGACCTTGCGCAGAATGTGCCCGCGCCAGCCGTTCTTGTCGGCAATGGCTTCAACCTTGGTCGAGCGCAGTTTGACCATGGCGAACTCTGCCGCAACGAAAAAGCCGTTGAGCAGGACCAGGAACAAAGCAAAAAGAATCATGCCGAAATCGGCGAAGAGTGAAGACAGGTTAAAACTAGGGGAAGGGTCCATGATTGGGTTTTGCAGGGTCCGTATTAACAGGAAGAGGGTCGTGTCACGCCAGAGAGGACGCTATGAACCCGGCAATGTAGCGGCTCGAAGCGGGATTGCCTAGTAGTCTGAATCGTCGCTCGCGGGTTTGGACAACTGAGCGCTGGCAAAGTGACAGGTAAAAACACTGCCCTTGCCGAGAACACTGTTGATCTCAAGGTTGCCGCGATGGCGCAGCAGCACATGTTTGACGATGGCCAGACCGAGCCCTGTACCGCCAGTATTGGACGCGCGGCTGGTATCGACCCGGTAGAAGCGCTCCGTCAGGCGCGGCAGGTGTTTGGTCTCGATGCCGATCCCTGAATCCTGCACGCTCAGGTGCGCGCCCCGTTCGTCGGCCCACCAGCGAACACGTATCACGCCCTCGGCCGGGGTGTATTTGACGGCATTGAAAATCAGGTTGGAAAACGCGCTGCGCAGTTCGCTTTCGCTGCCCTTGAGGCGCATGTCGCTTTCCAGGCTGAGGTGGATCTGCTGGTTCTTGCTGCCCGACAGCGCGTTGGCATCGGCGGTGATGGTCTTGAGCAGGGAATTGACGACCACCGGGTGGTTGTCCGAGGGGTAATCGGTGGCCTCGAGCTTGGCCAGCAACAGCAGGTCGTTGAGCAGCGTCTGCATGCGCCCGCCCTGCTGATGCATCTGTTGCAGCGCACGTACCCAGCGTGGATTGACCTCGTCCACGTTGTCGAGCAGCGTTTCCAGGTAGCCGAAGATCACCGTGAGCGGCGTCCGCAACTCGTGAGACACGTTGGCGACGAAGTCTTTGCGCATCTGCTCCAGCTGATGAATGCGCGTCACGTCGCGCACCAGCATCAGATGCTCATTGTTGCCATAACGGGTGATCAGCAACTGAATGCGCAGGCGATCGTTGGTCGGCGACGGGATTTCCAGCGGCTCGCTGTAGTCGCCCAACGCAAAGTATTCCTTGAAACGTGGATGCCGCACCAGGTTGGTCACGGGCTGCCCGCTGTCCTGCGGCGTCTTCAGGCCCAGCAGGGTTTCAGCGGCACGGTTCCACCACTCCAGATTGCCGTCGCTGTCGAGCATGATCACCGCATCACGCAGCGCGGCGGTGGATTCCTGCACGCGGTCAATGACCGCCTGAAGGCGACCGCGGACGCGTTGATCACGACGTTGCAGGTGATAAATGCTATCGAAGACCTCGCCCCACAGACCGTAACCGTCCGGAGGCGGCTCGTCGGCCTTGTGGCTGCTCAGCCATTCATGCAGGCGCAACAGTTGCTTGAGGGTCCAGGCCAGATACAGCCCCAGCCCGGCGGCCAGGCTCCAGGCATATTGCCCACTGATCAGGCCGACCAACAGGCAGGCGGTGACCAGCAACAACATGTGGCGTATCAGAGTGCCGTGCCAATTTTGATTCAATTAGGGGTAAATCCTTGTCTGGTCTGCACCGGCCCTTGCCCTGCGTCGACGCAGCGGTTGTCAGCTTTTGGTCGAGAAACGATAGCCAGTGCCGCGTACGGTTTGTACCAGATTTTCATACGCATCCCCCAAAGCCTTGCGCAGGCGGCGGATGTGAACATCGACGGTGCGTTCCTCGACGTAGACGTTGCCGCCCCATACCTGATCCAGCAACTGACCGCGCGTGTAGGCGCGCTCCTGGTGGGTCATGAAGAACTGCAGCAGACGGTATTCGGTCGGGCCCATTTCGGCCGGTTTGCCGTCGATGGTGACACGGTGGCTGATCGGGTCGAGCAGCAGGCCGCCGACTTCGATGGGCGCTTCGCCGTCAGTCGGGCCAGCGCGACGCAGCACAGCCTTGAGGCGTGCCACCAACTCGCGGGGCGAGAAAGGCTTGGTGATGTAATCGTCGGCGCCGACTTCCAGGCCCTGAATCTTGTTGTCCTCCTCACCCTTGGCGGTGAGCATGATGATCGGGATGTCCCCGGTCAGTTCATCACGCTTGAGGCGCCGGGCCAGTTCGATGCCGGACGTGCCAGGCAGCATCCAGTCGAGCAGAATCAGGTCAGGCTTGCGGTCCACGATGATCGCGTGGGCCTGCTGAGAGTTTTCGGCTTCAATACAGTCGTATCCAGCCATTTCCAACGCAACGGCGATCATTTCGCGAATTGGCGCTTCGTCGTCAACGATCAGGATGCTCCTGCCAGCCATGCTCGAACCTCTTGTCATTTAACTGTCTTGGGGCGCATTAGATAACGGAATTATTGCAGTCGTGTGACAGGTCTGAATGAGGCTAGCACGCTGACAGGCTGCGGGGGCGCGCAGGCCCCGCGATCCTGAAGTTATTTAATTCGTGCTCAGGCTGGCGCTGGCTGTTTTCAACGCACCGCGTAGTCGGCGACGATGCCCAGGAATATCGCCAGCCCGGCCCAGTGATTGTGCAGGAAGGCCTTGAAGCAGGCGTCTCGCTCGCGCTCACGGGTGCTCCAGAATTCCCAGGCAAAGCAGCCTGCCGCTGCCAGCAGACCGATGTAGAAACACGCGCCCAGTTCGAAGCGCGCACCGGCCAGCATCAGGCAGCCCAGTGCCAGCCCTTGCAGGGTCAGGATGATGACCCGGTCGGCATCGCCGAACAGGACGGCCGTGGATTTCACGCCGATTTTCAGGTCGTCGTCGCGATCGACCATGGCGTAGTAGGTGTCGTAGCCCACGGTCCACAGCAGGTTGGCGATGTACAGCAGCCAGGCTGCAGCGGGCAGTTCTCCGGTTTCGGCAGTGAAGGCCATCGGCATGCCCCACGAGAACGCAGCCCCCAGTACCACTTGCGGGTAATAGGTGTAGCGCTTCATGAACGGATAGCTGGCCGCCAGGGCGAGACCGCCGAACGACAGCCAGATAGTCGCCGCGTTGGTAAACAGCACCAGCACAAAGCTCAGGCCGACCAGCACCGCAAACAGCACCAGTGCTTCCCTTGAGCTGACTTTGCCGCTGACCAGCGGACGCTGCTCGGTGCGTTTGACGTGGCCATCCACCTTGCGGTCGGCGAAGTCATTGATCACACAGCCTGCCGCGCGCATCAGAAAGACGCCGAGCACAAAAATGCACACGGTCTGCAGCGACGGCGCGCCTTTGCCTGCAATCCAGACCGCCCACAGGGTCGGCCACAGCAGCAGGTAGACGCCGATGGGCTTGTCGATGCGCGTCAGCTGGATGAAGTCCCAGGCGCGCGGGCTCAGACGATTGAGGGATTTGAGGAGGGACAGGTACATCAGACGTGGTCCTTGTCATGAATCGCAGTGCACAGGGCAGGCAGGAAAACTTCGGCGACCAGCACGCTCAAGGCATCGCGATCAAAGCGCGAGCGGCGTGCCCACAGTCCGCGCGCTGCATCGGCAGCCGGCAGCCAGGCCTCGGGGTAATGACACACTTCAAGCGTGCCGCGCACGAACGCCGGGTCGCTGAACAGCAACTCACCCAGCGAGCGAGTGCCCAGCTCGTCCATATCCAGGCCACCATCCTGCAGGGCGCTGCGGGCGGCGACACTGCGCGCGAACACCCAGTTGTTGCCGTTACCACGCAGGTACACCTCGCGCACCCAGCCTTCGCCAGCCTCTGGCAGGCCCAGCGCCAGGCACTCGTCAGGGCGCAAGGGCTGCCAGCCTTCAAACTGCGGAAATACGCTGAAACGACCGTCAGACAAACGGTCCAACCGACGAGTGAGGGAGTCCTGATTGAACAACCAGTCGAGCATTACCGGGTCCGGTGCGTCGATCAATTGCTCGCGCTCAAGCCAGGCAGGGCCAATGAATGCGGGGGATTGCTGGGTCACGGTAAGCCAGTTCCGGCAGCCAACGAGGCCGCGAGCTTAGCATGATTGCCGGTCTCGACCGACGGTCGATAGAGCGTCGGGTTATAGAATCAGACTTGCATCCGCGCCTGCCGATCAGTACAACGCCCCTTCAGAAGACGGCAACCGACCGTCGTACGCTATTGAGCCTGATAAACGAGAGAACCTGACATGAAGAAGTGGCAATGCATCGTCTGCGGCCTGGTCTATAACGAAGCCGATGGCTGGCCGGATGACGGAATTGCGCCCGGCACCCTCTGGCAGGATGTGCCTGAAGACTGGATGTGCCCGGATTGCGGCGTGGGCAAGATGGACTTTGAGATGATCGAAATCGGCTGATTGCTGCCCGCAAACAAGGGCTGGCAACAACGAGCACCAGGCACAGTGAAATAGGGAAGAACAATGAGCGCACCTGTCGTCATCATCGGCACCGGCCTTGCGGGGTATAACCTCGCCCGAGAGTTTCGCAAGCTGGACGTGGACACGCCGCTGCTATTGATCACGGCCGACGATGGCCGTTCCTACTCCAAGCCGATGCTCTCTACCGGCTTTGGCAAAAACAAGGAGGCTGACGGCCTGAGCATGGCTGAAGCCGGCGCCATGGCCGATCAGCTCAAGGCCGAGATTCGTACGCACACGCGCATCAGCGGGATCGATGCCGGCCACAAACGCCTGTGGATCGGCGAAGAGGCGGTGTATTACCGCGATCTGGTGCTGGCCTGGGGCGCCGAAACCATTCGTGTACCGGTGGAAGGCGACGCCGGCGACGCGGTTTTCCCGATCAACGATCTTCAGGATTACGCCCGTTTCCGGGCGGCTGCGGCGGGCAAACGCCGGGTGCTGATTCTCGGCGCAGGGCTCATTGGCTGTGAGTTCGCCAACGACCTGATCCTGGGCGGCTATGAAGTGGATCTGGTGGCGCCGTGCGAACAGGTCATGCCGACCCTGTTGCCCCCTGAGGCTGCGGCTGCTGTGAAGTCCGGCCTTGAAAGCCTGGGTGCACGTTTCCATCTGGGGCCGGTGCTGACCCGTCTGAATCGCAATGGTGATGGCCTGCAAGCGCACTTGTCGGACGGGCAGGTGATGGACTGCGACCTGGTGGTGTCAGCCATCGGCCTGCGTCCTCGCATCGAACTGGCCGCTGCCGCCGGGCTGCAGACCGGGCGCGGCATTCTGGTCGACCGCCTGTTGCAAACCTCCCACGCCAACATCCACGCGCTGGGTGATTGCGCTGAAGTCGATGGCCTGAACCTGCTCTACGTGATGCCGTTGATGAGCTGCGCTCGTGCGTTGGCCCAGACGCTGGCCGGAAACCCGACTTCCGTCAAATACGGGCCCATGCCGATCACCGTGAAGACGCCCGCCTGCCCGCTGGTGGTTTCGCCGCCGCCGCGTGGCAGCGATGGCCACTGGAGCGTCGAAGGGCAGGGCGCTGACATCAAGGCGCTGTGTCACGACGCTGATGGCCATCTGCTGGGCTATGCCCTGACAGGCGCTGCGGTTATGGAAAAACTCGCACTCAACAAGGCGTTACCTGCGTTATTGGCGTGATTTCTCGTCATTTTGTCGGATTGACCCTGTATTTCTGCCAATAAACCGCGTTCATGCACTGGCGCGGGTCAGTTCGGCATGCCATCCTCGGTCTTGTCTGCCGCTACGTAGAGCTGTCGCGGCGCCTTGTTGCCGTTGTTTTACAAAAGCGGCGCGGGACATAAAAACAAAAAACCGTAAAAGAGGCTTCATATGCGCAAACCAGATGTTGCAGCCGCCATCGCTGAAAAGGCGGATCTCACCAAAGAACAATCCAATCGCGTTCTCAATGCCATCCTTGAAGAGATTACTGGCGCACTGAACCGCAAGGACAGTGTCACGCTGGTAGGTTTCGGTACTTTTCTGCAACGCCACCGCGGCGCTCGCACTGGCAAGAACCCACAGACCGGGGAGCCGGTTAAAATCAAGGCAAGCAACACGGTTGCCTTCAAACCGGGGAAAGCCCTGAAAGACAGCGTCAATCCTTGACACCCTGTTGTGCGCCTCGGCGGGAGGCGCGCGACCCACAGGCGGGCACACCAATCGGATTGGGTGCCCGTTTCTTGTTTCTGTCGTATGACGCCGATGATGCCTTTCGCTCCCTGCGAGAATTGTCCTACCCCATTGCGTGTAATTGCCTTCCAAAGCCCCAGCTTTGCCTGACTTCTTCTTGTTGTTGATTCCCTTAGAGTGCCGCCCCTGCTGCACCCCTTCAATTACTCTTGGGAAATCTCGAATGAAAAAGCCATGGAAGTTTGCTGCTGTTGCGGCGCTGATCGCCACGACCAGCGGTTGTGTGAGCTACAACGTCAGCCAGCCAAGCGCACCGCTGGAAGGCACGGTCAAAACCGACCTGAAGGCTGACGTCAAGGTTGGCGGCACCATCAGCGGCGAGTCGTCCACCAACGTGCTGTTCAATTTCCTGAGCTTCGGCGGCGATAATCAGTTCGCCGATGGCGTGACCTACGGTGGCGCAAGTGGCGGTGGCGGCCTGGGTCTGGCGTTGCCTGATCCTGTGTCAACGACCAAAGCGGCAGCCGCCTTCAAAGCGGTCAAATCCTCCGGCGCCGATCTGATCGTCGCGCCGCGCTACGAAGTCAGCGTCAAGGACTACTTCATCTTCAAGAAGGTCGATGTAAAGGTCACGGGTAACAAAGGCAGCATCAACAGCATTCGTTGATGTCAGTGTGATGCTGCTTCCCACGCGGAGCAGCATCCTCGCGCTCAACGGCCGTTTAGTGCCGATCTCCTTCGATATCCATTTTGTCCTACAGGTTTTGCGCCGATAACCCGCTACACTGCCACGCCGATCCCGAATCGGAACCCGCGTGTTCAGAGGCCGTGTATGAAATTTCGTTTTCTGTTGTGGATGCTGGGCCTGCTGATGGCTCGCGCCAGTCGTAACAACCCTGCGTTTCAGCAGCAACTGGCTGGCAAGGACCTGACCTTTCAGTTGCAGACCGCAGATGGCAAGGTTGCACGTCACTTCATGGTCCACGATCAGCGGATTCGCAGTGCAAGTGGCACGGTTGCAGAGCCGGCCTTTGCCATCGTGTTTCGTGATGCAGCCTTCGGCTTTGATACCCTGCAGGCGAAGAACAAGCAGCTGGCGTTCATGAAGGGCATTCAGGACAAGGATATTCAGATCAAGGGCAACCCGGCCCTGGTGATCTGGTTCCAGGGCCTGGTCAAATACCTCAAACCGAGAAAGAAAGCCGCCTGATCACGGCAGCTGCAGCCCGCCTGCAGCCTTGTGCAACGCCCTGAGGTGCTCGGACACCTGTTTGAGGTTGGCTTCGTTGGCGGCAATCTCTTTGGCGCGCTCAGGCTCCAGCAGGGCTCGCACTTCCTTGTCGAGATCGCCGGTCAGGCGCTTGAGCTGCTTCTGGCGCTGACTGCTTTCTGCCTCAAGACGCTGCCATTCACCCGCCTGTGGCAAGCCGTAACCGTCGCTGCCCAGCAGCTCGGCAGGCCGGCTGAGGAACCCGCTGCTGGCGAGGATCTCCTGCAGCGTTTTGGTCGCGTTGGAGACTTTGCCGTCCTTCAATTCCCGCGCACCCAGGTAGCTCTGTTTCACTTCGTCCTGGGCCAACAACAGTTGCCTGCGCAGGCTGGCCTGCTCGAGCAGCAGAATCGCAGCGCTGGTACGCAGATCGGCTTTAGCGAACCACTGGCTGCGCTCACTGGCTGGCAGGGCCATCCAGTCTTCCACGGTGTTCTGTTTGATCGGCAGGTGCTTCTTCAGCACTTCGAACATCGCCTGATAGCGGTCGCGATAGGAGTCGAACCGATAGCCCAGACGCAGCGCCTCCTTGGGATCGTCCAGTACGCTGGTGTCAGCCAGCCCACGGCCTTCGAGGACTTCAAGCAAACCGTTGGGCAAAATGCTGTCCAGGCCGACGAGCTTGGGGTTGTGCGTACCGGCGCGCAGCAGTTTGAGGTTTTCAACGGCGCAGTTGTTCGAAAGGAAGTAGTAGTTGCCGTCGTAGCTCCAGTGCATCTCGGCAGCGTGCTGCACCAGCCCTTCTATTTCCGGACGCGACAGCTTGATCGGTACCGACGCCAGGCTGCGCAGTTCGGTCTTGGTGTATTCATCGATGACCTGCGCCAGTGGCAGGACGAACAGGCGCGACGGGTAGGCCCCCATCAGGCCGTCCCAGCTGGACAGCTGCACGTCGCCGACAAACGCCCGGTAAGACAGCACCAGATGCTGATCGAGGTCCAGTCGGCAATCCGGGCCGCGCGGGCGACCGGGTTTGCAGATCACCAGGCGCAACATGCTGTGGCCCCAGCGGCTTGCCCAGTTCTGGTTCGCCTCGGCCAACAGATAATCCACCGCATAGACCCGTTCCGGGTCCAGCTTGCCCAGTGGCTCTCGGCCGAAGTCGCTGCCGGCATTCAGGTAGGGGTAAAACTTTGGGCATTCGTTACGGGCTGCAGGTGCCCAGCCGAAACGCTCCTTGTAATACGCATACAGGGCAGGGCGACGACAGGCGTAGGCCGGATCAAGGAGGAAGTACTCCATGTTCACCGCCACGAATTCCAGCGGGCTGGTGGTTTCGTAGATGTCCGGGCTGCGGGCAACCTGGCCGTTATGTTCCTCGCGGTCGCCACGACGTCCGACATATTGCTGCCAGCCCGCCAGGTCCAGCAGGCGTGGATCGTCACTCAGGGTGAAACGTCGCTCGGTCTGGCCGCGGCAGTTGTCAGGCAGGCCGACCTTGCCCAGCGAACTGCTGCGTGATGTGCAGCGAAAAATCGCCGCTCGCTCGCTGGGCGACCACAGGCGGGCGCGGTCGTAGACGTGGGTCAGCTCATGCAGGACAGTGGCGAGCAACTCACGACGCACCGTGCCGTGTGGTCGGCCCGTCTGGGCGGTGGCGGCCGAGCCGTCCGTCAATGACGCCAGCAGGTGGCTGTTGAGGTACAGCTGATAGGGACCGGCGGCCTGGCCGTAGGCATTCTGCGGCATTTCAGCGGACCAGCTCACCTCGACGGTGCGGTCCAGTGCTTCGACGAAGCTGGGCGGTAACGCATGCAGGGCTTCGTCGAGCAGCGCCTGGCTGGCTTGCTGTTGAGGTGCATCGAGGCCGTCGGTGTGCAGTTCCAGCTTCAGGCTGGCAAAGGCATGCGTACCGACCAGCGACAGCGCGCCAGCGAGCAGCCAGGCGCGAAGCCGCCTCACAATGCGAGGATTGCTTCAGCCAGGGTCTGATCGCTTGCACCGCGCGCTTCCGGCACGCGGGTACGCAGCGTGTCGAACGCAGCATCCAGTTGGGCACCGTGGATATCACCGCCGGTGGCAACGTAGCTGGCAGCATCGTCCTTGGCCTGGAGAACGACCTTGGAATCGCGGATCGATGTGGTGGTGTCGGAAGTGAAATCGATGGTACGGCCGAACGCACGAACGATGATGTTGCTCGTGGCCACAACAGTCTGGGCCTGGGCAAAATCGGCCAGCAAGAGCAGGCCAAGGGAAGCAGCAATCAGCGGGGTACGCATGTAGTGACGTCTCCAGTTACGCGAAGAGGGGAAAGTGGCTATTGGACGAGGATTGCCTGCGCCAGTTCAAGGTCGCTGGCATGAAGTTTTGCATCTGCCTGACGCAGGGCGTGCAGCGCTGACTCAAGCCGGGCACCGCGCATTTCTCCGCCGCTGGCGATGAATGCAGCCGCATCGTCACGGGCAGCCATGATCAGTTTGTTATCGAACGGTCCTGTCGAAACCTGACTGGTGGCGTAGCCGGTCTTGACCAGGCCTTGCGTGGTCGTATCGAACGCTTGAACCTGACTGACGTACATCAGGCTGGCAAAGGGAGCGATATACAGAAGGTGCACTAAACGCATGACTTTCACGAACCGGCAAAACAGCCTCCAAGGCTAGCGCAATGCGCGGGCCAGAGCTACCCCGGCACATGGCCGGGGCGCAGCGGTCAGATGGCCAGGATGGCTTGAGCCAGTTGGCTGTCGCTGGCTTGCAGTTCAGGCAGGACCTGGCGGATATGCTGCAGCGCGCCTTCGAGTCGAGCACTACGGATGTCGCCGGAGCTGGCCACGAAGCTGGCGGCGTCGTCACGGGCGGCAAGAACGATCTTGTCGTCTTTCAGGGAAGAAGAAACGTTGGAGGTCGCGCGCGTCGCTGCATTGACGGCATCGACCACTGCGTCGGTGGTGACAATGAAGCTGGAGGCGTTTGCACCGGCTGCGGCGGTCAACAGAAAGACAGCGCCAAGGTTACGTAGCAGAGACATGATCGAGTTCCGTTGTGGACAAGTGGGCACAGACTGCCTGCGAAGCCGAAGGGCTGAGGTAGAGCGCTAGACTATCCCACCGATACCGCAGTTGTCATGACGGTCGATGGCTTCGGCTTACACAGTTTGCAATATTTGGTAACTGTACCTGCAGTTTTAAGCTTCTTAAAAACTGTACCTGTCTAGCCAGAACTCCTTAATCTGCCCCCTGAAACGACAAAACCCGCCTCAGTTGCCTGAGACGGGTCTTGTATGAAGCAATTCGGGGTGCTGGCAGGAGACCTAAAGGTCAAGGACCAGCGGGCGCATGTTTAGCGCCAGAACGGCTTGCTCAGCTCTTCGTAACGCTGGGATTCGCTGATACCGGCGTCAGCCAGCAGGCGTGCATCCAGACGGGCCAGCTGGTGGCGGCTGGACAGGCGACGCTGCCAGAGCATCAGGTTGGCGAATACGCGCAGAGGCAGAGAGGCTTTTGCGGTGGTAACGGTGCTTTCGCTGAACAGATCGGAACTGATTGTACGTTCCATGGTGTGACTTCCTTCCGCTTGTGGCGGGATAAGTGAGTTGCTTGACTGGTGCCCATTTTCCTCGTGCGCGTCCAGCTTCCATAGACACAGTTCACCTGTATTGTGAGGGTTCAGTTAACTGTGATCGGGCACTGTTTTGTTCATAAATGGGGCAACTGTACCGGTCTGCACTTTATGGGTGCGTTTTGTGGTCGATTGTGGTGATTTTGACCGTTCAAGGCAGTTTTATGACCGGTACAGCAGTACAGTTTTTTCATAAGCCCTTGGGTGCCAGCTGAAAGTGAATCAGAAAAGCGCTTGCTCACTTCCAACTGTCCTGTTCAGGCATGGCAACATGCGCCCGGTTTCTTCCAGGTTGATGTGCCAACTCAGTGCTTCGCGCAGGATGTGCGGGGTGTGCCCGCCCACAGCGCAAGCAGCACTGAAATAGGCGTTCAGCGCGTCGCGATAATCCGGATGCACGCAGTTGTCGATGATCACCCTGGCGCGCTCGCGAGGCGCCAGGCCGCGCAGATCCGCCAGGCCCTGCTCGGTGACCAGGATGTCGACGTCGTGTTCGGTGTGGTCGACATGGCTGACCATGGGCACGACGCTGGATATCGCGCCACCTTTGGCGATCGATTTGGTGACGAAGATCGCCAGGTGCGCGTTGCGCGAGAAGTCTCCGGAACCGCCGATGCCGTTCATCATGCGTGTCCCGCAGATGTGGGTGGAGTTCACATTGCCGTACAGGTCGAACTCCAGCGCGGTATTGATCCCGATGATGCCCAGACGGCGGATCACCTCGGGGTGGTTGGAGATTTCCTGGGGGCGCAACACCAGCCTGGACTTGTAACGATTGAAGTCGGCAAAGACCTCGGCGTGCTTGGCCGCCGACAAGGTCATGGAGCTGCCCGAGGCGAAAGTCAGTTTGCCTGCATCGAACAGGTCGAAGGTCGAGTCCTGCAGCACCTCGGAGTACATCGTCAGGTCCGTGAAGGGCGACGCCAGCAGGCCGTGCATCACGGCGTTGGCAATGTTGCCGATCCCGGCCTGCAGTGGCATCAGCTTGTCGGTCAGCCGGTCTTCGCGCACTTCTTTCTTGAAGAACTCCACCAGATGATTGGCGATGGCCTGCGTGTCCGCATCAGGTGGTGTGACCGTGGAGGGCGAGTCAGGCTGGTTGCTGATGACAATGCCGACTATTTTTGCCGGGTCGATCTTCACCGCGTGGCTGCCGATACGCGAATCGGCCTCCAGGACCGGAATCGGCAGGCGTGTCGGTCTGTAGCTGGGTATATAGATGTCGTGCAGGCCTTCCAGCTCCAGTGGCTGGGACAGGTTGATTTCCACGATGACCTGTTTGGCCAGAATGGCGAAGCTGGCCGAGTTGCCCACGGAGGTACTCAGCACCAAGTGGCCCTCTTCGGTGATCGCCACGCATTCGATCACGGCCAGGTCCACAGCCTTGATCTGCCGATTGCGCAGCAGCTCGACGGTGTCGGACAAATGCTGATCGATGAACATCACCGTGCCGTTGTTGATCGCCTTGCGCAGCGTGCTGTCGACCTGAAAGGGCATGCGCCGGGACAGAACGCCGGACTCGGTCAGTTGCTTGTCCAGGTCATTGCCCAGACTGGCGCCGGTCATCAGACTGATTTTCAGCGGCGTCACTTTGGCGCGCTCGGCCAGCGCGTGGGGTACGGCCTTGGCTTCGCCTGCACGGGTGAAGCCACTCATGCCGACGGTCATGCCGTCTTCAATCAAGGCGGCGGCGTCGGCTGCGCTCATAACCTTGCTCATCAGGGAGGGCCGGCGGATACGGTCACGGTACATGGGTCTGTCTCGTAGATAGAAGCGAACGACAAGTCTAGAGCCTTGGTCGAGCTTCGTCCTGCTACCAAGGTCGCATTTGACCGCTCTAATTAGCGGGTTCCAGCGCAAAACACTGTTACGCGGAATGTAAAAAGCCCCGGTCGCCAAGCGAGCCGGGGCTTCAATGGAACGGGGTCAGGCTAGGCGTTTTCGACGGCCTTCACCATGTCCTCGATCACCTTTTTGGCGTCTCCGAACACCATCATGGTTTTATCCAGATAGAACAACTCGTTATCCAGGCCTGCGTAACCACTGGCCATCGAGCGTTTGTTGACGATGATGGTCTTGGCCTTGAACGCCTCCAGGATCGGCATCCCGGCGATAGGGGATTTCGGATCGTTCTTGGCGGCCGGGTTGACCACGTCGTTGGCACCGAGCACCAGCACCACATCGGCCTGACCGAATTCGGAGTTGATGTCGTCCATCTCGAAGACCTGGTCGTAAGGCACTTCGGCTTCGGCCAGCAGCACGTTCATGTGCCCCGGCATGCGTCCGGCCACCGGGTGAATGGCGTACTTCACAGTGACGCCGCGGTGGACGAGCTTCTCGGTCAGTTCCTTGAGCGCATGCTGGGCACGAGCCACTGCCAGGCCGTAGCCGGGCACGATGATCACGGTATCGGCATTGGTCAGCAAGAAGGTTGCGTCGTCTGCCGAACCTGACTTCACCGGGCGCGCTTCCTTGGCACCCGCCGGGCCTGCCGAGTCCGTTGCGCCGCCGAAGCCACCGCCGATCACGTTGAAGAACGAGCGGTTCATCGCCTTGCACATGATGTAGGAAAGGATCGCGCCCGAGGAGCCTACCAGTGAGCCCGCAATGATCAGCATCGAGTTGTTCAGCGAAAAGCCGATGCCGGCTGCTGCCCAGCCTGAATAGCTGTTGAGCATCGAGACCACCACCGGCATGTCGGCCCCGCCAATCGGGATGATCAGCAGCACACCGATGACGAAGGCCAGCGCCAGCATGATCGCAAAGGCAGTGAGGCTGCCGGTGAACATGAAGGTCAGGCCGAAGAACAGCGTGGCAAGACCCAGGACCAGATTGAGCGTGTGCTGGCCGGCAAACTGTACCGGTGCGCCTTGAAAGAGGCGAAATTTGTATTTGCCCGAGAGTTTGCCGAAAGCGATGACCGAACCCGAGAAGGTAATCGCACCGATGGCTGCACCCAGGAACAGCTCCAGACGGTTGCCGGCCGGAATCGCATCGCCCAGATTGCGAACGATACCCAGCGATTGAGGCTCGACCACGGCAGCTATAGCGATGAATACCGCTGCCAGACCGATCATGCTGTGCATGAACGCCACCAGTTCCGGCATTTTGGTCATTTCGACGCGCTTGGCCATGATCGAGCCAGCGGTTCCGCCCACCAGCAGGCCGACCACAATGTAGCCGATGCCTGCGCTGGTCCCTTCAGCGCTAGACAGTGCCGCCAGTTTGAACACCAGGCCGATTGTGGTGATGACCGCCAGGCCCATGCCGAGCATGCCGAACAGGTTGCCACGGCGCGAGGTGGTCGGGTGCGACAAGCCTTTGAGTGCCTGGATGAAGCAGATCGATGCGATCAGGTACAGCAGAGTAACCAGATTCATGCTCATGACTTGGGCGCCTCATCCTTTGCCTTGGGGGCCTTTTTCCTGAACATCTCCAGCATCCGCCGAGTGACGAGAAACCCGCCAAACACATTCACGGACGCCAGTGCGACCGCCAGCGTGCCCATGGTCTTGCCCAGCGGGGTGACCGTGAGCGCGGCGGCGAGCATGGCGCCGACGATGACGATGGCGGAGATGGCATTGGTGACCGCCATGAGTGGCGTGTGCAGCGCAGGCGTGACATTCCAGACCACGTGGTAGCCGACATAAATCGCCAGTACGAAAATGATCAGGTTGTAGACGCCGGGGGAAATCAGCTCTTCCATTGGTGTGTCCTCAGCCGTTCTTGCGGACAACTTGCCCGTCGCGGCACATCAGGCATGCGGCGACGATGTCGTCTTCGAGGTTGATCGAGAATGTGCCGTCCTTGTCGAACAGCAGCTTCATGAAGTCCAGCAGGTTGCGGGCGTAGAGCGCCGATGCATCGGCTGCGACCAGAGCGGGCAGGTCGGTGTGGCCGACGATGGTCACGCCGTGCTCGACAACCACTTGATCGGCAACGGTCAGCGGGCAGTTGCCGCCCTGTGCAGCGGCCAGGTCGATCACCACCGAGCCTGGTTTCATCTGCGCCACGGTTTCTGCGCCGAGCAGCACCGGTGCCTTGCGGCCGGGAATGAGTGCGGTCGTGATGACGATGTCCGACAGTTTCGCGCGCTCATGCACAGCGGCGGCCTGGCGCTGCATCCAGCTGGCCGGCATGGGCCGCGCGTAGCCGCCAACGCCTTCGGCGCATTCGCGCTCTTCGTCGGTCTCGTAGGGCACATCGATGAATTTCGCGCCCAGCGACTCGATCTGTTCCTTTACTGCCGGACGCACATCCGAGGCTTCTACCACGGCGCCCAGCCTTTTGGCGGTGGCAATGGCCTGCAGACCGGCAACGCCTGCGCCCAGGATCAGCACCCGGGCAGCTTTGACGGTGCCGGCAGCGGTCATCAGCATGGGCATGAAGCGCGGGTAATGATGTGCGGCGAGCAGTACTGCCTTGTAGCCCGCGATGTTGGCTTGTGAAGACAGCACATCAAGGCTTTGCGCGCGCGATGTGCGCGGCGCGGCTTCCAGGGCGAACGCGGTAATGCCGCGTGCAGCCATCTTGCCGATCAGTTCGTTGTTGAAGGGGTTGAGCATGCCGACGACCACCGAGCCACTTTTGATCAGGCTCAGCGCCTCATCGTCAGGTGCGACGACCTTGAGAATCAGTTCGGCCGCATAGGTCTCGTTGCTGTCACCGATCACTGCGCCAGCAGCCTCGTAAGCGCTGTCCGGAACGCTGGCATGAAGGCCCGCGCCGCTTTGCACCGTAACCCTGTGACCCTGGCTGATCAGTTTTTTGATGGTTTCCGGGGTAGCAGCTACCCGGGTTTCGCCCGCTTGTGTTTCGAGAGGAACACCAATGTGCACGACAAATCTCCTGCGCGATTTTTTATCGTTCGTATGTAGGCCAGTGCACTACGGCTGGTGCGTCTGGCTTGGCCAATCAGCACACCCCTTTGCAGCAGGGGCGGGGCATTTTGCAGGCGAAGTTTGCGGGCTTCAATACATTCTGTAACGAAACTATAGATGAACTACAAGTCACACTGTGACCTATTGTCGCACTGATCTGACGAGGACCTTTATCTGTAAGGCTTGTGGCGCTATTCCTTACGAAAAACAGGTGATAGAAGTTTTCTGGCGGAAAACCGGGAAAAGCAGCGAATAGGGCTAAAGTCCCTATAAATAAAGGGGCATGCCGGATTTTTGTGATCAGTGGGAAGTTTCTTCATTGCGACATAAGGTTATATCTGTAGGCGACTTTCGCTATGGACTACCTTTGAACGGCTTCAGGCTTGTTCCTGGGGCAGCCGGTAACGCTGGGCCTGTTCGATCAGCCAGTCACGAAATGCAGTCAGCGAGGCCGATTCCACTTTGCGCTCGGGAATCATCAGGTAATAGGCCTTACTGCTACTGCCGGGCAGTGCGCGGGTGTTTGCGATCACCAGGCGCCTTTCCTGCAGTTCGCGCTGAATGAGGAAGGGCGGAATCAGGGCGATGCCCATGTCGTGCATGGCCGCCTGCGCCAGCATGGAGAACAGCTCGTAGCGCGGGCCGGTCATGTCGCGCGCTACATCCAGATCCTGTGCGTGGAACCATTGCCGCCAGGCGTAGGGCCGGGTGGTCTGTTGCAGCAGCGGCAATTCGGCCAGTTCGCGTGCTTCCAGGCTGTCGCGACCTTCAAGAAAGGAGGGGCTGCAGACCGGCATGGAGTTTTCACCCATCAGCCGATGCGACTGGGTGCCGGACCAGTCGGCATCGCCAAAGTAGATCGCGGCATCGAAGTCGGTGTCGGCAAACAGGAACGGGCGGGTGCGGTTGGTCAGGTGGACCGTGACGTCGGGGTGCTTGTGCTGGAAGTCCTTCAGGCGCGGCAGCAGCCACTGAGTTCCGAAGGTCGGCACCACGGCGAGCTCGATGGCGTTGGCACCTTGCTGGCCCATGACCGACAGTGTGTCACGCTCGACCGCGTCCAGTTGCTGGGACACACGACGACTATAGGACAGCCCCGCTTCCGTGAGCTTTACGCCCCTGCGCGAACGCCGGAACAGCTCAACGCCGAGAAACTCCTCCAGTCCGCCGATTTGCCGACACACAGCGCCTTGCGTGAGGGACAGCTCATTGGCGGCCTTGGTGAAGCTCTCGTGGCGGG
The DNA here is from genome assembly GCF_030208985.1 of Pseudomonas sp. MEJ108. Classification (NCBI taxonomy): domain Bacteria; kingdom Pseudomonadati; phylum Pseudomonadota; class Gammaproteobacteria; order Pseudomonadales; family Pseudomonadaceae; genus Pseudomonas; species Pseudomonas sp. MEJ108. The sequence continues at coordinate 250,819 of NZ_JARVSW010000029.1, forward strand.
CGGCTGCCTCGAAACTGACCAGTGCAGTGGTGCTGGGTATCTTGCGTCTCATGTACTTTCTTCTCACTGATATTTTTGTTTTAGAGCGAATTTTGGTATCACGGAGTGAGAAATTAGCACAGGCGCTTGATAAAACCTCGTTTGTCGCTGGCATGGGCCGGGACTAGGATCGCTGCATGATTTCATCTGAATGCGAGGAACTGGCATGAGCGGTAAGGCAAGCTTTAACTGGATTGACCCCTTGTTGCTGGATCAACAGCTCACTGAAGAAGAGCGCATGGTCCGCGACACGGCCGAGCAGTTCGCCCAGAGCAAGCTGGCCCCGCGCGTGCTGGAAGCATTCCGCCACGAGAAAACCGACCCGGCCATCTTTCGCGAGATGGGCGAAGTGGGGCTGCTGGGGGCGACCATCCCGGAAGAGTTTGGTGGCAGCGGTCTGAATTACGTGTGTTATGGGTTGATTGCGCGCGAAGTCGAGCGTATCGACTCGGGCTACCGTTCAATGATGAGTGTGCAGTCCTCACTGGTCATGGTGCCGATCAACGAGTTCGGTACGCAGGCCCAGAAAGAGAAGTACCTGCCCAAACTGGCTTCGGGCGAATGGATCGGCTGCTTCGGCCTGACCGAGCCTGATCATGGGTCCGATCCTGGAGCGATGATTACCCGTGCCCGGCGTGTCGAGGGTGGTTACCGCTTGAGCGGCAGCAAGATGTGGATCACCAACAGCCCGATCGCCGATGTGTTTGTGGTGTGGGCCAAGGACGATGCCGGCGATATTCGCGGTTTCGTTCTCGAAAAAGGCTGGGCAGGCCTGAGCGCTCCGGCCATTCACGGCAAGGTTGGTTTGCGCGCATCGATCACCGGCGAGATCGTCATGGATAACGTGTTCGTCCCCGAAGAGAACATCTTCCCCGACGTGCGCGGTCTGAAGGGGCCGTTCACCTGCCTCAACTCGGCACGGTACGGCATTTCCTGGGGTGCGCTGGGTGCCGCGGAGTTCTGCTGGCACACCGCGCGACAATACACCCTGGATCGCCAGCAATTCGGGCGTCCGTTGGCGGCCAATCAGCTGATCCAGAAGAAACTGGCAGACATGCAGACCGAAATCACTCTGGCCTTGCAGGGTTGCCTGCGTCTGGGGCGCATGAAGGACGAAGGTACGGCTGCCGTGGAGATCACCTCGATCATGAAGCGCAACTCGTGCGGCAAGTCGCTGGATATCGCGCGCTTGGCGCGCGACATGCTGGGCGGTAATGGCATCTCGGACGAGTTCGGTATCGCTAGGCATCTGGTCAACCTGGAGGTTGTGAATACCTACGAAGGCACGCACGACGTGCATGCGTTGATCCTTGGGCGTGCGCAGACCGGCATTCAGGCTTTCTATTAAGGAGGGCTGATCATGGGGGCGCTTTCGCATATCCGGGTGCTCGACCTGTCGAGAGTCCTGGCCGGGCCATGGGCCGGGCAGATCCTTGCTGACCTCGGCGCTGACGTCATCAAGGTCGAGCGCCCCGGGTGTGGCGATGATACGCGCTCGTGGGGGCCGCCGTTCCTTCAGGATGCTGCGGGGCAGAACACCAGCGAGGCGGCTTATTACCTGTCCGCCAATCGCAACAAGCAGTCAGTGACCATCGACTTCACGCGTCCTGAAGGGCAAAGGCTGGTGCGCGAACTGGCAGCGAAGTCCGACATCGTGATCGAAAACTTCAAGGTCGACGGGCTGGCGGCTTACGGACTGGATTACGAGTCGCTGAGGGCGGTCAACCCGAGGCTGATCTATTGCTCTATTACCGGCTTCGGGCAAAGCGGGCCGTATGCGCGGCGTCCGGGTTACGACTTCATGATCCAGGCGCTTGGCGGCCTGATGAGCCTTACCGGTTTGCCGGAGGGTGAAGAGGGTGCCGGGCCGGTGAAGGTCGGCGTCGCATTGACCGACATCCTGACGGGGCTGTATTCGACGACGGCCATTCTCGCTGCTCTGGCGCATCGTGATCAAAGCGATATCGGCCAGTACATCGATATGGCGCTGCTGGATGTACAAGTAGCCTGTCTGGCCAATCAGGCCATGAACTACCTGACGACAGGGGTAGCGCCAAAACGTTTAGGAAATGCTCATCCCAACATCGTGCCGTATCAGGACTTCCCCACGGCTGATGGCGACCTGATTCTTACCGTCGGCAATGACAGTCAGTTCAGGAAGTTTGCCGCTGTGGTGGGGCAGCCGCAGTGGGCGGAGGATCCGCGCTTCCTGACCAATACGCTACGAGTGGCTCATCGTGCCGAGCTGATTCCGTTGATTCGCCAGGTAACGGTGTTCAAGACCACTGCCCAGTGGGTCAGTGAGCTGGAGGCCGCCGGTGTGCCTTGCGGGCCGGTCAATGACCTGGCCCAGGTGTTTGCCGATCCGCACGTAGTAGCGCGTGGCCTGGCCATAGAGCTTCCCCATGCGCTGGCCGGGCGTGTTCCGCAGGTCGCCAGCCCGATACGGCTGTCTGAGACGCCAGTCGAATACACAAGGGCGCCGCCATTGCTGGGAGAGCATACGGCGCAAGTGCTGCAGGCGCTGCTGGGGATGGGAGAGGAAGAGATCACTCTGCTGCGCGAGGCAGGGGTGCTGTAGCTATATAGAAGAAAGCGTTTGCGACGGGCTCTTCTCTATAGCCAAGGGGCCTTTAAGGTTAATTTTGGCGATTTTGAAATTAACGGTTGACGCCCTCGCTGAGGTGTCTATAATTCGCCCCACTTCCGGCGCAGACGGAAACGAAAAAGCCTTGTAGATCAATAGTTTGCAAGGGTTTGGAGTGAAGAGTCAGCGAGGAAGGAGGTCGGGTCTGGAGTGATCGACAGCGGTGAGAGAAAAGAGTTTGACACGCGGTTGTAACGCTGTAGAATTCGCCTCCCGCTGATGAGCAACTCAAGAGTTGATCGCAGCGCAAGTGGTTGAAGTTGCAAAGGAAACTTTGAAAACTTCTTGAAATAACCGCTTGACAGATACAGAGGACGCTGTAGAATGCGCGCCTCGGTTGAGACGAAAGGTCTTAACCCACCGCTCTTTAACAACTGAATCAAGCAATTCGTGTGGGTGCTTGTGGTGTCAGACTGAAGTCAACAGATTATCAGCAACCCAAGTTACTCCGCGAGAAATCAAAGATGT